>JAIVJM010000224.1:0-20744 GCA_020199995.1 Acidobacteriota bacterium | reverse complement strand
CCCGCCTCGATGCGATCCATATATTCGGCGAGCCCCAGAACCTTGAAGCGTTCCGGCGAAGTCCAGAAACTCGCCGCTTGAGTCTCGGCGAGCGCGGCGGCCTTGCGCTCGCGCCACTCGTCCGCTTCGACCTGCGCGGTCAGCTCCTGAAACCTTAGTTGCAGGAAACGAATCTCCGCGGGCGTGCCGCGCGGGTCGAGCGCGATTGATTCGACGCGCGGCTCCCGGCCCTCGTCGTCGGCGGGCGCAGCGGCGAACTCGTCCGCCGGGGCCGCGCCCTCCTCGGGCGGCTCAGGCGCGTCCGGGTCAACGAACTGGACTTCGATGTTCACGCCGTCGGCGGAAGAGCGCACGAAGAGGAACTGGTCGCCTTCGGGGAACTGGTGGTTGACGATGGTCAGCGCGAGCGGCGAGAGCAGGTAACGCTCGACGGCGCGCTTCAAGGGCCGCGCGCCGAGGTCGGCGGTGAAGCCCTTATTGAGCAGGAACTCGATGGCCGACTCGTCCCACTCGACCGCCCACTGCCGCGAGCGAAGTCCGCGGCGGCGCAGCACGTCGGCGAGTTCCTTGCGCAAAAGGTCGCGCATCACCGAGAGGCCGAGCGGGCGGAAGACGACGACGCGGTCGAGGCGGTTGACGAACTCGCGGCGGAACGACTTCATGACGGCGCGCTCGACCGACCCGGCGGCGAACTCCGCATGCTCCTGCGAGAAGCCGATGCCGGCGCCCGTGGGGAGCGTCGCGCCGAGGTTCGAGGTCATAATCACGACGCAGTGCCGGAAGTCGGCGGTGTTGCCGCGCCGGTCCGTGAGTCGCCCGTCGTCGAAGACTTGCAGGAACAGATCCCAGACCTGCGGGTGCGCCTTCTCGAACTCGTCGAGGAGGACGACCGAGAAGGGCTGCTTGCGGATGGCGTTGACGAGCGCCGTCGAGTCGCTCGTCTCTGACGCCTCGCCAAGGATGCGGTCGAGCGAGTCGGGCAACTGGAACTCGCTCATGTCGAGGCGGATCATCCGCTCGGGCGAGCCGAAGAGGAACTCGGCGAGCGTCTTGGCGATCTCGGTCTTGCCCGTCCCCGTGGGGCCGACGAAGAGGAAGACGCCCTGCGGTCGGGTCGGGTCGGTGAGTCCGGCCTTGACCATCGCGACGCGCTCGACGAGGCACTCCACGGCCTCGGGCTGCCCCAGCACGCGCTGCTCGAAGAAGGCGCGCAGCCGAGCGAGGTCGAGCCCCTCACGCTCGTCGAGGATCGAGACGGGAAGCCCCGTCAACTGCGAGAGCGTGACGAGCAAATCGTCGAGCGTCATGGGGCGCTCTGCCGCCGCCGCGCCTGCCTCGTCTTCGGCCATGAGCCGCCGCCGCGTCGCTTCGAGGAAGAGCAGGAGGTTGCCGGGCGCGGCCCTCTCGCCGAGGTACTGCCGGGCGAGCTGGAAAGCCTCTTGCAGCGTCTGCTCGGAGACGCGCGGCTGCGCGTGGGCCGTGGTGGGGCGCACGTCGCCCGCGCGCACGAGTTCGTCCCCCGCAATGGCCGTCGCGTGACGCGCGGCCCAGCGTCGGCCCAGTTCAATCGTCTCCGCGTCGCCGAGGGGCGCGACGCGGCAGGTCTGCATCGCCGTCCGCAGTTTGGGCCGCAGGCGCACAAGCTGTTCGTAGGCGCTCGCCGGGACTTCGCCGACGATCTTCAACACGCCGCTCTCGACGTGCGGGAGCAGCAGGTCGAGCAGTCCGTTGGGATTGTACTGGTGTCGGCCCGCCCAGAGCGTCTCGTGAAAGTTCGGCACGACCCACAGCACTCGCCGGCCCCCGAGCTGCCGCACGAGCGTCTGCACGCGTCCCTCCAGCTGGCCGATGTACTGCTGACCCGAAAGAACTTCCGCCGCGCCCGCCTCAAACACCGTCCAGCGCTCCTGCTGGAGCCTGCGCGCGAGCGCGCGCACGAGCGCCGTCTTCCCCACGCCCGATTCACCCACCAGCAACGAAGAGCGCGGCGGGTCTCTCCTCAACGCGCTCTCAAGCTCAGCGGCGCGCCCCAGCACCGCGTCGGGCTGCGAGCCTTCGTCACCACTGCCGCCCGTTTCTTCATCGCCCGTGCCCGTCGCCTCGTCCTCCCACACGCGCCCGAACGACTTGAGGAACTCGACATCCACGCGCTCGCCGCGCCACCGCTTCAGCTCCGGCGCGAACGTCGCGGGGAGCGCCTCCGCGAGGTCTTGAATGATGCCCGCCAGATTGTCGAGCCCCTCCTCGTCGAGCATTTTGCGCGCGACGTGCTCGATGAGTCCCTCCGGCGTGACCCGCTCGCCCGAGGCGACGCGGCGCTCGACGAACTCGCGGAGCATGGAGAGCGGGAAATAGTCCCTCCAATCCGCGCCGAGTCCCGCGAGCAGCTCCGCGACGACTGCGCCTTCGGCGTTGGCGTCGAGCGCGCGCAGCGCAAAGTAGCGCGGCCAGTGATAGACGGCGTTGAGGCACGCGATGATCTGTCCGGCCACGCCCTCCGCCCTGTGTTCGGCGGCGCGCCGCGCCAAAGCCTCGAACGCCATGCACGAGGCGACGACCGACGTCCCGCGCGCGTAATTCATCACGTCGCCCGTCGTGTGCGTCTGGCCTTCGAGCAGCGCCGCGCCCTTCAGGAATTTTTCGTTGAGCAGCAGCTCCTTCGGGTGCGAGCTGCGGTTGAAATAGTCTTCGATGCTCCACGCCAGCGAGTTCACGTCCCCGTCTTCGTCCGTCGAGACCAACGCGTCGCCGAGAGCCGCGCTCTCCTCCTCCTCCCGCATGCCTTCAGCGCCCGCACCTTCCACTCCCGCACCTTCCGCGACTGCATCGCCACCGGCCACACTCGTCGCGGCCTGCGCGCCCGCGGCCTCAAGCGCGCGGAGCCTCTCGGCTTCGAGCTGTGCGCGGAGCCCTAGCGGAAGAGCGCGAAGCAGAGCGCGCCCGCGCACAGCAAGCTGAAGATTAAAAGTCCGGCTTCTATCATCGGCGCTCCGGCCCGGCGCGCGGCCAGAAAAATTTTCAGGGTCGAGACCGCGGAAGTGCGGTCAGGGATACATCAGAAGGCGGCGGCGATGGTAACACAAAGAAGTGAGCGGTAAGCAGTGAGCAGTGAGCAGTAAGCAGTGAACAGTCAGGAAGTTGAAATCTCAAATCAGAAGATTGAAAACCGCTCACTGCTTACTGCTCACTGCTTACGGCTTACCGGCTTCCAGTCTTCGCGCAGCATGGCCCAGCGTTCGTGGTCGCGCCAGCGCCCGCCGATCTTGAGATAGCGCGGCGAGAAGCCCTCGCGCGTAAAGCCCGCGCGCCTGACCAGCGCGATTGAAGCGGTGTTCTCAGGCTGGATGTTGGCCTCGACGCGGTGCAGCTTGAGATGCAGGAATGCGTGTCGGAGCACGAGGCGCATCGCCCCGGTCATGTACCCGCGCCCCGCGTAAGGCCCGCCCGCGTAGTAGCCCATGTAGGCGCTTCGGAAGTTGCCGTAGAAAATCTGGCTGAGGTGGAAGGCCCCGACGATCCGCTCGTCCTCGTTGCGGCAGACCATCAGCCAGACGGAGTCCGGGCGGTCGCTCTGTTCGAGGAATCTGGCGAAGTCCGGCGATTGTCTGGGCGGAGAGACCAGCCCCCGGTGCAGGCCCTCGCTGGCTCGCATCAGCGCGAGGAACTCCGCCGCGTCGTCGCGCGTGGGTGGGCGGATAAAAACTCTCGGCGCGGACTGGTTGTGGCGCATGTTTAATCGGGCTGTCTAAATTCTAAGGGCCGGTGAGTAGGAGGCGCGGCGAGGAGTCGGCGGGAGGGGGGCGCTTCCGGGCGCGAGCGGCCATAAAAGAGAATTGCGCTGATGCCAACAAGTGACATCAGCGCAACCCTCAATCCCTTTGAACCACCGAAGCGATTCAGGGCCGTTTGGTTTTTTTTGTGGTGGCTTTTCCTCCACCGCCGGTCTACGTTCCGGCGAAACGAGGTTCAACTTGCGTCGAACGACTGCACTACTTCAAGGGTTGATCATTTCCCCGAAGCGCGAGCGCGTTTTTATCCGCGCCGCCCGAAAGAGCCTGCCAGCCCTCCCGGAAACCCAAGCCTTTCGGCTTGCGGCGTGGGGCGTCAATGGCAACTGCGAACCGCTCAACTGTCGCCCTCAAGCAATGCGTCACCGCGCTGCTTACCGATCCCCTCGCCGGTCACGACTCCCTTGAGAATCGCGACGGGAGGCGGACTATACGCGCAGCCTCGGAGGCTGTCAAGAGCTTTCTCTAAAAAACTTCGGGGCATCTAAAAGTTTCATCAACAGGCGTTTTCCACAGGTGGAAAACTCATCTCAGACGGGGAAAATGATGAGTGCGGAGCGATCAGTGATGAATAAAAAACAACGTGCATTTCATTCATCATTCAACGCTTTGCACTCATCATTTTCCCACCTCACTCGTTCAGCGCGGCATACTTGAAGAGGCGGAAGCGGTAGCGCTGCTGGTCGCGGATGTTTTTCGCGATGACGCCGTGCAGGTTCTCGTCCCACTTCGTGTATTGCTCGATGAAGCGGTCGGTGGCGGCCTTGTCGCCCTCGTCTTGAACTTCGAGCACTTTCGCGAGGAGCTTGCCGACCACCTCATGGTACTTGCCATAATTGATGCTGAGCTTTTTCGTCTGCGCATCGAAGGCGAGCAAGCCCTGCTCCAGAAAGAAGTTCCACTGCATGAGCTGCATCGTGTTGTAGGGCTGCGTGCGGCGCGGGGGGTTGTTCTGGAGGACACGGTTGATGCCGCTGGCATAGACCGAGCGGAGCCGCGTGTCCGTGTAGTAGCCCTGCTTGTGGAGCGCCTCGGCGACGAAGAGCGAGACGAGGTCGGCCTTCATCTCCTCCATCGCGCTCGAATTTTCCTGCAACGCCGTGTCGAGGTCCTGACCCGTTTTGGTCGCGTCCACGCCGAGGTAGTGGCCGACCTCGTGCCAGAGCGTGCGGTAGAAGTCGCCTTCGGAGGTGAGGTCGTCTGTGTGCGCGGCGGCCACCGCGGCCCCCCAGCGGTCGCCCGCGCCCCCGACGATCTCGGGGTTGCGCATGATGTTCGAGCGCAGCAGTATCGTGCGCCCGTAGCGGCGCGCGAGGTAGTTCTCGTTCGGGAGGATGGTGGCGGTGTTGCCGCCGCGCGCCTGTCCGAAGTCGGCGACGACATCATAGACGCCGACGGGGATGTCGTCTTGAACCTTCTTGTGGCGCGCGAAAGGCAGAGAGTCTTCGAGCGCCTGCAAGCCGCGCATCGCCCGCCGGAGCGCGTCCGTCTCCTCGCGCCGCGTCGAGAGGAGGCTCAAGGCATAGAAGGTCTTGACACCGTAGAGTTCGTCGTCATAGACCTCGTAAGCGCCGATCTGCGCGTTGAGGTTGCGGAAGCGCCCCTTGACCCACGCGGCGTCGCCCGACTCGTAGTCATTCGAGAGCAGGTCTCGGCTGCGGTTGCGGAGGTAGCGCGCGAACTCTTCGTCTTCCTTCTGCAAGGCGTCGGCGGCCTCGTTCAAGAGCGCGTGCGCGCGGACGAGTTCGTCGGCGTGGGCGAGCGAGTAGGGGACGGCGTAGAGCGCGAAGGCGGGCGTCGCGCCGGAGTGCCCGCGCCGCGGCAGAAGGCTTTCCAATTCCCGTCGGAGGCCGGGGTGAAGCGTCGCGAGCGCCGGGTACTGTGTGAGCTTGGCGAGGTCGCGGCTTAAATTCTCGGCGGTCGAGCGGCGGACGACCGTGCGCGGGTCGAGGATCGAGTCGCGCTTTTCGGGGTGCGCCTTGAGGAAGGCTTCGACCTCCTCTTTGGTGATTCCCCACGGGTACACGTTCTTGCCGGGCCGGCTCGCGTCCACGGGCAGGAACGGCTCGCGCCGGTTGTCGAGCGTGGTGGCGATCGGCCCCTGGAAAAGCCTGTAGAGCGTCAAAAGGTTCTGCGTCGGGGTGGGGTCGCCGCGCAACAAGTGGAGTCGCTGGAGCCGGCGTTGACTCTCTGCGGCCTCGGGGTGCTGCTGCTGCTCGTAAAGCTCCTGAAAAATCCGACCGACTTCGAGGAGTTTGGCGACCGCCCGCCGCTCGCCCTCGGCGAGGTGCGAGAGGTCTGGGGAGAGACGCACGGTCTGCGTCTTGTCAACGACCGACTTGCTCTGCTCCCGGCCCCAATAACCCGCGGGCAGCGCGGACGGCGCCGTCTCGGGAGTCTTCTTGCGCTGTCCCCCTTGCGCCAGCGCGCAGGCTGAGACCGCGAAAATCAGCGTCAACGTCAACAAAAGTTTCATCGTCCACCCTTCAAAGAGAATTTTATCGAGAGAGATTACAAGGCCCTGCCTTCGGCGTCACGCCGCGCGCTCGCAAGCGTACTCGCCACGCGCGCCGTCTGAAGGGTCGGGCCTCTTTAATTCCGGTCGCGCGCGGAGACGGTCGAAGAGGTCGTCGCCCAGCCCCGCAAGGAATAAACCCGAGAGGCGCGGGTGTCTGAGCGAGACGCTCAAACCATCGCGTAGCGTCCGCGCGGCGAGCTGAAGGTAATTCTTCAATGTCGGCCTGAAACTTAGAAGCCCAAGGCGTCCGTCGTGCCTCAAATCAATCGTGCTGTCTATCAGACAGCCGACCTCGCCGACCTGTTGCATCAAGCGTCGCAGGTCAACGCAGTCGCGCCCGAGCAGTGGGCGGATAAGCAGGTAGGACAGCTCTGCGGTCAGACGACCGACGGCCTTCCTCTGCTCGACGTAAGCGCGCATCGTCACGGACTCTCTTTCGCCCACCACCGCTTGGTAGAGTTCTTCCAGCTTCTCGATCACCGCCGGATAAATTTCCGGGCTGATGTGGGTTTTCAAAACTTCGGTCACCAGACGGGCGCGCGAACGCTTCGTCTCTTCGTCGAAGGCAGGGCTCCCGCCGCCGTCCCGTCCGTTGCCCAACTGTTCGAGGATTTCGCGGCCCGCCTCGACGCGGCTCGAATCAATGAGGTCGTCCACGACGCCGATGAAAAGATAGTAAGAGTGGAGTCGCTCCCTGACGGGCTCGCGGCTCGCGGCGATGTCGAAATAATCGAGGCAGCGACAGATGCGCTCGGGAATCCGCACGTAGTGGCCGTACCTCGCATCTCGCGCGAGCGCGCGGTAGAGACGCTCGCGTTCGTCCTGAGCGCGCCGCGTGGGGGCATCGGGGGAATTTGTCATGTCTTGATCTTCTCGGGGGAAACGAACCGCTCAGGCTCTCAAATCGAAGCACGAGGAGATTATAAAGACCATGCACAGGATGGACAGGATAAATTAAATGCGGAATGCGGAGTGATGAATGATGAATAAAAGGCAGGATACTTTTAATTCATCATTCATCACTCCGCATTCCGCACTTCTCTTCTCATCCGGTCTCTCCTGTGAATTGTCCGCGCCATTATACATCCGCCCCAATCGTCCCGCTTCGGACTTTTGCACTGCTTCGGTTTATAATCTCCTTTTCCGGCATCTCATCAAATCATCGCCATAGTTTTAAAGGAGTCCGTATGACCGCCGAAAAGATCGCCAAGCGCCCCGACCGCATCAAGTTCGAGGGGCGCGTCCTTTTTCTGACCGAGGACACTTCGCTCATCCGCCGCCAGCTCGAAGCGGGCGAGAATTTGGAGTTCGACGCCGAGCGGCCCTTGATGAACAACATCTCGACCGACGAGATTACGCCCGGCTGGGTCTGTTTCTATTACGATGAGACGCTGGGCGAGTATGTCTACGTCGGGATGCGCGAGCAGGCGGTCAAAAAAGATGAAGTCAAAGAGGGCGGCTTCGCGGTCGTCGTCTCGGGCCTCTCGAAGGGGTGCGGCTCTTCGCGCGAGACCGCGCCGTTCGCCGAGAAAGCCGCCGGAGTGGAACTCGTTATCGCCAAGACGATTGAGAAAATCTACGGCCAGAACTCGCAGAACATCGGGCTTCTGACCTCGACCGACTTCGGCCTCATCGAACGCATCCGCCGCGGCGAAGAGATTCCTCTGGAAGAGTTCACGCGCGGGCTTGACTCCATCTCAAAGTCAATCGTCGAATACGGCGGGCTCTTCAACTACAACAAGGCGCGGCTCGCGGGCGAGGTCACGCCGCCGCCTTTGGAGACGAAGACGCGACCGATGAACATCGTCGAGAAGATCATCGCGCGCCACGCCTTCGTCCGCGCCGGAGAAGTGGGAGTCGAAGCCGTGAAGCCCGGCGACGCGCTCTTCGCCGTCGCGGACGTGCGCTTCTCGCACGAGTACGTCACGCCGATGGCCGAAAGCCTCTTCAAGCACGCGCTCGGGCGCGATGCGCGCGTCAACGGGCCGGAGTCCGTCTACGCCTTCCGCGACCACCTCACCTTCCTCGGGCGCGTGATGTCTGACGACAAGAAGAAGTTGGGGCTCCTTGATCGCGCCAACGGGCTCGCGGTGACGCAGGAGAGCTTCACCGAAGAGCAGGGCATCCGCCTCTACGGCGGGACTGAGGAGCGGGGCTCCGAGGCCATCTGCCACAACGCGGTCGTGGAAGACATCGCGCTCCCCGGACAACTCGTCATCGGGACTGACTCGCACACGTGCATGGCGGGCGTGCTCGGATGCTTCGCCTTCGGCGTCGGCTCGACCGACATGGCGAACGCCTGGTACACCAAAGACATCCGCGTCAAAGTTCCGGAGACCGTCCGCTTCGTCCTCACAGGCGAGAAGCGCGCGGACGTTTCAGCCAAAGACGTGATGCTCGTCATCCTCGCCAACGCCTACATGAAGGAAGGAAAAGGCATCGGGCAGGTTTTGGAGTTCGCGGGCGAGGGCCTCAGCGACTGGCCGATTGACGAGCGCGCGACGCTCACCAACATGGCCGTCGAGGCCGGCGGGTTCACCGGCATCATCGAGCCGGACGAGACGGTCGTCGAATACCTCGCGGGCGCGCGCGGGCTCGACCCGGAAGAGGTGCGCCGCGGCTTTCTCCGGAGCGACCCTGACGCCGAGTACGCCGCCACGTTTGAGATTGATCTCGCGGAGATTCGCCCGATGGTCGCCACGCCCGGCGACCCGCGTAACGGCGTCCGGATCGAAGAATTGAGCGAGCCGGTCAGGATTGACGCGGCCTACGGCGGCTCGTGCACCGGCGGCAAGATGGCCGACATGGACATGTACGCCGCCGTTTTGAAGCGCGCCGTCGAGCAAGGGCGGAGCGTCGCGCCCGGCGTCCGCCTCTACCTCCAATTCGGCTCGCAGAAGATCAAGCAGTACGCGCGCGAGCGCGGCTACATCGAGATTTTCGAGCGCGCCGGCGCAGAGCTCATAGACCCCTCGTGCGGCGCGTGCATCAACGCCGGGCCGGGAGCGTCGAAGACCGCCGAGACCGTGACAATCAGCGCGCAGAACCGGAACTTTCCGGGCCGGAGCGGCCCCGGTCAGGTCTATCTCGCCTCTCCGTTTGTCGTCGCGGCCTCGGCCATCGCCGGGTTCATCGTCGAGCCCGACGAGTTCCTCAAGGAGCGCGAGGAGGAGCTGGTCGGGGCATGAAGGGCATCGGCACGGGCCGCCTCAAGGCCGAGCATTCGCCAAAGTACGAGCGCGTCGAACGCGAGCGGCGATACCTTTTGCGCACACTGCCTCACGGGCTCGCGCTCGCGGCCCCGCACTTTCAGATCACCGACAACTACATCACGGGGACGCGCCTACGTTTGCGCAAGGCGCGCTGGGTGCAGACCAACGAGTGGACGCTCAAGCTCACGCAGAAGCACACGCCCGCGCCCCCCGACTTCTCGCGCACGCTGATGACGACCATCTATCTCGACGAGGCGGAGTACGAAGTGCTCTCGGTCTTCGAGGCCAACGAGCTGCGCAAGAATCGTTACCCCTTCGAGCATGAAGGCCGCGCCTACTCCGTAGACGTTTTCCTCGGCGACCTTCGGGGACTCATCCTCGCCGAGACAGATTTCGACGCGGACGAAGAGATGGACGCCTTCCCGCCGCCCTCTTTCGCCTTCGCCGACATGACGCGCGACGTTCTCTTCACCGGCGGGAGCCTCGTCGGCCTGACTGCCGAAGACCTCCGCCGCGAGCTGAAAAAATTTGCCACAGAGACACAGAGACACAGAGACAACCGATGATATGTTGAGGGGGAGCCGAAGGGACAGAGGCCATCTTGACGCGTGGCAACGTGAAAGAAACCATCCGATTCTCCCTCAAACATATTTTCTTCCCTCTTAAATTCTCCGTGCCTGCGGTGTCTTCGGTGGCAAATTTTTGATTCGAGGCTCAAACCGCGAATGACTTACACGACACCCGTCACCATCCACACCATCGGCCACGGTCGCCACGCGTTCGCGGACTTCCTCGCGCTGCTCGGCGACTACGACATCAATTTCGTCTGCGACGTGCGGAGCGCGGCGCGCTCTCGCTGGCCGCAGTACAACGGGCGCGTGCTCCAAGCTGCGCTCGGCGAGAACCGCATCGGCTACGAGTGGCTGCCCGAGTGCGGCGGCAAGGTCGTCGCGCCGCCCCGTGAGCTGGCACGCGGGCTTGAGCGCATCTTGGAGCTGGCCTCGGAGACACGCGTCGCGCTGATGTGCTCGGAATCGCGCCCCCTCACGAAACACACGCAGCCGCGCGCCAACTGCCACCGCGTCGGTCTGCTCGGCCCGCCGCTTCGCGCACGCGGCGCGCGCCTCATCCACATCCTCCCCGACGCCAGGGCGCTGGAGATTGACGAGACGGAAATCCCTTCCATCTGGTGAGAAAAAGCAGAAGGCAGAAAGCAGTAAGCGGTAGGCAGAAGCGAGCCCCCGTCAGGGGCTCTCTCAACAGATGGGGAGACTAACGACACGATGTTTGAAACTGAAAACTGAAAACTGAAAACCGCCTTCATTGCAGAGAGGCGTAGCGGGACGAGTAGGCGCGCCTGAGGTAGAGGGCGACGATGAGGGCGGCGAGCATGATGCCGGAGGCGGCCCAGAACGTCGCGCGTAAAGAGTGGTCGTCCATGTAGAGCGGCGGGCCCGCCGCCGCGCTGTAGATGAGGAAGCCGCCGATGAGCGGCCCGACGGCGCGCGCGAGGCTCGCCGCCGACTGCGTGACGCCCATGATGCCGCCCTGCTCGGCGGCGCTCGCGCTCTTCGAGGCGAGGGTCGTGAGGCTCGGCGTCGCCAGCGAGTTGCCGATTGAGAAGGCCGTCAACAAAAGCATGAGCATCGTCAGTCCGCCCGCCAGCGGGCCGACGTAAGGGAGCAGGAGCAGGTTCAACGCGAGCAGGAGCGCGCCCGCGACGACCAGCGTGAGCTCGCCGAAGCGCTTCACCAGCCGACCGATCAAGCCCCCCTGAATGATGACGGCAATGATCCCGACGTAAGCGAACAAATAGCCGTTGTGCGTCGCGTCGTAGCCGAAGCGGTACATCGTGAAGAGCGAGAAGACGGTCGTCATGATCGAGAAGGCGACGACGAAGAGGAAGTAGATGAGGAGCACGAGCGCGAGCGGGGGCTCGCGGAGCTGCCGCAGGAAGTAGCCCCAGCCCCTCCGGATGTTGCGCGCCGGGTGGCCGGGCGTGATCGTCTCGGGGAGGGTGAAGTAGAGCAGCACGGCGTTCGCGAAGGCGAGCGCGGCGGCGAAGTAGAAGGGCGCGCTGATGTGCCACTGCGAGAGGATGCCGCCGATGGCCGGGCCGAAGATGAACCCGAGGCCGAAGGCCGCGCCGAACATCCCCATCCCCTTGGCGCGGTTCTCCGGCGTCGTCACGTCGGCGATGTAGGCCTGCGCCGTCGAGATGTTGCCGCCCGTGATGCCGTCGAGGATGCGCCCCGCAAACAACATCCAGAGCGTTGTCGCCGCGCCCATGATGAGGAAGCCCAGTCCGGTCCCGATCAGGCTCAGAAGCAAAACGGGCCGCCGCCCGTGCCTGTCCGAGAGCCGCCCGAGCACCGGCGAGAAGAGAAGTTGCATTACCGAGTACGAAGTGAACAGAAGCCCGAGCGCGATGGGCGTCGCCTGAAAGCGCGGGCTATTCAGGTAATACGGCAGGACGGGAATGACGATGCCAAAGCCGACGAGATCAATGAAGACCGTGATGAAGATGACGAGCAGCGGAGAGCGGTTCATAAAAGAAGGTGACGGGGGACAGGCGACAGGTTAGAGACAAGTTTTATCTTGTCAGGTCTCGACCAACCCCCTCGACATCGGCCTGCAACCTCTTCTCACAAATTATTTGCGGTCAGTCCTGAGAGCAGAGTCAGTTTTAACATAAGCCTCATGCGCCGCGCCACAGGAAGGGAGTTTTCAGTTTTGAGTTTTGAGTTTTCAGATTCAACCCCTGAGTCTTTATCCCTGAGTCTTCAATACATGGGGTTGAAATTCTGAAAACTCAAAACTCAAAACTGAAAACTGCTTTCTGGACGCTCTCCGCGCGCCTGCGCTACACTCGCCGCGTTCAGGCAATCACTGACGAAAGCATTTCGGCACACTCAATCTATCTATGACAGAGCAGAGCCCTCGCACACTCATCATCAAGCGCGTCCACGAGGAGGCGCGCGAGATTCGCGCCTTCGACATGCTGCCCGAAGGGGCCGCACGCGCGCACGGCCTCGCCTTCCAGCCGGGGCAGGTGGCCGTCCTGCAAGTCGGCGGCGACGGCGAGCGCGCCTACTTCGCCATCGCCAGCGCGCCCGAAGATGAGGAGGTCGAATTCCTCGTCAAGCAGACGAACAGTCCGGCAAGCAGCGCGCTCTACGGGATGCCCGTGGGCGGGCGCGTGCGCCTCCTGGAGATCGCGGGCCACGGCTTCGCGCTCGACGAGCAGAAGGGCCGCGACCTCGTCTTCGTCGCGATGGGCACGGGCGTCGCCCCCCTCCGGTCGGCGCTCCGCTCGGTGCTCCGGCGCGCCGATGACTTCGGACAGATCGTCGTCCTCTACGGCGCGCGCACGCCCGAACATTTCTGCTACTCGGACGAGGTCGAGTCGTGGAAGGCCGCGGGCGTCGAACTCCGTCAGGTCGTCTCAAACCCCAGCGGCTACGAATGGGCCGGCTCGACCGGCTACGTCCAGTCGCTCCTCGACCACGTGCTCCCCTCGCTCTCCGACCCCGTCGCACTGGTCTGCGGCTCCCGCGAGATGATCGAACAGACCCGCGACCGCCTCCACACGATGGGCTTCGCGCCCGAACGCATCCTCACGAATTACTGAGCGCCCCGCTTCAGAGAGACGAAGCGCCGGGGCGGTTTAGGCTTGCTGAATGAATACTCATTCAGTATGATGTCACTTCCTCGCTCGACCCTTTTTGAGAAAGGTCCTGATCCCCTATGATTCGGATTGAGAAGGCCGCCGTGCTGGGCGCGGGCACGATGGGCGCGCAGATCGCGGCGCATTTGGCGAACGCCGGAATCCCTACGCTTTTGCTCGACATCGCGCCGCGTGAGTTGACGACGGAAGAGACGGCGAAGGGCTTGACGCTGGAGTCGAAAGAGGTGCGCGACCGCATCGCTCGCGGGGGGCTTGAGGCGGCGAAGAAGGCGAAGCCCGCGGCCTTCTTCTCGGCTGAGACGGCGGCGCTCGTCTCGGTGGGCAACTTCGACGACGACATGGCGCGGCTCAAGGACTCCGACTTCATCGTCGAGGCCGTGGTCGAGAATCTGGAGATCAAGCGGAGCCTCTACGAGCGCGTGGAGCGGTTCCGAAGGCCCGGCTCGGTCGTCGCCTCGAACACGAGCGGCATCCCCATCAGGCAACTGGCCGAAGGGCGCTGACGATGGTCGAGGACGGCTACACCATCGAAGAGGTTGACAAGATGACGGGGCAGGCCGTGGGGCGCCCCAAATCCGCGACCTTCCGCACCTTCGACATCGTGGGCCTCGATGTCTTCGCGCACGTCGCGCGTAATCTCTACGAGGCCGTCCCCGAGGACGAAGACCGCGACGTGTACCTCGCGCCCGAGTTCGTCGGCCAGATGGTCGAGCGCGGGCTCCTCGGCAACAAGACGCGCGGCGGCTTCTACCGCAAGCAGAAGGGCGAGGGCGAGAAGCAGGAAATCTGGACGCTCGACCACGCCTCGCTCGAATACCGCCCGCCGCAGAAGGCGAAGCTCCCGGCGCTCGACGTGGCGAAGAACATCGAGGACACGCGCGAGCGCCTCAGGGCGCTGGTGTGGGGCACAGACCGCGTGGGCGCGTTTTTGTGGAAGACGATCTCGAAGACGCTGCTCTATGCCGCGAACCGCATCCCCGAAGTCGCGGACACGGTGGTGGAAGTTGACCGCGCGATGCGTTGGGGCTTCAACTGGGAGTTGGGCGCGTTCGAGGTGTGGGACGCCGTCGGCGTCGAGAAGTCGGTCGCGCGGATGAAGGAAGAGGGGCGCAGGATTCCCGAGAACGTCGAGCGAATGCTCGCGGCGGGCGCGACCTCTTTCTACAAAAAAGAGGAAGCGGAGGAGCTTTACTTCGACTTCGCAACGGGGAAGTACGTCCCGCTCGCGCCGCAGGTTGGCGTCATTATCCTCAAATCCTTGAAGGAGCGTTCGGGCGTCGTCAAAAAGAACGCGGGCGCGTCGCTTGTGGACATCGGCGACGGCGTGGCGTGCCTCGAATTCCACTCGAAGATGAACGCCATCGGCGGCGACACGTTGCAGATGATTAAGCACAGTCTGGCCGAAGTCGAGAAGAACTTCGTCGGGCTCGTGGTCGGCAATCAGGGGCAGAATTTTTCGGTCGGCGCGAACCTCATGCTGATGCTCCTTGAAGCGCAGGAGGAGAACTGGGAAGACCTCGACCTCGCGATCCGCGCCTTCCAGAACGCGACGATGAGTCTCAGGTATTCGCCAAAGCCGGTGGTCGTCGCGCCGTTCCAGATGACCTTCGGCGGCGGGTGCGAGATGACGCTGCACGCCGACCGCGTGCGCGCCTCCGCCGAGACTTACATCGGGCTCGTGGAGGTCGGCGTCGGTTTGATCCCGGCGGGCGGCGGGACGAAGGAGATGCTCGTCCGCGCGCTCGACTCGATCCCCAGAGGCGTGACGGACGCGGACGCTTTCCCCTTCGTCAAGCGCACGTTCGAGACCATCGCGCTGGCGAAGGTGGCGACCTCGGCTGAGGAGGCCCGCTCGTTTGGCTTCCTGCGCGAAGAGGACTCGCACTCGATGAACCACGACCGGCTCATCGCCGATGCCAAGCAGGAAGTGCTCTCTCTCGCCGCCACGGGCTACGTCGAGGCGCAGCGGCGCACCGACATCCTCGCGCTCGGGAACAGTGCGCTCTCGACTTTGAAGCTCGGCATCCACCAGATGAAGCGCGGCGGCTTCATCTCGGAACACGACGCGCTGATCGGCGAGAAGCTGGCGCGGATTCTGACGGGCGGCGATTTGAACCACGAGACGCGCGTCTCGGAGCAGTACCTCCTCGACCTCGAACGCGAGGCATTCCTCTCGCTGTGCGGGCACCGCCAGACGCAGGAGCGCATCGCGCACATGCTCAAGACGGGCAAACCGTTGCGCAACTGAGGCCGGAAGGCTCAGGCGCGCGGGCCGTAGATTTTGGAGTTAAAGCCATGATCAAAAATTCCGTGGGCTCGACAGATTTGCCGGGGCTGGTCGGACAACTCGGGCCCATCGCGGAAGAAGCGCGGGCCGCCTTCGGAGGGCTTTCTGCCGGGCAGCTCAACTGGAAGCCGAGCCCCGTGCAGTGGAGCGTCGCGCAGTGTTTCGATCACCTCATTGTGACGAATGAGTTCTACTTCCCGCTGCTCGAAAAGATCAGGAACGGCGAGAGGAAGAGCGGTCTTTGGGAGCGACTGACGCCGCTCTCAGGCTTTTTCGGATGGGTGGTCATTAAGTCGGTCGAGTCGGAAAAGGGGCTTAAGGTCAAAGCGCCCGCGAAGCTCCTGCCGTCGAGCAGCGGGACGGACGAGCGCGTCATCGAAAGGTTCGTCGAGCATCAGGGCGAGCTGGCGAAGCGGATAAGTGCGACGAAGGATTTGGACTTGAGCGGCATCGTCGTCACGTCGCCCATCTCGGGGTTCGTGACCTTCAACCTGCTCGACGCTTACCGCATCGTCGTCGCGCACGAGCGCCGCCACTTTGAGCAGGCGCGGCGAGTTAAGGAGTCGGACGCGTTCCCGCGCGCCTGAAGGTTTCGAGGAGATGGACCATCCCGTCACGCCAGCCGTGAGGCTGCTCAGGGAGCGAAAAATCGCGTTCGAGCCGCACCTCTACGATTACGAGGAGCGCGGCGGCACTCGACGCTCGGCTGAGGAGCTGGGCATTAACGAGCACGCGGTCGTCAAGACGCTCGTGATGGAGACCGAGGCGCGAAAAGTCCTCGTCGTTCTCATGCACGGCGACCGCGAGGTCTCGACCAAGCAGTTGGCGCGCACGCTCGGCGTCAAGTCGGTGAACCCTTGCGACCCGCAGACGGCGCAGAAACACACGGGGTACATGGTCGGCGGGACGAGCCCCTTCGGGACGCGCGCGCGCCTGCCAGTTTACGTCGAGCGGACGATTTTTCTGTTGCCGAAGATTTACATCAACGGCGGCAAGCGCGGCTTCCTCGTCGAGATCGAGCCGAAGGATTTAAGGATTCTCTCGCCGCTCGAAGAGGTCGAGGTGGGGATTAGCTGTTAGCTATTAGCTGTTAGCTTTCAGCCAGAAGAGGACAGCCGGGAAATTGGATGACAAGCCAAAGACAGTTCCGGCTAACAGCTAACGGCTAACAGCTAACAGCTAACGGCTAACAGCTTAACGGAGTTAACCATGAGAGACGCAGTTATCGTTTCGGCAGTCAGGACGGCGGTCGGCAAAGCGCCCAAAGGCACTTTGCGCGACACGCGGCCCGACGAGATGGGCGCAGCCGTCATCGAAGAAGCCATCAGGCGCGCCGAGGGTCTGGAGAAGGCGGAGATCGAAGACGTGGTGATGGGCTGCGCGATGCCGGAGGCCGAGCAGGGCATGAACGTCGCGCGCGCGTCGGCCATCCGCGCCGGGCTCCCTGTGGAGACGAGCGCGATGACCATCAACCGCTTCTGCTCGTCGGGCCTCCAGTCAATCGCGATTGCCGCCGACCGCATCCGCACGGGCGGCGCGGAGGTCATCATCGCGGGCGGTCTGGAAACCATGTCAATGATCCCGATGGGCGGCCACATCATCCGCCCCAACCCTTACCTCGTCGAGCACTACCCGGACTTTTATCTCAACATGGGGCTCGCCACCGAGAACGTCGCGCGCAAGTACGAGGTCACGCGCGAGGAGCAGGACGCCTTCGCGTTTCGCTCGCACCAGCGCGCCGCCGCCGCACAGGACGGAGGCAAGTTTGATGACGAGGTCGTGCCCCTCAACGTGACGTTTGAAGAGTTGGACGCGAAGGGAAAGAAGACGCGCCGCGAGGTCTCGTTCGACAGGGACGAGGGCGTGCGCCGAGACTCTTCGCAAGAGTCGCTGGCGAAACTGAGGCCCGCCTTTCACGTGAAGGGGACGATTACGGCTGGCAACGCCTCGCAGATGTCGGACGGCGCGGCGGCCACGGTCGTGATGTCGGACGAGCGCGCGCGCGCGTTGAACCTCAAGCCGCTGGCGCGCTTCGTCGCCTACGCCACCGCCGGCTGCCCGCCCGAAGAGATGGGCATCGGCCCCGTCTATGCCATCCCGAAGGTCTTGAAGATCGCGGGCCTCAAGCTCGAAGACATTGATGTCATCGAGCTCAACGAAGCCTTCGCCGCGCAAAGTCTGGCCGTCATCAAGACGCTCGGCCTCGACCCCGAACGCGTCAACGTCAACGGCGGGGCCATCGCGCTCGGACACCCCTTGGGCTGCACGGGCGCAAAGCTCACGGCGACGATTCTGCGCGAGCTCGAAAGACGCAACGGTCGTTACGGCATGGTCACGATGTGCGTCGGCGGCGGCATGGGCGCGGCGGGGATTTTTGAAAGAATATAAATGAGCCGTTAGCTGTTAGCTGTTAGCTTTCAGCCAAACACAAAACACACGAGAGCTAACCGCTAATAGCTAACAGCTAATAGCTTTTGCGACTGAAAGGAGCAAAACATGTCTGCCGTAGCCGAGGATAAAAAAATCATCGTGGGCGGGAGCTTCCTCATCGAGGAGCGCACGCCCGGAGAGGTCTTCACGCCCGAGGACTTCACCGAAGAGCACCGCATGATCGCCGAGACCGCGCGGCAGTTCATGGACAACGAGGTGCGCCCGCAGATGGACGACCTCGAAAAGAACAAGGACTGGAAAGTGACGCGCGAGCTTTTGCGCAAGGGCGCGGACATCGGACTCATCGGCGCGACTATCCCCGAAGAGTATGGCGGGCTGGGGTTAGACCAGACGACCGGCGCGATCATCGGCGAGTTCCTGGGGCGCGCGGCCTCCTTCGCCACGGCGATGGGCGCGCAGAGCGGCATCGGCCTCCTGCCTATCCTCTACTACGGCACGGAAGAGGCGAAGCTGAAGTATCTGCCGGGCATCGTCTCGGGCGAGACGGTCACGGCCTATGCCTTGACCGAGTCCGGTTCGGGCTCGGACGCGCTCGCCGCGAAGGCGACGGCGCGACTCTCCGAAGACGGGACGCATTACGTCATCAATGGCGAGAAGATGTGGATCACCAACGGCGGCTTCGCCGATGTCTTCGTCGTCTTCGCGAAGGTGGACGGAGACAAGTTCACGGGCTTCATCGTCGAGCGGCAGGACGGTCTGACGAGCGGCGCGGAAGAGCACAAGATGGGCATCAAGGGCTCATCCACCACGGCGCTGGTGCTCTCCGACGTCAGGACGCCGGTCGAGAATCTGCTCGGCGAAGTGGGCAAGGGCCACAAGATCGCCTTCAACATTCTCAACATCGGTCGCTTCAAGCTCGGCGCGATGTGCAACGGCGGGATGAAGCTGATGATCCACGAGGCCGTCCGTTACGCCAACGAGCGCCACCAGTTCGGCAAGTCCATCTCCAGTTTCGGCGCGATTAAATCGAAGCTCGCCGAGATGGCGATCCGAACGTGGGTCGGCGAGGCGATGATCTACCGCACGCTCGGCATGATCGAGGGCGCGATCAACTCGGCGGCGGACGCGACCGACCCCGAGTCGAAGCTGAGGGCGATTGAGGAGTACGCCGTCGAGTGCTCGATCATCAAGGTGGCTCTCTCGGAATACTGCGATTTCGTCGCCGACGAGATGGTGCAAATTTACGGCGGCTACGGCTACTCCGCCGACTACCCGGCTGAGCGCGCCTACCGCGACTCGCGCATCAACCGCATCTTCGAGGGCACGAACGAGATCAACCGGATGCTCGTCCCCGGCATGCTGATGCGGCGCGCTCTGGGCGGCAAGTTGGCGCTCCTGCCTGCCGCGCAAGGGTTGATGGAAGAGGTGCTGTCGCCCACGCTACCGGGCGGCGATGAGGACGAGGGCGAGCTGGCAAACGAGGTGCGTTTGGTGCGCAACGCCAAGAAGGTCGCGCTGATGGTGCTGGGCACGGCGGCGCAGAAGTACATGGCGGCTCTCTCGGAAGAGCAAGAGGTTTTGATCGGCGCGGCGGACATCATCATGGACGTTTTCGCGATGGAGTCGGCGGTGCTGCGCGCGCAGAAGCTCTCGGACTCGAAGGGTGCCGAAGGCGCGGCGCGCTATCTCGACATGACGCGCGTCTTCTGCAACGACGCCGTCGAGCGCGTCGAGGCCAACGCCAAGAACACGCTCGCCGCGATGAGCGAGGGCGACGAGCTGCGCACGCTCCTCGCGGCCCTGCGCCGCTTCACCAAGAACACGCCCGCGAACACCGTCGCCCCGCGACGCGCCATCGCCGACGCGATGATTGCGGCCAACAAGTACGTGTACTGAAAAGCTGTTAGCGGTTAGCTTTTAGCTTTCAGCCTTTCCTTTTCGGCAGATGTACGGTCGAGGTAAGGCTGACCATCCGCGGACGGATGGAAGCTGAAAGCTAACCGCTAATCGCTAACAGCTTATGAAAATTATTCCGATTTCACTGCCAACGCCTTTCTACGTCGGGCCGGTCAACGTCTACCTCATCGCCGAGGAGCCTCTGACCTTAATCGACACGGGGCCGAAGACGCGGGAGGCGCTGGAGGCTTTGAAGGAGGGCTTGAGGCGTGCGCGCTTTCGCGTGCAGGACATCCGGCGGATCGTGCTGACGCACGCGCACGAAGATCACTGCGGGCTGGCGAAAGCTTTGCGCGACGAGGCGAAGGACGCCGAAGTGTTGGTCCACGGTTGGGAGACGGGCCACCGCGTCGGGCGTCTGGAGTACGACGAGCACCGCGCGTTGCTGGAACGCGCGGGCGTGCCGGCGGAAGACCTCGCGGCGCTGCGGCGGATGTACGAGGGCGTGCGGCAATACGCCGACGCGCTCGAAGACCACGAGCACGCGGAACTCGTGGACGAGGACGAGTTGAAGTTCGAGAAGGGCGCGCTGCGCGTCTTGCACACGCCGGGGCACACGCCGGGCTCGTGCTCGTTCCTGCGCGAGGCCGACCGCACGGTCATCGCGGGCGACTGCGTCTTGAAGCGCATCACGCCCAACCCGGTTCTTTCGCCCGACCCCTTCGACCCCACGCGCCGCTTCCGCTCGCTCGCCGAATACCTCGTGAGCCTCGCGCGCCTGCGCTCTCTCTCGCCCACGCTCGTCTACGGCGGGCACGGCGACGCGGTGGAGGACTTCGAGGAGCTTTTCCAACGCTACCTGCGCGCCATCAACGAGCGGCAGTCCGAAGTCATCCGGCTGCTGCCGAAAGCGGGTGCGACCGCGTGGGACATCTCGCTCGAACTCTTCCCCGGCACCGACGAC
>JAIVJM010000049.1 GCA_020199995.1 Acidobacteriota bacterium | reverse complement strand
ACTTCGGCTTGATGGCCCCGGCGGGCGAGATGTGGTCGGTCGTCACCGAGTCGCCGAAGATGGCGAGCGGGCGCGCGCCGCGCACGTCGCAGAAGCTGCCCGGCTCCATGCTGAACTTCTCGAAGTAGGGCGGCTCCTGAATATACGTGGACTGCGAATCCCAGTCGTAGACCTCGCCCGTGACGCTCGGTATCTCGTTCCAGAGCGGGTTGTCTTCGGAGAAGTTGCCGTAGAGCCGGCGGTAGGTCTCGGGGTCAGTCGCAATGCTCATCAGCTCGCCGACCTCAACCTGCGTCGGCCAGATGTCGCGAAGATAGACATCCTCTCCATCCTTGCCGCGGCCCAGCGGCTCGGCGTTCATGTCTATCTGGACGCGACCGGCGAGCGCGAAGGCGACGACGAGCGGGGGGCTCATCAGGAAGTTGGCGCGGATTGATTGATGGACGCGCGCCTCGAAGTTGCGGTTGCCGGAAAGCACGCTCGCGGCGACGAGGTCGTTGTCGTTGACCACGGCCTCGATGCGCGGGTCGAGCGGGCCGGAGTTGCCGATGCAGGTTGTGCAGCCGTAGCCGACGACGTTGAAGCCGAGCTGGTTGAGATAAGGCTGAAGCCCCGCCTTTTCGAGATACTCCGTGACCACGCGCGAGCCGGGGCCGAGCGAGCACTTGACCGCGGGTCGCACCGCGAGTCCGCGCTCGACTGCCTTCTTCGCCAGCAGGCCCGCGGCCAGCATCACGCTCGGGTTCGAGGTGTTGGTGCAGGAGGTAATGGCGGCGATGAGCACGTCGCCGTGGCCGAGATCAACGCGTGCCTCCGGAAACTCGTCCGACGGTATCTCGACCACGCGGTCGGGCGTCGGGCGGTTGTTCATCATCTCGATCTCGGTCGCCGCGCTCGTGTCCTTGTCGCTCAGCGAGCCGAGCCCCGAGGCGGTCTCGGTCGCCACCGTCTCGGGTGCCGACTCGTGCTCCTGCGCGCCGCCGCCCGTGATCGCCTGCGCCACCGTGGCGGCGCTCACGCCGATGCGCGCGTGGAAGCGCTTCGCGACCTCCTCCGCCGACTTGTTGTAGCCGTTCTCGCCCACAGGCTTTTGCAGCAGTTCGAGGAACGTCTCCTTCAACTCGTCCAGCTCGATGCGATCCTGCGGGCGCTTCGGCCCGGCGATGGATGGCCGTATCTGAGCGAGGTCTAGTTCGAGCACGGTGCTGTAATCGCACTCGCCCGCGGCTGGAATGCCGAACAACCCTTGAGCCTTGAAGTATGCGCGTAAAGTCTCGACCTGCTCCGCGTCGCGCCCCGTCGCGAGCAGGTAGTCGCAGGTCTTTTCGTCAACGGGGAAGAAGCCCATCGTCGCGCCGTACTCGGGAGCCATGTTGGCAATCGTCGCGCGGTCGGTGACGGTCAGCGCCGCCGCGCCCTCGCCGTGGAACTCGACGAACTTGCCGACGACCTTCGCCTGCCGCAGCATCTCCGTCACCCGCAGCACGAGGTCGGTGGCCGTCACGCCTTCCTTCAAAGTTCCCTTCAGATTGACGCCCACCACATCAGGCGTCAGGAAGTAGACGGGCTGACCCAACATCCCGGCTTCGGCCTCGATGCCGCCGACGCCCCACGCGACGATGCCGAGCCCGTTGATCATCGTCGTGTGCGAATCCGTCCCGACCAAAGTATCAGGGTAATAGACGCCGTCCTTCTCCAGCACGCCGCGCGCCAGATATTCGAGATTGACCTGATGGACGATGCCGATTCCCGGCGGCACGACGTTGAAGCTCTGGAACGCCTGCATGCCCCACTTCAGAAACTGGTAGCGCGAGCGGTTGCGCAGGAACTCAGTCTCCATGTTGAGGCGCAAGGCGTCGGGGCTCGACCAGAAGTCAACCTGCACCGAGTGGTCAATGACGAGGTCGACGGGGACCAGCGGCTCGATAATTTTCGGGTCCCGCCCCATCCTCGCCACCGCCGAGCGCATCGCCGCCAGATCGACCAATAGCGGCACGCCCGTGAAGTCCTGCAAGAGCACCCGCGCCACGTAAAACGGAATCTCCTCAGTCCTCTCAGCGCCCGCCTTCCAGTTTGCCAGCTCTCTTACGTCCGACTCCTCGACGATCTTCCCGTCGAAGTTTCTGAGCACCGCTTCGAGCACCACACGCATCGAGACCGGGAGCCGCGCGACGGGGCCGACGCCCTCTTTTTCCAACTGTGGCAGAGAGTAAAACTGGCCCGTCTTTCCTGTTTTGGTGGTAAACGTCTGAAGCGTGTTGAAGAGATTGTGTGTCATAGGATTTGGTTTAAGTTTAAGGCTGGCACCATCAATCGTCAAGCAAGCCTTTCGCAGACCTGCTCGGCCCACGCCATCACATCCGCCGTGGTCTCGAAGGTCGCGTTTGCTTTGATTTTGATTCGTTGTTATATTGAGCCGGTTCAATCAACCCCAGACAAATTCACGCTTGGCTGCATCCCCGGATGCAGCGATTTTCAGATTCCAGTTCGCGTTCATTATGCCGCGGAGGTTCAGGGAATGCCCAAGAAGACACCGGAAGATTTCGAGTACCTGAGTAACGACCCGAATTTTGTGCCCGACCCGGAAATCGAGAAGTTCATGGAGGAGGAAATCGCGCGCGCGCCCAGAGACTCAGACCATCTGGCGCAGCGGCTGCGCGACAACACCGCCTCATCCCCGATGGATGCGGGCGGCGACGTTGACGCCACATGGGAGGACGTGAACAACAGCGGTGAGGAGTCGGCTGGCGGCGACAACCCGACGCCCGACCAGTCCGACGTGGAAGAGAACGCGCACGCCGTCGGCGTCAACTTCGAGGACAACGAAGAACTCGAATTTATAGACAAGATTGACCGCCGCGACCGCCACCGCCACGAACTCGACCCGCGCTCGAAGACCGAAGACGACTCAATCTGAAAAGCCGTGAATCGTAAATCGTAATCGTGAATAGAAAATCCAAATTCTTTCTATTCACGATTTACGATTTACGATTCACGGCTTTTGGCCCTACTTGAAGTCAGAGCGTGGCTTGAAGGTGATGCTCTTGATGACGATCTTCTCTTCGGGGTTTTTCGTGCCGGGCATGGTCGGGGCTCCGGCGATGATGTCGGCGTTGCCCATCCCTTCGATGACTTTGCCGAAGACGGTGTATTGTCCGTCCCAGATAGGGACGCGGCGCAGTGTGATGTAGAACTGACAGTTGGCTGAATTGAAAGCCTCTGCTTCCGTCAGGCCCGGCTGCCCGCCGAAGGCCGGACGCGGCCCCTGTCGCGCCGCGCCGACGATGGCGCGGTCGAAAGGTATGTCGCTGAACTCGGCGGGCACGTCCGGAGAGGGCGAATCACCCGCGCCGTCATTTTGAGGGTTATCATCTTTCGAGTTGGGGTCGCCGCCCTGCACGACTCCCGCCGACGGGTCTACGCGGTGGAAGGTCGTGCCGTTGTAAAAGCCCTCCTTCGCCAGCGACTTGAAACGCTCGACCATCTTCGGCGCGAGGTTCGGGTACAGCTCGATGACGATCGGGCCGTAACTCGTCTCAAGGACGGCGGCTTCCGCGTCAGGCTCAGGCTTGACGCCCTTCGTGACGTTCGGGGCCGCCGCGGCGGCGTCGTCATCCGCGTCGTAATCCTTCGAACTCGTCCGCGCGTCCCCGCCGCAAGACACGGCCAGAACCGACAGGACCAGACACAGACACGCCAACAGGAGCCGCCGCCGCCGCCACGCACGTCCTGCTTCATTCACATCCAAAAAAATTTCTCCTCCGAATCTCTTCACAGTCCCCCTCCATCCGTTTTATCCACGATTCTCTCAGGCTTTAAAAATTCTTCGCCTTAAAAAAGTTTTCGGCTGTCGAGCAGGATCGTCATCGGCCCGTCGTTGACGATCTCGACCTCCATCATGCTCCGGAAAGTCCCCGTCGCCACGCGGGCCACGCTCCGGCGCGCTTCACGGACGAAGCGCTCGTACAATTCCTCGGCCAACTCAGGCGGCGCGGCGTCGAACCATGAAGGACGGCGACCGCGGCGCGTGTCGCCGTAGAGCGTGAACTGCGAGACGACGAGCAGGCCGCCTCCCGTGTCCGAGACCGAGAGATTCATGCGCCCCTCGGCGTCGTCGAAGATGCGTAAGCTGAGAGTCTTTTCGAGCACGTAGCGCGCGTCCTCAGCCGTGTCGTCGCGCGCGACGCCGAGCAGCACGACGAGGCCGCCGCCGATCTCGCCGACCGTCTCGCCCCCGACCCTCACGCTCGCGCGCGTCACGCGTTGGAGAACTGCCCTCATTTACTCGCCGCATCAGTTTCGAGCGGAGGCGAAAGACCGTCAGCTACTTTCAAACACTCCACGCTTAAAAACTGAAAACTAGAAAACTGAAGACTGTCCCACTACTGTTTCTGCGGCCTGCTCGGCCTGATTTCGACGCGGCTCGGCAGGCTCCGCTCGTCGTGTTCGAGGAGGTCGAGGACGACCCGCGCGACGTCTTCCGGCTGCAACTGCCAGCTCTTCTCTTCGCTCACCATGTCGCCGCCGAACTCGGTATTGACCGAGCCGGGCATGATATAGCTGACCTTGATCCGGTCGTGGCGCACCTCCTGCATGAGCGCCTCGCTGAAGCCGTTGAGCCCGAACTTGGAAGCGTTATAGGCCGCCAAACGCGGGTGCGGGTTCGCCCCGGCGAGCGAAGAGATGTTGATGATGTAGCCGCCGCCCCGCCGCTTCATCTCGGGGATCGCGACATGGCAGCAGTAGAAGACGCCGTTCAAATTCGTCTCGATGACGACACGGAACTCCTCCGGCGACATCTCCTCAACCGGCTTGTAGATGCCGACGCCGGCGTTATTGATCAACACGTCCACCCCGCCGAGCTCCGCAGAGGCGTGCTCAAAGAGCGCGCGCACCTGCTCGAAATCCCGCACGTCGCACACGACCCCGGTCGCGTTCCCTCTGTCGTATTCATTCAACGCGGCCACGGTCTCCACGATTTCGTCTTCGACGCGCGCCCCCACGCAGACGTTCAAGCCCGCGCGCGCCAGCGCCTCCGCAATCGCGCGCCCGATGCCCCTCGTGCCGCCCGTGACGACAGCCGCTTTCCCTTGATAGTCCATTTAGTCCCCTTCTAAAGCCGTGAATCAATACCGCGCGCGGGAGCGACCGTGTGCGCCTGAGATGCCATTCGACTTGACATTCGTTGGAGCCGCAACCCCATCGCTACCGCTCCGTGGACTGACCTCGCGACTTACGATTCATGAAGTTTTTCCCTGAGCAAATCATTGACGACCTTTGGATTTGCCTTGCCCTTCGACGCCTTCATCACCTGACCGACGAAGAATCCGAAGAGCGTCTCTTTGCCCGCGCGGTACTGTTCGAGCTGGGCGGGGCTTGAGGCGAGCACGTCAGCGATAATCTTCTCAATCTCGCCCGTGTCGCTGACCTGCGCGAGCCCGCGCTCTTCGATGACCGAGAGCGCGCCCTTGCCCGACGCGAACATCTCGACGAGCACGTCCTTGCCCTGCTTGCCGCTGATTTTGCCTTCGTCAATCGCGCGCACCAGCGCCCCCAGTTCTTCCGGCGCGACGGGCGAGAGGTCTGCGCTCCTGCCTGCGGCGTCCAGCTCGCGCAGCAGCTCCGACTTGAGCCAGTTCGCCGCCCCGCGCGCGTTGCCCGAGGACTTCGCCGCGCGCTCGTAAAAATCGGCCAGCGCGAGTTCGCGCGTCAGCAGCGAAGCGTCGCTGAACGAAAGCTCGTACTGCTCCATGAAACGCCTGCGCCGCTCCTCGGGCAACTCAGGCATCGAGCGGCGCACCGACTCGATGAACTCCGGCGTGACGACGAGCGGCTGGAGGTCGGGCTCGGGGAAATAACGATAGTCGTGCGCCTCCTCTTTCGAGCGCATCACGCGCGTCTCATTGGCGCGGTCGTCCCACAAACGCGTCTCCTGCGAGACGCGCCCGCCCGCTTCGATGAGGTTAATCTGCCGCTCGATCTCGAACTCGATGGCGCGCTGCATGAAGCGCACCGAGTTGAGGTTCTTGAGCTCGACCTTTGTGCCGAACGTCTCTGCCCCCGCGCGGCGCACCGAGACGTTGGCCTCGCAGCGCAGGTTCCCCTTCTCCATATCGGCATCGCTCGCGCCCACCCATTGCAGCGCGCGCCGCACGTGGTTGACGTAATCGTAAGCCTCCCAAGACGTGCGGAAGTCCGGCTCCGTGACGATCTCGGCCAGCGGCGTGCCCGCGCGGTTGAGATCAATGTACGAGTAGCGATCCGTCTCCGGCAGCCCCTCGTGGACGTTCTTGCCCGCGTCTTCTTCGAGGTGCAAACGCGTGATGCGAATCTTCATGGGCTGCCAGTCGCGCGCGTGCCCCGACTCGTCGCGCGCCGAAGTCATAATCTCCAGCTCGCCTCGCTCTGAGAAGGGGCGGTCAAACTGCGAGATTTGGTAGCCCTTCGGCAGGTCTGGGTAAAAGTAATTCTTGCGCGCGAAGATCGAGGTCTCGTTGACATGCAGCCCGAGCGAGAGCGCGGCGCGCGCGCCCAGCTCGACCGCGCGGCGGTTTAAGACGGGGAGCGCGCCGGGCAGTCCCAGACAGACCGGGCAGGTGTTGGCGTTCGGCTCGTCGCCGAAACGCGTCGAGCATCCGCAAAAGATTTTCGACTCGGTGCTTAGTTGCGCGTGTATCTCAAGGCCGATGACGACCTCCCAACCGTTCTTCATGGTGAGCAGTGAGCAGTGAGCAGTCAGCAGTGAGCAGCAGTTTGGGTCGGCGGCAGTCTTTAAACTGTTTGCCGCTCACTGCTTACTGCTCACCGTTTTCGCTTCCAGCGGAAACCCCTCATCCCGCCACGCGTTGAAGCCGCCGACGAGGATGTGGATGTCCGTGAAGTCATATTCTTCGAGGATCAGCGCCGCACGGGTGCTGGAATGCTCGTAATGTCAGGCGCAGTAGGTGACGAGCGGGCGACCGCGCGGAACTTCCCGGATGCGCGCCTCAAGCTCTTCGCGCCAGAGACGAAGGCTGCCCGGAATCTGTTGCTCGCTTTGCGCCCAGTGGCGCGCGTTCCGCGTGTCGATGAAGACCGGCTCGCGCCCTTCTTTTATCAGCCGCCACGCCTCTTTCGGGTTGATTCGCTTCGGCTCTTCGGTCAACGCCATGTGCCCTCGCCCGACTCCCCGCAATTTCCCCGCCCCCTTGAAACCCCGCGCCGTCTGAAGTTGTCTCGCGTGAAATCTACCGAGGGGTGTTGGTGCGTCTGTTCGGAAGTTGCGGGCAAGTATAACACCGCCGAAACGCGCCCCTCAACAGACGACGCTTTCGTGATTCAAGCGCCGGAAAAACTGTGTCCCCGCCCCTCCCTTATTGATGTACAATGCCGCCGCTCGCGAGAACAGACTCTCAGAGCGGGGGCGGGCTCGAAAAGGGCTCTTCTGACGCCACACCTCCGCGCGCTTGTCCACCTTATTCTTCCCGAAGGAGGAGAAATCAAGTTATGGCGAAGACCGTTGCAACCCTTATCGGCGTGCTGTTCATTCTGGTCGGCATCGTCGGCTTTCTCGCGCCCGGCGTCGCGGGCTTCCATCTGAGCATGGCCCACAATCTCATCCACATCGTGTCCGGCGCGGTTTCCCTGTACTTCGGCCTGAAGGGGACGCTGGCCGGGGCGCGTCTCTTCTGCATCGTCTTTGGGGCCGTCTACGGACTGCTCGGCGTCGCGGGTTTTCTGTTCGGCGGCGCGGGCAATCACACCATGAGCGGCATCGCCCACGGGGCAGATTCGCGACTCCTCTCGGTCATCCCGGGCGCGCTCGAACTGGGGACCGTTGATCACACCTTCCACATCTTCCTCACCATCGTCTTCCTCGCGGCGGGATTCATGACCCGAGCCGATTTGGGCCGTGCCGTGGACTGAAAGGCTTGACTCGGAGAAGCTCCGGCGTGGCAGTGACCAAAGGAGGCGAAGCCGCTTGACCGCCTAAGACTTTGAAATCACTGCCACGCCTTTTTATTCGCCCCTCCGCACGTGCACCGTTTGCCTGCCGCGAAAGCCGTCCCGTAAAATACACACTCTTTATCTTCGCCACAGCATTTGGCACAAGGGCAAGGGGTTGGCCGTGGTCGCCGCCCCGAAAGCGGAGGAGATTATTGTCCGATGATTAAAACCGTCGAGTGGACTGAAGAGGGCGTGCGCATGATTGACCAGCGTCTGCTCCCCACCGAGGAGAAATACCTTCTGCTGCGCTCGTGCGACGAGGTGGCCGAGGCCATCAAGCTGATGGTCGTGCGCGGCGCGCCCGCCATCGGCGTCTCGGCGGCGATGGGCATCGCCCTCAGCACAAAGCAGGCCGCCGTCTCTTCGGTCGCCGACCTCGAAGAGGACTTCGACTATTTCTGCGACATGATGAGCCGCACGCGCCCGACCGCCGTCAATCTCTTCTGGGCCATTGAGCGCATGCGCGACGCCTTCCGCCGGGCCAAGGCTGATGGCGCGACGCAGGTTGACGAAGTCAAGCGACAGCTCGTCGAAGAAGCGAAGGAGATTTTTCGGGCGGACATCGAGTCGAACCGCGCGCTCGGGCGCTTTGGCGGCGAGCTGATTCCCGACGGCGCGACCGTGCTCACGCACTGCAACGCGGGGGCTCTGGCGACCGCGGGCGACTATGGGACGGCGCTCGGCGTCATCCGCGGAGCGCGCGATGCGGGCAAGCGCGTGGCCGTCATCGCCGACGAGACCAGACCTTTCCTGCAGGGCGCGCGCCTGACGGCTTGGGAGCTTCAGAAGGACGAGATTCCGGTGACGGTCATCACCGACAACATGGCCGGGCACGTGATGAAGCAGGGCACCGTGGACGTTGTCGTCGTCGGCGCTGACCGCATCGCGGCCAACGGCGATGCGGCCAACAAAATCGGCACCTACATGGTCGCCGTGCTCGCGCGCGAGCACCAGATACCCTTCTACGTCGCCGCGCCCGTCTCGACCGTTGACCTCAAAATCCCCTCCGGCGAGGGGATTCCCATCGAAGAGCGCGACGCGCGCGAGGTCACGCACATCCGCGAACAGCGCCTCTCGCCCGAAGGCGTCGCCGTCCACAACCCCGCCTTCGATGTCACGCCCAACGAATTCATCGCCGCCATCATCACCGACCGCGGTGTCGCGCGTGCGCCTTACACGGAGAGTCTGCGGAGGATGGTCGAGGGATAGCTACCTTGAAACGTCACCGCGAAAGATTGAAGCGAAAGATTGAAGGGAGGGTGATTAACCTTCGTCGCCGTGATTTGCGGCGACGAAGGTTAATCACCCTCCCTTCAAGCTTTACTCAAAACGCGCGGGCTACGCTTTGGCGAAGCGGCTCTGCGACCACCACTCGATGGTCTTCCTCAAGCCCTCTTCCAGCCCGACCCGCGGCTCGTAACCCAGATGCTCACGCGCGCGAGTGATGTCGGCGAGGCTGTGGCGCACGTCTCCGACGCGCGTCTCGCGGTACTCGGCCTCGGCTTCGGCGCCGGTCTTCCCCGTAATCTGCTTCAGTGTGTCGAGCAGCTCGTTGAGCGTGATGCGCTGACCGTTGGCGACGTTGATGACCTGACCGACGCCGCTCGTTGTCTCGGCGGCGCGCAGGTTCGCGTCCACGGCGTTCGTCACATATGTGAAGTCGCGCGACTGTTCGCCGTCGCCATAGATGACGGGCCGCTCGCCGCTCAAAAGGGCCGAGATGAAACGCGAGATGACGCCCGAGTAAGTAGAGCTGGGGTCCTGGCGCGGGCCGAAGACGTTGAAGTAGCGGAGGCAAACGGTCTCGAAATTATAGGTGCGCGTCCAGACCTGGCAGTATTGCTCGCCGATGAGCTTCGCCGCGGCGTAGGGCGAGAGCGGCTGCGGCGGCATCTCTTCGTGCTTCGGCAGCGTCGGCTGGTCGCCGTAGGCCGAGCTGGAAGCGGCGTAGACGAGCCGGCGCACGCCCGCGGCGCGCGCCGCGTTCAACAGGGCGAACGTCCCTTCGACGCACGCGCGGTGCGTCTCGACAGGATCGGCGACCGAGCGCGGGACGGAGGGGATGGCGGCCTCGTGATAGACCAGCTCGACCCCTTCGAGCGCACGCTTCAGGGCCTCGCCGTCGTTCAAGC
>JAIVJM010000048.1:16029-30209 GCA_020199995.1 Acidobacteriota bacterium | reverse complement strand
CTCAGACTTTCGCGTGGAAGGTGAGCCGGATGCGAGTTAAAGCTTCACGCCACGCCACATTCAGGACTTTCAGTCCGTTACAGGGAAACCACCACCTTTGAGGTGGTGGAGGTTACGCTCATTCTTACGTTACGGGAACGGTGTTTGTTTTAGGCCGGCAAAATGGAGAGGGTCTGAGCGCCGTCAGGCGCGGAAGAACTTAGCCCACGGCGCGAGCCGTGGGGATTGGCGAAAGATGTCAACAAAAGCTCCGGAGGGGCGAAAGAAAACCAGCGTGCCTGAGAGGCATCGTGGTTTTCTTTCGCCCCTCCGGGGCTAAACATTTTACTATCGCTTGTCCCCACGGCTCGCGCCGTGGGCTAAATTATGTCGCCCCTTTGAGGGGCTTTCAAAACACTTTCGCCAGCGGCGCTCTACTTGATCTTCTCGTCCTTCTCGATGTTGCCGTCGCGGATGTGGATGATGCGGTGGGCGCGGGCCGCGATGTCGTGCTCGTGCGTGACGACGATGATCGTGTTGCCGTCCGCGTGGAGCCGCTCGAAGAGGTTCATAATCTCGACGCTGGTGTGCGAGTCGAGCGCGCCCGTGGGCTCGTCGGCCAAGAGGAGCGAGGGCGTGTTGACGAGCGCGCGGGCGATGGCGACACGCTGGCGCTGGCCGCCCGAAAGCTCGTTGGGGCGGTGCGTCATGCGGTCGGACAGCTCGACCGCGGTGAGGGAGCGTTTGGCGCGCTCGCGGCGGTCGGACGCGCTGATCCCGGCGTAGATGAGCGGCAGCTCGACGTTGTGCAGGGCCGTGGCGCGCGCCAGCAGGTTGAAGGTCTGGAAGACGAAGCCGATCTCCTTGTTGCGGATCCGCGCCAGCTCGTCGTCCTCCATCGCCGAGACGAGCTTGCCGTTGATCCAGTAGCGCCCCTTCGACGGCGTGTCGAGGCAGCCGATGAGATTCATCAGCGTGGACTTGCCCGAGCCCGAAGGGCCGATGATGGCGACGTACTCGCCGCGCTGCACGTCGAAGGAGACGCCCTGCAAGGCGTGCAGCTCTTCCGCGCCCATCTGGTAGCTCTTCCAGATGTCGCGCATCGAGATGAGCGCCGCCGGGACGGCGTCGTGGGCGAGGAGGTCGCCGTGTTCGAGCGCGCCGGGCTCGACCGCGTTCGTCCCGGCGGCAGCGAGTGTCGCGTCGCTCATTATTTGGCCCCCTCCGCCTTCTCTTCAGGCCCGCCGGGCTTGCGCTCCTGCTTCTTCACGACCTCGCCCTCCTTGAGCGTGCGCAGCACGCGGCTCGGCCCCGTGATGACTTCGAGGTTCGGCTCAAGGCCGCCGATGATCTCGATGTCGCTCTCGCCGGTGATGCCCGTCTCGACCGTGCGGAACTTGACCTTGTTGCCGTCGAGCACGTAGACGCCCTTGATCTCTTTCGGCTTCTCGCCCGGCGCGGCGGGCGGCGGTGCGGGAACCGAGCCGGCGGCGGGCGTCGGCGTGGGCGTCGGCGTCTTCTCGACGATGGCCTGAAGCGGCACGGCGATGACGTTCTGCTTGGTCTTCGTCGTGATGTTGGCCGTCGCCGTCATGCCGGGCCTGAGGCCGTTGCGCACCTCGTCCGTCATGCCTTTCATCTCGATGATGACTTTGAATTCTTTCGCCTCCTGCACATTGACGCGGTTGTTGATGCCGCCGCCCGTGGTGTCGGAGCGCGAGACGGCGAGCGGGTTCTTCTGCACCACCGCGCCCTCGACCTCCTTCTCGCCGAGCGCGTCAACCTTGACCTTGACGGGCTGCCCGACCTCGATGGCGGCGATCTCGGTCTCGTCCACGTTGACCTCGACGTTGATGGTCGTCATGTCGGCGATGGTCATCAGCGAGGTGGTCGAAAGGCCGGCCACGGCGAACTGCCCGACGCGCGCCGGGATGTCGACGACGACTCCGGTGAGCGGCGAGTAGGTCGTCGCCTTGTAGCGCTGCGACGACTGGCCGCGCAGGAGCGCCTGCTGCTGGTTAGCGCGCGCCTCGCTCGTCTGCACGCTCTCGCGCGCGCGCCGGACGCCGATCTGCGCTTCCTTGACGTTGACTCTCTGCTGGTTGACGCGCGTCTTCGACTCCTCGACGGCGATCTGTGCCGAACGCAACTGAGCCTGCGAGGTGCGCAGCGCGACCTGCGCCTGCTTGAGCCGGTCGCTCGCCGCGTCGTACTCGGAGCGTGAGGCGACGCCCGATTCGATGAGGTCGGTCGTGCGCTTGAGCTCGCGCTGGGCGGTGGCGAGGTTGACCTGCTCGCGGTCAACGGCGGTCTGCGCGGTGTCCACGGCTTGGCGGGATTGCTGCAAGGCGATTTCGGAGGTCGCAAGCGACTGCTGCGCCTGCGCGACGTTGTTGTCGGCGGAGAGCACGGCGGTGCGCGCGTTCTGCACGTCGCTGATCGAGGCCTGCACGCCGGCGGCCTGCGCCTCGGCGGAGGATTCGAGCTGCGTCGGGTCAACGCGCACGAGCGGCTGACCCGTAGTCACCTTGTCGCCGGGGTTGACGGAAATCTCGACGATGCGCCCCTGCACCTCGCTCGTCAGGTTGACGAAGCGGATGGGGCGGACTTCGCCCGAGGCCGTCACCGTAGACTTCAGCTCGGGCCGCGTCTCGACTTTGACGACCGTCACTTCGGGCTGGTCTTTGCCGCGCGCGAAAATGCTCACGATGACGATCATGCCGAGGACGGCGACCGCGGCGACCGCAATGATAATCTTCTTCTTTCGGCTCACAGCCATGGAGTCAAATTCCTCTTTCGCAGGATATGGGGTTTCGGACGGGGTCGGACCGGGACCGCCAAGCAATTCGTACAAACCGGGGGCGGAATAAAGTCGTTTGGAAAGCTCACTCATGCTCCGGCAAATCGGCGGGGCCGCCAGCGCCGGGGCTCCGATTTCGAGACATCTCCGGGGCGTTCCGGCCCGCACTGCACGGTCAAAGAATGAAGGATGCGACCATGATCACCTGCGAGAGGTGCCAGACGGAGAACATCGAGGGCTCGCAGTATTGCGATGAGTGCGGTGCAATCCTGCGGGCCGAGCCGTCGGGCCAACGAACGCCGACGACGGGACCGACCGATGCCGCCGATACGCCCGGCAACACGAACTTCGTCGAGCCGCGCGCCGCGCGCCGCCGCGACAGCGCCGAGGCCAAAGCGACCGCCGTGCGCCACCCCACCGAGGTGCGCGCACCCGCCGCGCGCACCTCCGTCTCGGGCAAGGTCTCCGCGCCGGAACTCGCGGCGGACGTCGCGCCCGCGCTCGCCCACTCCGGCAGCCAGAGCGTCCCGCACGCCCGGCTCGTCATCCACCGTGGGCGCTCGGTCGGCAAGGAGTTTCTCCTGAGCGAAGACGAGTCGCACATCGGTCGCTGGGACGCCGACGGCGGCATCTTCCCTGATGTCGATCTGGATTCTGACGATGCCGAGGCGAAAGTGTCGCGCCGCCACGCGCGCATCACGCGCCGCGGCGAGCAATATTTCATCGAAGACCTCGGCTCCACCAACGGCACTTTCCTCAACCGCGGGAGGCGGCTGCTGCCAGGTGACCGCCAGCAACTGCGCGACGGCGACGAGGTCATCGTCGGCAAGACGTTCTTGCGCTTCCACGTCGTCAAGAAGTAGTCCGCCCCGGCTCGGTGCGCGGTAGAGCGCGCGACGAAATTAAAAGATCGTGATGACCACCTGTCTCAACTGCGGCGCGGAGAACACGTCTGAAGACCGCTTCTGCGGCAACTGCGGACTCGCCGTCCAGACGGACAGCCAGGGCGCGGACGCGGCGGCGCGCGCGGGTGCGCCCGTCTTCAATCCGTCGCGGGGGGATTCGTCCGCCTTCGCGCAGGACGACGAGACGGAGGAGCCGACGGCGGGCGAGACTTCCGGACTCGTGCCGGGCGAGCAGGGTTTAGACAAACAAGGGTCAGGCGAGCAGGGGGTGAGCGACGCCCGCCACCGCCAGCGCCGCGCCTGACTGGGAGCCGAACCCGGCGCGCGCTGAAGCCGCCCCGCGCGCCGCGACCTCGCAGGCCGAGCGCGCGACCGGCGAAGTGCCTTACGCCCCGCGCACGGGCTCGACCGGGGGCAACCAGCGGTCCTCGGCCAAGCAGCTCGAACCGGGGGCGACTCTGGTCAGTCGCTACGAGATCGTCCGCCGCATCGGCGGAGGCGGGATGGGCGCGGTCTACTACGCCAAGGATCGCAACCTCGGCGAAGCGCCGCGCGCCGTCAAGGAGATGATCCAGTCGCAGCTCGACGAGTCGCAGCACGAGAAGGCCATCGCCGACTTCAAGCGCGAGTCAATGCTCCTGGCCTCGCTCGAACATCCCTCGATCCCGACCATCTACGACTACTTCTACGATAACGGTTCCGGGCGCTTTTACCTCGTCATGAAGTACATCTCGGGCGGCGACTTCCTGGCGCGCCTCCGCAACGCCCCCGGCGGGCGCATTGACGAGCTCACCGTCACCGACTGGGGCGCGCAGGTCGCCGACGTGCTCGACTACCTCCACAACCGCCGGCCCCAGATCATCTACCGCGACTTGAAGCCCGCCAACCTGATGATCGACGGCAACTCGGGCCGCGTCATGCTCATCGACTTCGGCATCGCGCGCTGGGTCGCGCCGCAGGAGAAGGGCGTCACCGCCGTCGGCACGATGGGGTATGCTCCGCCCGAGCTCTTCAGCGGTAAGGTCGAGGCGCGCTCGGATGTCTACTCTTTAGGCGCGACGATGTTCCACCTGCTGACGGGCGCCGATCCGCAGGACAACCCGCTCCTCATCTTCGACTTCACCAAGAACCCCCGGCCCCGGCAGATCAACCCCGCGCTCTCGAACGAGATAGAACGGATACTCATGCGCGCCACCGAGCACAGCACCGAGGCGCGCTTCCGCTCCGCCGGAGAGCTGCGCGAGGCGCTCGTCATGCACATGGAGCGCCTGCGCGCGGGTGCGGTCAGCTACGGCGCGGCGCACGACTCGGGGCATCAGGACGTGGCGAAGACGACGATGTCGGTCGAGATGGTCTACTGCGGTTTCTGCGGCAAGACCATCGCGGCGGACGACGTGTTCTGCGCGCACTGCGGCGCGCGCCAGCCCATCGCCGCCGCGAGCGCGAGTGTGCGCGCCGCGCGCGCCACCGCCAAGCTCGTCATCGCGGGCACGACCGAGATGGAGGCCGGCACTTTCCAGCTCCAGAAGGAGAGCAACCTCGTCGGGCGCACCGACCCGCAGTCGAACATCTTCCCCGACGTTGACCTCTCGCGCTTTGACCCCGAGACCAAAATCTCGCGCCGCCACGCGCGCATCTGGCGTCAGGGCGACACCTTCCTCGTCGAAGACCTCGGAAGCGTCAACGGGACGGTCGTCAACGACGCCGTCAAGCTTGGCCCGCGACAGCCGCGCCCGTTGGAGAACGGCGACCGCATCCGCCTCGGCGAAACCACGCTCCACTTTTTGATAGGATAGATATTAGCGGCTAGCTTTCGGCTTTCGGCTCTAAGAATGTTTTGAGCTAAATGCTAAAAGCTAAAAGCTGAGTGCTCATTAAAAATGTCTGTGCAAGTAGAACAAAGAACGACGCCCCGCGCCGCCGCCCCTGCCACGGCGCGGCGATTGGCGGAAGCTAATTCCGAGCGACTGCGCGCGCCCTTCACCCTGCGGTGCGGCGCGCTGCTCATTGACTACATCATCGTCATCGCCGTCGTCGCCTTCGCGACGCTTCTGGCGCGACTCTCCGGCGACGGTCGGCGCGGCGACACGCTGCTTCTGACTTCGGGGTACGTCGCGGCGCTCGCCGTCGCGGCGCTCAACTTCGTGCTCATCGCGGGCCTGAGCGGTCGCACGCTCGGCAAGTGGGTGGCGGGTCTGCGCATCGAGCGCCGCGACGGAGTGCCGCTCAGCTTCGGGCGCGCGCTGCTGCGACACCTCGTCGGATACCCCCTGACGCTTCTGACTTTCGGGGCCGGGTTCCTGCTCGCGGCTTTCAACGCCGAGGGACGCTCTCTGCACGACCTGCTCGCCGGGACGGTGGTGGTGCGCAGCCGCAGCACAGCCGGGCGGCCCGGAACAATCGGCCGCGAATCGGATAGACAAAAATGACCAAGCCTTGTCCCAGTTGCGGCGCGGAGACGCACCCCGGTGCGCGCTACTGTCGCCGTTGCGGCACGCCCGTCCGGGTTTCGACCGGCGGCGGCGAAGACACGGGCGATGTCTCGCCGCAGGCGGCCACCGTCCCACTCTCGGGCGACGTGCGCTCGACGGACGGGCTCGGCGCGGACGAACAGCATCTTCCCTCCGCCGACACGGCACGCGTCAATCAGGCAGACCTCGACCGGCTTCTGCGCACGCAGCAGATGAGCGCGTCGGCGTCCCACGTCGTTGACGACGCCGACGGGCAGGCGACCCTCATCCGCGCCGACCGGGGCGCGCTCGCGGGCGAGTTCGAGCGTTTTGAATCGGCGCTCGGGCGTGACGGCGGCGGCGAAGCGGACGACGCGCACGACACCTCGGAAATCGAAAAGACGCTGGATGCGCCCGGCGTCGGGCACGACGGCGACGAAGACTTCGGGATGAGGACTCGCCCGGCCTTCGTTCAGGATGCGGATGAGGAACTGACCGTCACCGTGCCGCGCCCCGCCCCGGTACACGAACACGACGGGGCCGGACGGGCTGCGGGAGACGCGCCCGGCGGCATCTCCCTCGAAATCGTTGACGGGGCGGAAGCCTCGCCGCCGCCGCCCGCGGCCCCGGCTCGTCTCGCGCCTTCCGCCGCCGCCGCGCCGGGGACGCAGAGGCGTCGCCGCCTGTGGCCGTTCGTCACCGCCGCCTGCGTCGCGGCGCTCATCCTGACGGTCGCCGCCGCGTGGCTCGCCGCCCGTTACCTGCGCCGGGACACGCCCCCGGCGGACGCGAGCGCGCCGCCCGCGCCCGCGCCGTCCGACGCCCGCCAGCTCTTTGAAGAGAAGCTCGCGGAGGCCGCATCGCTGCGCGCTGCGGGCCAATTGGACGAGGCCGTAGCGCGTCTGCGCGAGGCGAACACGATTGACCCGGCAAACACGCGCGCGCACCGCCTGCTGGGCGAGGTGCTGTTGGAGAGCGGCGCGCGGCGCGAAGCCCTCGAAGAGTTCCGCGCCGTGACGCGCAACGACCCGAACGACTTCACGGCTTGGCGGCTGCTCGCCTCCGCGCAGTTCGCCGAAGGGCTCCACCACGACGCCGCCGAGAGCTACCGCCGCCTCATCGCGCTCGTCGGCAAGGGTTCGGCAGACCCGACCGACCTCCTCTCTTACGCCGACGCGCTCTCGCGCTCGGGCCGCGTCGAAGAGGCGCGCCCCGTCTACCAGCGGCTCGCGTCCGCGTCGTCCCCGGAGGTCGCCAGCGCCGCGCGCCAGCGCCTCTCGGAGCTGGCGCAGCAGCCCGCCCCCTCGCCCTCGCCCGGCCAGAAGAACGGCACCGACACAGCGGGCGTCAATCAGGAGGGCCAAGACGAGACGGCCAGCACCGCCGCGCCCACCACATCCGTGCCCGCGCCGACTCCGGGGGGGCCGCCCGCGCCTGCGCCGATGCCCGCGCGTCCGCCCGCCTCTTCGCCCGCCGAACACTACAAGCGCGGCGTCGAGCTGTGGTCGTCTGGAAACCGCTCGGCTGCGCTCGGCGAGTTCCGCGCGGCGGGCAACAATCCCGAAGCACATTTCTACCTCGGTATGAGTTTGGTGGAAGGCCGAGACCTGCGCAGCCTGAAGCGCGCCGAAATCGTCGCCGCGCTTCAGTACTTCCAGAGTGCGCAGCGCAGCGGCCAGTTCGCCGAGAAAGCGCGCCGTCAGGCGCAACTGCTCGGACGTGAATTCGACAGACTGAGAAACCAATAAAGGCCGTGAATTGTCAATCGTGAATCGTGGAGAGAAAGAATTCGTCTCTCCGATTGACGATTGACGATTGACGATTCACGGCTTTTCTTCATTGCCTATGCCTGAGCTTGTCGTCAATTACCCCGACCACGCGCCGGACGTTTTCCCTCTGGGCCGCCTGCGCATCACGATTGGGCGCTCGGCGCGCAACGACCTCTGTCTGGCCGACCCCTTCGCCTCGCGCGTCCACGCCGAGGTGCGGCGCGAGGGCGACCAGTATTTCCTGCAAGACCTCGGCTCGGCCAACGGCACTTACTACAACGGCGCGCGGGCCGAGGCGTCGGTCACGCTCGCGGGCGGCGGGCGCATCCAGATCGGCGAGACCGAGATCGTCTTCAAAGACCTCGCCGCCGCGGGCGAGCTGACCGCGGCCACCATCTCGGAGGACGAGGACGACGCGGATGACGCGCCCGTCCCCGAGGCGACCATCGCCTTCGACTCGGCGCACCGCACTACCTCGGGCCTGCTCGAAGCCATCGAGGGCGCGCGCACGCAGACCTCGGGCCGCCACGTCTCGTCCACCGCCATCGCGCCCGAGCGAGGCATCGAGCAGGGCGACCTGCTCGCGCTCATCAGCAAGGTCGGCGTCACGCTGCTGGCCTCGGCCACGCTCGACGAGACGCTCCGGCAGATCGCGCGCCTCGTCTTCGAGGCCGTCCCCGCCGAACGCTGCCTGATCATGCTGCGCGAAGGGAACGAGAAGGAGCTGAGGGTGCGCGTGGCCGAGATGCGCACGCATCAGGGCGAGGTCGGCGAGGTCAGAGTGAGCCGCACGATCATTGAAGAGGTCGTCGGGCAGGGCCGCAGCGTCCTCACCTCCGATGCGCAGCACGACCCGCGCTTCAAGTCGAGCACGGTGACGTTTCAGGGCATCCGCTCCGTGCTCGCCGTCCCCTTAGGCGTCGGCGCGTCGCTCTTCGGGATGATCTACGCCGACTCGCCGCTCACCGAGTCGCGCTTCTCGGAAGACCACTTGAAGGTGCTCACGACTTTGGGCTCGGTCGCGGCCATCCGCGTCGAGAACGCGCGGCTTCTGGAAGAGCACCTCGAACAGGAGAGCTACGCGCGCGAGCTGCAACTGGCGCGCGAGATTCAGCAGCGCTTCCAGCCGACCTCGCCGCCCATCGTGCCGGGCTTCGAGTTGCAGGGCATCAGCTTCCCCTCCTACGAGATCGGCGGCGACTACTACGACTTCATCCCCTGCTCGGACGGGCGGCTCGTCGTCGCGCTCGGCGACGTCTCGGGCAAGGGCACGAGCGCCGCGCTCCTCATGTCCAGCTTGCACGCGGCGGTCCACGCGCAGGTCACTTCCTGCCGCCCGCTCACCGAGACCATCAGCGCGGTCAACCGCTACCTCGCCGACAACACGCCGGCGAACCGCTTCGTGACGCTCTTCTACGCCGAGCTCGACCCCCTGACCGGCTCGATCTCGTTTATTAACGCGGGCCACAACCCGCCGCTCATCGCGCGCTCCGGGGGCACGATGGAGCAGCTCGGCGCGGGCGGGCTCCCGCTCGGCATCATGCGGGACGCGGCGTACCGCGAAGGGCGCACGCAGCTTCAGGTCGGCGACGTGCTCGTCGCCTACTCCGACGGCGTCACCGAGACGCAGAACCCTACCGGCGAAGAGTTCGGCACCTTCAGGCTCGAACAGGCCATCACGCAGAACCTCGACCGCTCGGCGGCAGGCATTCGCGACAAGATCGAGGCCGCGCTCTCGACCTTCGCGCAGGGGACGCCCGCCGTGGACGACATCACGCTGCTCATCGTCAAAAGCACTGGGGAAGAGAAGTAAGGGCGCGCGCGCCGAGCGCGAATCCGGCTTCTACGGTTTCAAATCTTAGGACGGGAGACACCGCCTTGAGACACTCACGCGCCAATCCCCTCATCGCCATCAAAAACGATTCGACGGTGCTGGGCGACCTCGATGTCGTCGCCATGATCTCTTCGCTTCAGCGGCAGGTGACCGAACACTTCCAACCGGCGTGGGGCATCGGCGCGCAGATCGTCTTCGCCGAGAAACGCATCCCGCGTCACGCCTACCAGATCGTCATCGTCGACGAGGCCGTCTCGAAGGAAGACGAGGGCTACGTCGGCTACCACTTCCACTCGGACGGGAGCCCCGTCGCCACCCTCTTCGCCAAAGACGACATGAAGGAAGACGGGACGATCAGCGACACTCTCAGCCACGAGGTTCTGGAGATGCTCGTTGACCCGGCGGTCAACCTCTACGCCTACAGGCCCGCGGGGCGGGGTCGGCGCGAGCGCGGCTACTTCTACGAAGTCTGCGACCCCGTCCAGTGCGTGCACTACAAGATTGACGGGGTCGTGGTCTGCAACTTCGTCTACCCCGAATGGTACGAGCACAACTGGCCGGCCAACTCGCGCCGGTTCGACCACCTCGGCAAGGTAGACGAGCCCTTTCAAGTGCTGCCCGGCTGCTACGCCGATGTCCGCGAGGCCGGGCGCGGCGCGCGCACCATCTGGGGGAGCGACAAGAGGAAAGAGCGCCAGCGCCACCGCGACAAGGCGCGACGCCGCCAGACTGACATCTGAGTGAGTGCCTAAAGCGGTAAGCGGAAGGCAGCCGGCAGAAGGCGGTAGGCGGTAGACGGCAGAGCGCCCATCGAGATTGGAAGCGCCGTCAGGCGCGTAAGAATTTAGCCCACTGCTCACTGCTCACTGCTCACTGCTCACTCTCTTCGCTCACGTTCTGGCTTCCGCCGCGAGCTTTCTGGCGCTGGCGCGAATCCTCTCCGCCGTCTTCTCGCCGACGCTGTCGAGGAGCTCGAGCCCGCCGCCTTCGGCGAATTTATGGAGGTCGTCGAGCGAAGAAATCTTGAACTGCTGGTGGAGCGCGGCGGCGGTCTTGAGCCCCACGCCCTCGACCTTGAGGAGGTCGAGGGCGGTCGCGGGCGTCTCTTCAATCAACTTCTCCCAAGCCTCGAAGGTCCCGCGCTCCAGCAGCTCGACGATCTTGCCGCTGATGGCCCTCCCGATGCCGGGGAGCGTTTGCAGGCCACGGACACCTTCCTCTTCGGCGATCTTCCTGAGCGGAGCCGGCCACGTCGCGATAATCTCCGAGGCATTGCGGTAAGAGCGCACGCGATAGCGGTCGTCGCCGCGAATCTCCAACAGCAACGCCAGCCGCTCGAACCGCCGCGCAATCTCCTCGTTCGTCATCCCGCCCCCACCACCACGCCGCCACCGCTTGAGAAATGAGAACACGGGGGAAAGATTAGTGGGAAATGGGGGAAAGGGGAAGGCCGAAGCCTGAGCGTCAGGGAGGGCGTCTCAAGAGTGAGCAGTGAGCGGTGAGCAGTAAGCAGTCAAGCCGGGTTATGCGTCTTGACTGCTCACTGCTTACTGCTGAAAGGAAAGGATAGCGGGGGGGAGACTCGAACTCCCGACCTTGGGGTTATGAACCGCACGCCCGTGCTTTCCTCAAACGATTCTCTTTTCTAAGGTTGCAGCCGCCCGCCATTTCCAGCCGTTTTATACGCTTCTATACGGGGCTTGCCGTAGTGCGCGTGGGTTTATAGAAATTCGCGTCACAACGGCGTCACACAGGAAATGTTGCCACCATCTTAAAGAAGTAGGTGGCAACGTTCGACGACATCGAGTAAGGCGCGCGGATAAAGGCCGAAGTCGGGGAGGGTATCTATTACCCATGAAACTGCTTCCCACGGGAGAAGTAGACGGGAGATGTCATATGGGCTGGGAGCTGAGGCGCGGCAAGCGCGTGTATGTCCGTAAGGTGAGAGAGGGCGCGCGCGTGCGCTCGATCTACTGCGGCGCGGGCGAGCGCGGAAAGCAGGCCGCGCGAGAGGACAAAGAGCGGAGGGCCGCGCAGAGGCCGCCCCGCGTGCGTCTCTTCCGCCGCCCGAAGCGCCCTGCGCCGCCTCCGGTGGTCGTCGCTCCCGAGCCCGCGCCGGTGCTCGTTCCGCCTCCTCCGGCGCGCTCGGAACAGGTCAGAAGAGAGGTCACTGCCGCCGCCGTGAAGTGGCACAAACAACGTCTTCTCGCGCGCCGCCCGTTCGCGCTCCATCCGGTCCGGACTTTTAAGCCGTAGGTGTTGGCGCGAGAAGGTGCTTCCGCCTTCGTGTAGCACGCGCGGGGGGCGAAAAAGGTGTTTCTATCCGTGCCCATAAAAAGAAAAGGGACTCCGACGCAGGCCTCATCGGCGGCGGGGCCATCCCGCGCCCCGGCGAAGTGAGCTTGGCGCACCACGGCGTGCTCTTCCTCGATGAATTGCCGGAGTTCGACCGCAGCGTCCTCGAAGTTTTGCGTCAGCCTCTGGAAGACCTTCTCGGGGGGTGAATCCTTCGCGCGTGGCGGGCGCCCGGCTTCAGCGATGGAACACATCTGATGTTCCGCCGCGCCTGCTCATGCGGTCTCATCCAACCTTGACAACCCGCCGCTTCCCGCCGCAAGATGCGCCGTTCGCTTTTCCGCGCGGCGCCGCCCGCGTCGCCCACCTATTCAGGGTTTCGGATCTCTTTCCGCCCGTACGTTTACGCGCAAGGAGACTTCAGATGACCATCCGCCGCTCCCTCTTCGCACTGCTCTCGCTCTTCGCCTGCGCCGCGCCCGGCCTGGCTCAGGAAACTGCCCGGCCCGCGCAGGAGGCCGCGCCTACGGTGACCGTCTCGGCGACGGCCTCGGGGGTGCGCTTCGCCGCCTTAGGCGCCGTCAAGCAGACCCGCCTCGAGGTCTACGACTCTTCGGGCGCGCCGGTCTTCGACAGCGGCTTCCTGCCCGGCAACGTCCGCGACTTCGCCCCGCGTGCCGCCGGAATCTCCGACGGCTCGTACGCCTGCGTGCTGACCTCGCGCGAGCTGTCGGGGCGCCTCAGCATCAAGCAGGCCGCCGTCCTGCTGCGGGGCGGCGAGGTATCGCTCGCCCTGGGAGAGGCCGAGGCGGCGGGCGAGGTCGGGCGCGAGCAGGCGGCGCCTGCCTCTGCGGGCGGTGATGAGGCCGGGGCGGCGACCCTGGCGACGCACGACGGGAGGGACGGGGCCGTGACGGCGACCTCGGGCGACCTGACCTTGCGCACCGGCGACATCCTCTCCGGCGGGGACACGGAGCGAGTGCGCATCACTACCGAGGGTAAGGTTGGTATCGGCACAGACAAGCCGGAAGCCATGTTGGACGTGGCCGGGGCGGTACGCGCCTCCGAAGGCTACCGCTTCGCGGACGGGACAACGCTCAAGGCCGAGAACGGGAAGCTTGCGGTGACGAACTCTGCGGGCGACCCCGCCCCCGGCCCGGCGGCGGCCGGGACGGGGACGGTCAACCGCCTCGCCAAGTGGCTCGAGACGGGCGGCGCCGGCACACTCGGCGACTCGGTGGTCACTGAGGCTGCGACCGGTTTCATCGGCATCGGGACGACGAACCCGGAGTTCCCACTGCACATCGAGCACCCGACGTTCGCGCAGGCTTTCGTCTCAGGCGGAACGGCGGCAGACTTCCTGATGTTTCACCGCAACGCGCCGCCCAATGCCCGTTTCACCGGACTCCGTTCGCAGGACGGGAAGGGAAAGTTCTCCTCATTTAACGACAATCGCACCTTCCGCCACGAGGCCATCATCGCCTGGGATAACGCCACGGGCAACGTGGGCATCGGTACAGTAAACGCAGGGGCGAAACTGGATGTCGTGGGCAACATCAACACCTCGACGCAGTACAACATCGGCGGCCAGCGCGTGCTGTTGAGCTCTGCTTCGACGGGGAATCTGTTTGCGGGTGCGGGCGCCGGCCAGAACACTGGAGGGTTCGGCGTCGTCTCTAACTCCTTCTTCGGCTTCAATGCCGGATCAGCGAACACGTCAGGCACCGGCAACGCATTCTTCGGCACGGCTGCCGGCGACACGAACCAGACGGGCACCTTCAACACGATAATCGGTACGGGGGCTGACGTTGGCCCAACCAACCTCACCAATGCCACGGCCATCGGCCAGCGCGCGCTGGTGACGCAAAGTAATTCGCTCGTGCTCGGCAGCATCAACGGCCAGAACGGCGCGACCACCGACACAAGCGTCGGCATCGGCACCACCGCGCCTTCGGCCAGACTGCACGTCCGCGACAATGGCGGCAACGTCCTGCTCGGCAATGCCGGCTGTTCGTCCGGCTTTGTCGGCATCGGCTTCGGCGCAAATCTGTCCGGCTGCAACAACTACTCGCTACTGGGTAACGGAGCGGAGACGCGAGTCAGCCGCCCCGAAGGTGGCGCGCTCTCCTTCCTCGAAGGCAACAGTAC
>JAIVJM010000048.1:0-15993 GCA_020199995.1 Acidobacteriota bacterium | reverse complement strand
GGCCAATTCAAACGGAGCCCTCTACGGCTCAGCTACCAATCACAATGTAGAGTTCCGCAGCAACAACATCACGCGAATGGAGATCAGCACTACTGGAATAGTCAAAATTTTAGAAAGACTCGAAGTTGGACAGCCAGGGAGTATTACTAACGATGTGGTCGTGAATGGCGAGATTGTTGGCTTTTTTGCGCCGGGGGGCGAAGCGAGTCTGTGTGCCCAACCAAGTTCTAACCGTATAAATAAGATTGCCCTGTGCGGTTCAAGCATTCGCTTCAAGAGCCACGTGCGCGGCTTCACGCCGGGCCTGGATTTACTCAGCCGCCTGCGCCCAGTCAGCTTCCGCTGGAAGAGCAGTGGGAATGAAGACGTTGGCCTGGTGGCCGAAGAGGTCGAACTCGTCGAGCCGCTTCTGGTGACCCGGAACGAACGGGGCGAGGCCGAGGGCGTCAAGTACGACCGCATCGGCGTCGTACTCCTCAACGCGGTGCGCGAGCAGCAGGCGCAGATCGCCGAACAGCGGCGGCAGATCGATCTGCTGCTGAGGCAGAACTCCGCGCTGGGCTCACGCATCAGGGGGCAGGCGACGCGCCTCGTCGCGCTGGAGCGCGCGGCCTCGAAAACTGCGCGGCGCCGCCGCAGCCTCTCTCGCCGCTAAAGACGGGCCGCGAACCACGTAGGGGCGACCGGGCGAAGGAACATTGTCCGAAGAAACACAAGACCTGAGGCGGCTACTCGAACTGCGCGCCGCATTCTAGTCGCCCTGCAAGTTTCATTGCCAAGCAGTTTCCAACTCAAAAAGGGTTTGAGTTGCGACAATCCGCATTCATTCCTATGTAGCGACCAAACCCGCCACGCTCTCACGCTGGAGCCATCCGACTAGAGGCAGTCTCATAAATACCTCGTCGTGCTACGCTCAGGCATGGCGAACCGACGAGGCGAAGAACTAACTGATGAACAATGGGCGGTGATCGGCCCGCTCATACCTGAGCCGCCACGCCGCGAAGACGGGCGTGGTCGCCCATGGAGAGACACCCGCGAGGTCATCAACGGCGTGCTCTGGATACTGAGAAGCGGCTCGCGCTGGCAGGACTTACCTGAAAGATTCCCGCCCTACCAGCGCGAGCCGCTTCCAGCAGTGGTCGCGAGACGCCACGCTACGCGAAGTGCTCGAAGCCTTAGCCCGTGACTTAGAAGGGTGCGGCCAGATCGACCTTTCGGAATGCTTCATCGACGGCACCTTCGTGGTGGCTAAAAAAGGGGGCGCGCGGTGGGCCCCACGAAACGGGGTAAAGGCACGAAGCTCATGGGAATGGCAGACTTTCATGGTCTTCCTCTCGCCATCCACGCGGCGTCTGCTTCGCCGCATGAAGTCACCCTTCTCCACCAGACTCTTGAGCAGGGTCTCACCCGTGAGCAGCGCGGTCGCTTGATCGGCGACCGCGCTTATGACAGCGACACTCTGGACGCGCAACTAGCCGAACTCGACTGGCGAGTACGGACAATAACCCCGCCACCGTAGAGGACGGGGGATGGACTCCGCTGCTGGTCACGCCCAACTTCCCCGAGTACCCGTCAGGCCACGCCACCGTCAGCCCCGCGGCGACCACAGTGCTGAGCAGTCAAGCCGGGTTATGCGTCTTGACTGCTCACTGCTTACTGCTTACTGCTCACTGCTTACTGCTCACTGACCTGACGCTCAGGCTTCGGCCTTACTGCGTCCTGACGAGGACGGTCGTGCGCCGTTTGCGTGCGAAGTCGAAGAGCGCGGGCTGCTGTGATTTCAGCGCGGCGTTGCCGACGTTGATGCCCTTCGCGCCGCCGACCTGCGGGACGTCGCCGCGCGTCGAGAAGACGACGACTTTGGCTTGGATTGAGGTGCGGCAGTGCGCGCCTCGGCTTAATTATGCATGATGGAAGAACGCGAGAGGCGGATTATGACCAGGAGGCAGTTCTTGCAACAGAACCGCGCAGCCAGTCTCGCTGGGCCACCGACAAGGGGCCTGACGGCAGGAAGAGCGGATTTGCGGGAAGCGAGTCCGGCGCGAACAGCCAGTGATAGTGAACATGTACGAGGCGCGGAAAATTGGCCCGCACCTGCGCCGCGCGAATTCGGCTGTGCAGGTGTAGAGGATAATTGTAGGTTGGTGATAGCTCGTGAACGCGCCGGGTTGTGCTCCAGACCGCCAGAGATAAAGCTGCCTGATTCGACCCCCACAGATTGGCCGCGGCGGGTTGGACCCAGCCGGCGCCGGCCCGAAATGTCTCGCGACCCGAGGATGGTCGAATCCCTCGTCGTATTGACTCGAAGAAGAAATGCGCCCACCGCCGCAGGATTCCGAGCCCCCCTCGGACTACGACCAAACCTCCATTATAATTTGCCTTGATGCGCCGGCGGTCAACGGAGGATTTCGTCCATGGCACCTCATCGTAATCCACGCCGCAGCAGCGACAGAGGTCTCGCCAGTAAAGGTCTGACGGATCCGCCGGGCCGCTGGTTGACATGCCTTTCAGGTCGATCGGGCGCACCGCCACGTCAACCTCGGGCGTGAGGATAAGCTCGGACGGTTCACGCAGGAAGAGCGTGTCGCTGTCGAGGATTACCAGTATCTCGTGCGGGCGCGTATCCTCAATGTGCGCGGCTGCGGCCACACGATTAGCAGAGCCATACTCAGGACACTCCGTGTTGAGGATCGTATCAATATAGACTGCTCCCAATTCGTCAAGTCTTCGCTTGGCGTCTACGGAGATGGCATGCCCCGCGCGTGGTGAGAGGGCGTAAAGCGCACAGTCGCTGAAACAGCCTGCGTAACGTCGGATGCTCTCGAAGAGAAGAAGCGCCTGCGCTTCGAGCACCCCGCCCTCAATGCACGCGACGAATCCCACGTCCGGCTTTTCCGCGACTCCGGAAGGCGGCGGTATGTTTATGGACGCCGTGCGCCGCGAGCGTAGCAGACTTCTCAACTGTCGGAAAAGAGACAAGGTCAGAACTCCATTATCCCGCTGCCGACCAGTCGAGCGGCGGCAGCAGCGGCGGCGGCGGCAGCAGCGCGCGCCGGACGGCTGATGATTTACCCGGTGGTGACTATCGCAGCCTGCCGGATCGTGTTGTCAAGCGCAAGTTAACGCGGTAATCATCTTTGCTATCATTGCTGAATAACATTTGTTTGCTATCATGCGCCAGATGCAGGAACCATTAAATTCTATGGATGCTCCGCAATCCGAAGGATACAGGGGTATGAGCGCGCCCGAGGCAAGGACGGACGGCAAAAGAAGCCCCGAGCGTAGCTCGCCGCCGCCCGTCTGTATCGCCGGGATGCATCGTTCGGGAACTTCGATGGTCGCGAGGCTTCTGCACTCCTGCGCGCTGTTCCTCGGCCCCGACGAGGAACTCATGCCGCCGACTTCAGCTAACCCTGAAGGTTACTGGGAGGATATGCGCTTTGTGAAGCTTAACGACCGCATCATCGCTCAGTTCGGCGGGCTGTGGAACGACCCGCCCCTCTTCCCGGCGGGTTGGGAATACGCGCCCGAGGTTGACCCCTTGCTCGGAAAGGCTGAGGAACTAATCGGGCGTTTCCGCGGTTACCACAATTGGGGCTGGAAAGACCCGCGGAATTCGCTGACGATCCCTTTTTGGCGGCGACTCATCCCCGACTTGAAGGTCGTCGTCTGCGTAAGAAATCCTTTAGAGGTGGCCCGCTCGCTCTTCGAGCGCGGCGATACGACGAGCGCGTCACAGTTTCGGCTGTGGCTGACTTACTACCGGCAACTGCTCTCGGCGGTGCCACCGGAACACCGCATAGTCACGCACTATCAATCCTATTTTCATGACGCGCGCCCGGAGGTGCGGCGGGTCTCGGGCTGGTGCGGCCTCCGGGTCTCGGACGAAACCGTAGAACGCGCCCCCGCCCACGTCTCTGCTGAATTGCGTCATCATCATGTAATGACAGCCGAGTTGTTGGCGGTGGGCGTGCCCGATGAAGTTATCCACTTGTACCTGAGCCTTTGTGCCGAAGCGGGGACAGTCTACCGGCAGGCCCGGGAGCGTGCAAAGGTGGCCGAGCTCAAACGTACAGCCGCCCGCGCGTCCACGCCGGAAACTTATCCTCACCGGCTGCGCCTCAAGCGAATAGAAAAACTACATTTGCTTGAAAGCGAACTGGCTGAGCACCATGCGGGGACGGCCTCACTCAACGCAACGCCGCCAGCGAACAGACCAGAATCTTCCTACACCAAAACGCTCGTTCGAGCGTTCGACGCTCTGTGCGCGGTGAAGATGCGGCTGTGGTCGAGGCGGCAACAACGGCAACCCTGATTGCCGCCATCGAAAGCTTCGGCTGGCTTGTCCGTCATCTCAACTCCCGATTCACATACTTGATGTCATATAGCATCCGCCGAGTAAATAACTGAGACCTGATGAGCCGTCTGCAAAACTATCCGACGACCGTTTGCTTCTGCACGCTCGCCATCCATGCACCGTATCGTCGGAGGGCACGACTCCTTTGTGCCGACGCGCCGTCGGTTCCATGGATGGTCTTAACCGACGAGCCGGACGGCTTTGCGAATCTACCCGTTCGCGCGATCCGACACGCCCCGACCGGGCCCATGGCTCTGGACTATCTGACACGTCTGCCGCCCACCGGAAGTGGGCGCGGCGCCGCGGCCTATCACGACAAGCGGTTCGCGCTCATCGCGGCCATTCAGGACTTCGACACCGCCATCTACGTGGATGCAGACTCGCGCATCGCCGCCCTTCCTCCGCTCGGCGTCTTTCCGTCCGGTCTCGCCGTGCTCCCGGTCGTGTGGAAGAGCGTCGCGGAGCATCTGAACACGTGCGGAGCGTGGCGGATGCCCGTCTTCGTGGAGTTGGCTCGACACCTCACGGGCGACGCCGACATCCTGCACTCCGCACGTTGGTGTCACGAGGCTCTCGTCGCCGTCACCAAAGATGGAGGCGAGTCTCGCTTCTTCGAGGCTTGGGGGCGCGCCGCGGACTTCTTACAGGCCCGCGGCGTTTACACTGGAGAAGGGGGCGTGATCGGCATCGCCGCCGCGTGCGCCGGGTGGGGCGTGGACTACGACGCACTCAGTGGTCTCGCGGCCATGATTCGGCACGAGGGCGGAGGGCCTAAGAGGAAGTGACTGAGGTTTCGGCGACGATCCAGCGCCACTGCTGGGTTGACCAGGCCGACGCTCCGGGCAGCAGCTCGCCAACGGCTTTCACAACCTCGGGCCATTTGAGTTCGTCGTAATCGTCGCCGGACAGCCAACCGCCGGGCTTGATTTTCGGTAGCCACGCCTGAATAGTCTACTGACGAGTCGCCGAACAGCCCGCATGCGGTCAGGGAATCGGCGATGATGAGCGAGATCGAGTCGCCGTATCCGCAATCCAGGACGTTCCTGTGCAGCGCACCGGCGAAGGTGCCACCGTTTTGCGACACCGCCGCGGCGTGATAGTCCTTCCGGAGCCGACCCTCCGGCCCGCTGCCGCGGCACGTGTCGATTCCGATGACCATGAAGGACTTGCCGCTCTGCTCGACGACCTCGCCCAAAGAGCAAAGGCTTCGACCGAGATAGGTTCCGACTTCGACGAAACAACTACCTTCGGGAAACCAATGGGCCGCCTCTTCCTGTGCTGATCGCCATTGAAACCAGCCCTCTATCTCATGCCAGTGCAAGCGTGCCTCCGAACGAAGACCTGCGCGATAGCGTTTCTCAAATCTGTTGCGGAGCGCCCTGAGTAGTTTGGGAGTTTTGTTTTTGCTCATAGCGCATCTCCGGGGAATGGTGATCGCTGCATCTGCTCAAGGCCATAGAGCAGACGCACGACCCTCTCCTCTATTTGCACCGGAGCCCGGCATTCTGCCTGATTTGCGAGGGCGGCGATGAAAGAGATGCCGTCGGGGCGTCCGCCGCTCAAGCCTTCTCAAGCCCCGCGTACTTTTCGATAAGCTTCTTCTGACCGAAGCCGGGGAAGCTGACCGTCAGTTTCGCCCCGTCGCCCACGCCCTCGCGCCGGAGCACGAGGCCGCGACCGTACTTCGGGTGGCGGACGTGCGAGCCGGGGACGAACCCCGCGCCCGCGTCAGTTGATGGAGTGGAAGCTGCCGCCGCGCCGGAACCGGCGCGCGACGTGGGAGCGGCGGGCCGCTTGACGGCGGGCGTCGAGGGCTTCGACGGCTGGCCGGTCTGCCCTTTGAACCTGTCGCCGCGCTGGCGGAAGAACTCGGCGATGGAGTCCACGCTGTCGTAAGTCTTACCCGCAAAGCCCCCGCCGCCGCTGGTCCGCTCCGCCTGAGCGCCGCCCGTCTCGCCGCGCAGGGCGCGCGCCGCGTGCTTGTTGTCGAGCGTCGAAGAACTGCGCGCGAACGAGAGCCAAGAGCCACCGCGCGAGAGGTCTTCCATCAGCTCCAGAGGCATCTCGTTCAAAAACTGCGAGGGCTCGCTCGCCAGCTCTTCGCCGTAGACTCTCCGCCGCATCGCGTGCGTGACGTAAAGAAAACGCTCGGCGCGCGTGATGGCGACGTAAGCCAACCGGCGCTCTTCTTCCAGCTCGGCCATGTCCGCCGCCGAGCGCGAGTGCGGGAAGAGTCCGTCTTCGAGCCCGACGATGAAGACGAGCGGGAACTCAAGCCCCTTCGCGGAATGGACGGTCATCAGCGTGACGGGCGCGTCGCCCTCATACTGATCGGTGTCGGCGACGAGCGCGGCGGCGTCAATGAAGTCGCGCAGTCCGCCGCCCTCGTCCCTGTCGTAGTCCACGGCGGCGTTGACCAGCTCCTGCAAGTTCTCCAGACGCCCCTCGGCCTCCTCCGTGTTCTCACCCTTCAGCGCGGCGGCGTAGCCCGTGTCGAGGATGGCTGCCTTGACGACCTCGGAGGCGGGTTCCTTTTGCGCGCGCGAGACGAGGTTGTTGACGATCACCTGAAACGCCTTGAGCGACGAGACGGCGCGCGGGCCGAAGCCCTCGCCCTGACTCGTCACGATGCCGACGGTCTCCCACAGAGAGACGCCGTAGTCTTTGGCGCGCCGGTCCAGCTCGTCGAGCGTCTGCTTGCCCAAGCCCCGCGGCGGCGTGTTGATGACCCGCAGCAGCGCGATGGAATCGTGCGGGTTCATGGCGAGCTTGAGATAGGAGACGATGTCGCGCACCTCGGCGCGCTCGTAGAAAGAGAAGCCGCCGACGATGTTGTAGGCGAGACCGGCGCGCCTCAGGGCCTCCTCGAAGACGCGCGACTGCGCGTTGGTGCGGTAGAGGATGGCGGCGCGAAGGCCGGGCTCGGCGCGGCGGTGGTCTTCGATCTTCGCTGCGACGAAGCGCGCCTCGGTCTCGGCGTCCGCCGCCTGATAGTAGCGCAGCGGCGCGCCCGAAGGGTTCGAGGTCCAGAGCGTCTTGTCCTTGCGCTCGGTGTTATTCTTGATGACGCGGTCGGCGGTGTCGAGGATGTTCTGCGTCGAGCGGTAGTTCTGCTCCAGCTTGATGACCTTTGTGTTCGGATACTGCTGCTCGAAGTTGAGGATGTTCGAGATGTCGGCTCCGCGCCAGCGGTAGATACTCTGGCTCTCGTCGCCGACGACGCAGATGTTCTGCTGCCGCTCGGTGAGAAAGTGGATGAGCGCGAACTGGAGGCTGTTGGTGTCCTGATATTCGTCAACGAGGATGTAGCGGAATTTTTCGTTGTAGTAGGCGCGGACGTCCTCGCGGTGGCGCAGAAGCTGGACGGTCTTGATGAGGAGGTCGTCGAAGTCGAGCGCGTTGTTGTTGACGAGGCGTTCTTCGTAGAGGCGGAAGACGCGAGCGATGGCCGCGCGCTTCTCGTCGTGCGCTTCGACGCGGGCGGCGTACATCTCGGCGTCGAGGCCGCCGTTCTTCTCGCGGCTGATGGCCCCTTGCGTCTGGCGGGGCGCGAGCCGCTGGTCGTCGTAGCCCAAATCCTTGATGCAGCCCTTGATGACGCGCACCGAGTCGTCCTGATCGTAGATGGTGAAGGAGCGCGTGTAGCCCGCCTCCAGCTTCTCGATGTCGCGGCGCAGGACGCGGACGCACAAGGAGTGAAAGGTCGAGACGAGCGGCGAGCTTTCGAGCCGCTCGCCTTCGAGCAGCTTGCGGACGCGCTCGCGCATCTCCTGCGCGGCCTTGTTCGTGAAGGTCACGGCGAGGATGTGGTATGGCGCGATGCCGCGCTCGGCGATGAGGTGCGCGATGCGGACGGTGATGACGCGCGTCTTCCCAGACCCCGCGCCAGCCAGAATCAGCAGCGGCCCCTCGGTCGTCGTGACGGCCACGCGCTGCTGCTCGTTGAGTGAAGAAAGAAAGTCCATGGTGAAAGCCGTTAGCTGTTAGCCGTTAGCTGTTAGCCGTTAGCTTTCAAGACAGCCTCACAATCCGTCTGGCTGAAAGCTAAAAGCCAAGAGCTAAAAGCTTATTTGATGAGTCTCTGGATCGCCTTGAACTGTTCGTGGCGGGCGTCGCGCATGAGCTCGAAGAGCGCCATCTCGGTGGAGGAGGGGAGCGCGCCGGACTGGCGCATCTTGTCGAGTCCGGCCTGCCGGTTCTGCGCTGCGCGGGCGGTGATACAGTCCACGAGCAGGTGAACCTGAAAGCCGCGCGCGAGCAGGTCGTGCGACGTCTGGTTGACGCAGATGTGCGCCTCGATGCCGCAGACGAGGATTTGCCGCGCGCCCAACGAGTCGAGGCGCGCGACGAACTGATCAGCGCCGCAGGAGCTGAAGGCCGTCTTCTCGACGGGCTCGACCCCCTCGGGCAGCACGGTGCGAATCTCGCCCGCCGTGTGCCCGAGCCCCTTCGGGTATTGCTCGGTGACAACGACGGGCACGCCGAGCAGTTGCGCGGCGTGGGCGACGAGCGCGATGCGCGCCGCGACCTCGGTGAAGTCGGAGATGGCGTCGCGGAAAGACTCCTGCATGTCTATGATGACGAGCGCCGTGCCGCCCGGCTCGAGCGTATTTTCGTGCCGCATGAATGATCCTCCCGGAAAAGAATCATTTAAGCACACGGCACGCGGCAAGCAAAATAGGGAGCGAAAAGCAGAAGGCAGGAGGCGGTAGGGAGAAGGCAGAAAGCAAGCAGGCGGCGGAAGTAATGAGCGCCTCGCGGCGCTTCTGACTCTCATCCCTCTGCCTGCTGCTTACTGCCTGCTGCCTTCCGTCCGTTGCCCGCGCGGCCTACTTGTTGGCCGCCGGTGGATGGCGCAAGGTGAAGTCTGTAACGCGCTGGCACATCTGGAGGTCGAGAGTAACATTGGCGGCTTCGGCCTCGCGTCGCAGCTTGAGGCGCTCGGCGGCGTCCCAGAAGGGAGGCCGAGTCGTCGCGGGGTCGGACGAATCGAAGTTGACCGTGCGCGCGACGACGAGGTAGCGACCGGGCGCGAGGTTGCTGAAGATGAACGCGCCGTCGGCGGAAGAGGCGTCGGGCACGGCCTCGGAGCCGGAGCCGCGCGGGCGCGGCTGGTTCTTCGGCAGGGCTTGCGGGTCGAGCCGCGCGAAGATGGCCGTCTCCTGCGGCAGGATGCGCGCCTTCCGGTCTTTACATTCGCCGCGCGCGCGCTCGGCCTCGGGCAGGGGCTCGACAAAGAGCGTGCCGCTGAGGCTGGCGAGCGGGACGAGCGTGAGCTTGAGGCCCGTCACGTCCGCGCCCTTGAGGGTGACGCGCAAGGGGGGCGAGCTGCTGTTCTGGCCGCTGCGCCTGCTCTGTTGGGCGCGCACGTCGTAGTCGCCGTCGGAGAGTCCCTCGAAGGAGAAGGAGCGTTCGTTCTCGCGGCCCGACATCCACGTCGAGCCCAGCATCGTGCCGGTCGCCGCGTGGACGAGTTCGACGCCGAAGCCGCCCAAATCTTCGCCGGGCTGCGCCTGCGGGACGACGAGCGTGCCGCTGATGCTCTGGCCGCGCTCGTCGCGGAAGCGGATGTCCACGCCAGCCGTCTCCTGCCCGGCCCGGACGTTGATCTCCGAGGCCGTGTCGCGCGTCCCCGAAGGGTAGAAGGTCGGCGTGCTGTTGCTGAAAGGCACGGGCCACCACGACCACATCGGTGTGCCCCCGGCTGAGACGACGTAGATGCCGGGCGAGAGGCCGTAGATGCGGTAGACACCGCGGTCGTCCGTCGGCTCGTCGCGGACTGAGGACGCGGCGGAGGGAGCGGCGCGCCCTTCCATGTCGCGCACCCTGATGACGCGCACGTTCGCGGCGATGAGCGGCGCGCCCGACGCGTCGGTCACAGTGCCGGTGATGACGCCGCCCTTCAACATCCTGAGCGTGACGGAGTCTCCGATGCGCACGCGGTTGCGCGAAGATAAAGGCTGCGGGTCGGGTTCGATGATGTAGCCGGGCAAGCTCAGGCCGAGGCTATAGACGTTCGGCTCAAGGCCGTCGAGAACGAACTGGCCCTCCTCGTCAGTAGTGGTCGTCGGGGGCGGGCCGAAGTCCGTGCTGATGCTCCGGCGCGAAGCGTTGACGGTGACGCCCGAGAGGGGCTCGCCGCCTTCGCCGAGGACACGGCCCGTGATCGAGCCGGTGACGACGTTCCGGCGCGGCACGGGCTTGTCCTCCGCTGTGCCTGCCCGTTTGGGAGTGTCGGCGGTCTTCTTTGACGCGCCCGCGTTGTCGGCGGGCGCGAGGCGTAGTCGGCGTCGAGGGCGGCGTCGTGGCCGCAGGTCTGCGCGCGTTTGAAAAGCGGGGCGCTCACGGCGTGCCTCCCTTGTTCGCGGCGCTGAGGTCGAAGACGAGCGTGACCTGCATCTCGCCGCCGTCGCCGACCGTGATGCTCTGTTTGAGGGGCGGGCGTGTTTGATGCGTCGGGGGGAAGAGGTTCAGTTGCAACTCGTACTCGCCCGCGGCCAGCCCTTCGAGCACGAAGCGACCGCGCGTGTCCACTTCGACGGGCTGCACGGCGGGCGGCCCGCCCGTCGCGCTAACGCGCCGCGCCGAAACGAGCAGTCGCGCGCCCTGCGCCAGCGCGCCGCCAGTGATGTTGACCTGCCCGCGGATGACCGCGCTCCCATAGGCGAGCACGACGCGCACGCCCGAGACCTGCGCGCCCTCGGCGATCTCCATGCCTTCGCGCTGCTCGATGCCCTCGCGCTCGACACGCAGCAGCGAGAGCCCTTTGACCGGAGGCCAGCCGAGCAAGAGCCGCAGCTTGCCGGGGCGCAAGCCTTTGAGGAGGAAGCTGCCGTCGGGGGCGATCTTGGCGCGGCCCCAGCGCGGCGCGCCCAGCTCGTTCGGGCGCGTCTCGACGTTGGCCGTCAGGTTGGCCTCCTGCAAAAGCTTTGCGAGCGCCGCGCGGTCACGCACGCCTTCGATCTGGACGACTCCGCTCAAAGTCGAACCACGGTGGATTTTCACTTCGACGCCGGTGGCGTCAGCGTCGTCAATCTCGAAGGTCGCCGTGTCGCTGTACCAGTCCACCTCCTGATCGCCGCCGATGCCGAAGACGGCGTAGCGACCGGGGGCCAGCTGTTCGACCTGAAACTCGCCGCGCGCGTTCGTCTTCTGGCCGGTGAAGCCGAAGGCCCCGACGCGCTTGGCCTCCGCGTTGACGGTGCCGAAGCCGAACTGCACGTCCGGCACGGGGCGGCCCGTCTCGGCGCTGACGAAACGCCCCTCGGCCTTGAAAGTCCGCGAAGCCTTCGCGACGCTGATGTCAACGTCCTCGGTCTCGCCGCCTTCCGCAACCTCGACGATCTTCGCCTTCTCGCGTTCGGTCGCTTCCGGATGGAAGGTGAGGCGGTAAAAGCGGCGGGGCCCGCCCATGCGGATCATGCCGCTATTGCGGTCCTGCCCGACGCTCACGCGGTAGCGACCGGCGGCGAGGCCGTAGACGCGGTAGATGCCTCGGTCGTCGGTCGTTCTGCCCGGCCCGCCCATAAAGTCGCCGCCCTGTCCCTTCGACTCGTCGGCGGAGGCGACCTGCACCTGCTCGCCGATGACGGGCTTGCCTTCGGAGTCCGTGACGCGGCCCGTGATGACGCCGCCGCGCGTGATCGTGAAGTTGAGGTCTTCGACCGCGTCGCCGGGGCTCAGGTTGACGTTGCGGCCCGGCGGCCAGCCCGTCATGTCCGAGACGACGTAGGCGGGCGCGACCGCCATCAACTGGTAGCGGCCCGGCGGCACGCCGGTCATGCGGAAGCGCCCCTCGGCGTCGCTCATCGCGCGCGCCGCCGCCTTGATGCGCGAGGTCGGGTCGGGCGGCGTGAGGATCACCTCGATGCCCGGCACGCCCTTCTCGCCGTTCGTGACACGGCCCGAGACGGATGCGGGCGCTTCCTTCGCCGCCGCCGTCTGCGCGGCGCTCGGCGCTCCCGCCCCGCCGCAGGCGAGCAGCGAGAGCGAAACAAACATGACGCGTGTGAGTGCGTTCGGCATGCTTCTTTTTCCTTTTCGGTACAGAGGACGGACAGTCAGTGAGAGCGGCCTTCGGGGCCTGCCCGCGCGCGCTCTCGGACGCGGCGGGCGCTTCCGGTCGTTGAAGGCACAGCCTACAACCACGCGCGACAAGCGCGCAAGTTCCTCAAATGCAGAAGGCGGTAAGCAGTAAGCGGTAAGCGGTAAGCAGTAAGCAGTAAGCGGTAAGCAGTCAAGACATCTGATCGGCCTTACTGCTCACCGCACACTGTTCACGGCGCACTGCTTACCGCCTTGCGGCGCGCGCATCGGAGTCTCTATAATCTCTGAACCCGACGGCCCTTCTGTCTTCAGTCAACTTTGATTGTGATCGCACACATAAACTTCAGTCGCGCAAATTTTTTCGAGACCCGAACGGAGGTTGGTAATGAAAAGGTTCTCTCTGCTGCTGGCGCTCGTGGCGCTGGCGTCCCTCTCAGGCACGAACATGATGACGACGATGGCACAGACTAATAACTCGATGAGCGCGGGCGCGCTCGCGCCGCCGGCCGCGAAGAAGGCCGCGAAGACGACCAAGATTCACGGCGAGACGCTGGTGGACGAATACTTCTGGATGCGCGAGAAGACGAACCCGGAAGTGACTTCCTACCTCGAAGCCGAGAACGCTTACACCGACGCTTCGATGAAGCCGACCGAGGCGCTCCAGTCAAAGCTCTATCAGGAGATGCTAGGGCGCATCAAGCAGACCGACGCGCAAGTCCCCTACCGCGAGAACGGTTACCTCTACTACACGCGCACCGAGGAGGGGAAGCAGTACTCCATCTACGCGCGGCGTAAGGGCAGCATGAAAGCGCCCGAGGAAATCACGCTCGACCTCAACCGGCTCAACGAGGGGCACAAGTACACCGCGCTCGGCGCGTACGCGGTCTCGGACGACGGCAACCTTCTGGCCTATTCGATTGACCACAACGGTTACCGCGAGTACATGCTGAAGGTCAAAGACCTGCGCACGGGGCAAGACCTCCCGGACGATCTCGGCAAGGTGGTGAGCGCCTTCTGGTCGCCCAACGGCAAGACGCTCTTCTACACCGTCGAGGACGCCGCCAAGCGCCCGCACAAGGTCTTCCGCCACACGCTCGGCGACGCCAAAGACAAGGACGTGCTGGTCTACGAGGAGAAAGACGAGCTGTTCCGCGCCTTCGCGGGCCGCAGCCGCAGCCGCGGCGTCATCCTCTTCGGCTCTTCCAGCTCCGACACGACCGAGTTCAGTTTCGTCCCCGGCGACCGCCCCGACGAGACGCCGAAGCTCATCGTCCCGCGCCAGAAGGAGCACGAGTATTCGGTCGAGCACCACGGCGACCGCTTCCTCATCCTGACCAACGACAAGGGCCGCAACTTCCGTCTGGTGAGCGCGCCCGTGGCCGACCCGCGCCGCGAGAGCTGGAAGGAGATCATCCCGCACCGCGCCGACGTGATGCTCGAAGACATCGAAGCCTTCAAGGACTTCTACATCGTCGCCGAGCGCGACAACGGCCTCCAGAAGCTGCGCCTCACCGACGCCAAATCGGGACAGTCGCACCAACTGCCGTTCCCCGAGCCCGTCTACAGCGCCTCCGTCAGCACCAACAAAGAGTTCGACACCAAGCTCCTGCGCTACGCCTACAACTCGTTCACCACGCCCGCCTCCGTCTTCGACTACGACGTGGCGGCGCGCAAGAGCACGCTGCTCAAGCAGCAGCCGGTGCTGGGCGGATACGACGCGTCGCAGTACACCTCCGAGCGCGTCCACGCCGTCGCCCCTGACGGGACGCGCATCCCCATTTCGCTCTTCTACAAAAAGGGCTTCAAGCGCGACGGGACGCACCCGCTCCACCTCTACGCCTACGGCTCCTATGGCGCGTCGTCGAACGTCTCGTTCAGCTCGGCCCGACTGAGCCTCATTGACCGCGGCTTCGTCTACGCCGTCGCGCACATTCGCGGCGGCGGCGACCTCGGCAAGCCGTGGTACGACTCCGGCAAGATGTTGACCAAGAAGAACACCTTCAGCGACTTCATCGCCGCCGCTGAGCACCTCGTCAAAGAGAAGTACGCGGCGAAAGACCGGGTGGTCATCTCGGGCGGGAGCGCGGGCGGCCTCCTCATGGGCGCGGTCACGAACATGCGGCCCGACCTCTTCCGCGTGGTCGTCTCTTACGTGCCCTTCGTGGATGTCGTCAACACGATGCTCGACGCCACGCTCCCGCTCACCGTGCAGGAGTACCTCGAATGGGGCAACCCGAACGTCAAGGCCGAGTACGAATACATTAAGACCTACTCGCCTTACGACAACATCGCCGCCAGAAACTACCCGGCGATGCTCGTCCGCGTCTCGTTGAACGACAGTCAGGTTCCCTACTGGGAGGGCGCGAAGTACGTCGCCAAGCTCCGCGCCATGAAGACCGACAAGAACACGCTGCTCCTCAAGGCCAACATGGGCGCGGGCCACGGCGGGGCCTCCGGGCGCTACGACGCCCTCAAAGACACCGCCTTCGACTACGCCTTTATCCTGACGCAACTCGGGATCAAAGAATAGAACTTCATGCCGGGAGCGCGGGGCACCCTACAGCCCGCCAAAGCGTGCCCGCACGCTTCAAAGCTTTCGCCCCCGCTCAAGATTGAGCGGGGGCGAAACTTCTTTTTCGCGCTCGCGCGCTCAAGGCGGGCTGTAGGGTGCCCCGCGCTCCCGGCGTTAGGTTGACGCGCGTTCTAGGTTGAGGGCGAGGAGGCGGGCGAGGATTTCGTCGTCGGGGAGCGAGGGGTCGAATCCGTAGGCCGCGCAGACGGCCCCGTCGAGCTTGCGGTGCGCGTGTTCGAGCCACGTCGGGCGCTGGTTGTAGAGGTTCGTGAGCGTGCGCTTGGAGAGCTGGAGGGCTACCGCTTCGTCGCGCGCGACGAGGCGCGGGTAGCGCACCGTGCCTGCGCCGCGCTCGTCCGTCTCGGAGATGTAGCGCGCCCAGGGCCCACGGAGCGTGCCGGGGAATTCGAGCACCTCTTCGCGCACCCACTCGGGTGGGTTCAGCCAGCGCCCGCGCAACTCGTCCAACTCCCGCGCCGCGACGGCAATCGCCTCGCGCTGTTCGGGCGTGGGGAGAGGGAAGGGGAAAGTCTCGAAGCAGGTGGTCGGCGTGTAGCGGAAGCCGCTCTCTCGTTCGCGCACTTGAGTCCCTTGCGCTCTCGCCCAAACTTCGTGCGGTCGTGAGTGGAGCACCCCGAAGAAGTAATCATCGTCTCGGGCAAACGCTATGAGTTGATGGTCTGGAAGAGTAGGCGCAGACATCCAGACGAAGATACGATGCTTTGAGGCCGTTATAGTCGCAATGAAGCGCAGGAGGGGTTGCAAGGCTGCGCGCATTTCAACCCTCGGACGCTCATGTAAGTACCAGTTTTTTACGGTGCTTCTTGACTTTGCTCGCGCAGGGTAGACGTTCTCTTGCAGGTAAGCAAATGGTACTTCATATAATGCTGCTTCATCTAAGTGAGTAGCCAAAAGTTATTGCACAAAAGCCCGTAACCAAAAGTTCTTTGACAAGACGCCGGCTTTACGCAATGCCTCTTTGTCCGTGAGACTCAGCAGCCACCGCCCAGCATAATCA
>JAIVJM010000168.1 GCA_020199995.1 Acidobacteriota bacterium | reverse complement strand
ACCTTATTGTCTACCGCAATTCGGTATAAGTTTTCAGACCGTGCGGTTCTCGTCATTCAGAGAGAGCGCCGGGGACATCTTCTCCTTGTCTGCTATCAAATCGCCCGTGAAGAGCTCGACCACGGCCTTGGCCGTGCCGACGAAGGGAATGAGGTCGAGCCCGACGTGCGTCGCGCCGCGCACGACGCCCTTCTTCTTCATCTCGTAGCCCGCGAGGCCGAGCGCCACCGCCGTGCCCACGACCGGGATCGGCTTGAGCAGGCGTTTCGCCACCGCCCATACCCCCGCCCGCGCCGCCTTCCGCTTCAAGCTCTCGGACATCCGCTCCCCCTCCCCGCTCACAACAGTCCCAACTCGTCGCGCAGCTTCCGCTCGTCGTAGGGCGAGAGGTCGAAGGCGCGCCCGTCAACCTCGAAGGTCGGCACCTTGCGCTTGCCGCCGTTGATGCTCATCACGTACTCGGCGGCCCCCTCCTGCTCCTCGATGTTGATCTCCTCGTAAGAGATACCGCGCTCGCGCATGAAGCGCTTGGCGCTGCGGCAGTCGCCGCACCACGTCGTCGTATACATTTTGATGTTCGCCATATGGACAAGTTTAACAGCCGTGAATCGTCAATCGTCAATCGTGAATTGAAAGAAGATGGATTTTCTATTCACGATTGACGATTGACGATTCACGGCTTTTCGAGTCTGGCGCGCGCGCGCTGGAGAAAGGTGCGCACCATGTCGGCGACGCTCTTCTGCATCTCGGCGCTGAGTCGCGTCTCGCCGGCGAGCCCGGCGAGCAGGTGCAGCTCGCGCGCGTGCTGGCGGCGCAGCTCGACGCGCTGCTCGATGCGGATGCGCGTCGTCGCGCCGCGCTCCTCGAACGAAGCGACATAGCGGAGAAAATTCTTTCGCTCGCCGGGGGCGGGCGACCACTCGATGCGTTCCGCGCCCCCGGACGTCTGGAAGACGTCGAAGGCTTGACGGATCGAGCCGATGACGGGCACCTCCGAGCGGATCAGCCAGCGCGCGACGCCCCCGGCCCCCGCCGTGATGCGCTCGACGCCCGGCATCAGCTCCGCGAAGTTCTTCAAGTCGCTGAAGAACTCGCGCGCCCGCTCCGCGCTCGTCCTCCACTCCACCTGCTCGCTGAAAGCGGCCCTGATTTGGAACACCGGAAAACCTCAATCAAAGATTTAAAGACTGTCTGGAATCTGGAGCATGAAAGGAAGGTCTATTATGTCAGACTCCAGACTCCAGACTTTTTTTAAAAGATTGGTTGAAACAAAAACGAGTTGAAGAACAGTCGCGTCGTCGAGCGCCAGATGGCGCGAAAGTTCGGGTCTTCGGCGTAGAGGACGACGTGGCCCTTGCCGGTCGGCTCCTCCATGACGTAGGCCGTGCCGCGCAGGAGCTGTTCGGTGGTCGGCCAGATGAAGCCCGCGATGTGGAGGGGCTGCGCGCCCGCGTCGGCGCTGAAGACGGCGGCGTTGGTGCCCTCCTTCGAGGGGCGGAAGAAGTAGGCCGAGGAGACGAGCACGGGCAGCGTCTGCTCTTCGTAGCCGTAGGTCAAAGGCGTCGTGCGGTCGAGCGAGGCGCGCATGATCGCGCCGGGCACGGCCTCGGGAACGCGACCGGGCCGCGCCGAGGGCGAGGCGATGGGCGGCAAGTTCGGCGGCGCGCCCTCCATCTTCTCAGTCTGCGCGTTGGCGACCTCCTGCTGCTCGGGCGTCGAAGCTGACGTTTGCGTCGCTCGACGACCGCGCCCCGCGTTCGCCTGATTCGACGCGCCCGCGCTTTCGCCCTCCGGCGAAGGCGCAGGCGTGGGTTTCGCTTCCGCCGCCGCCGCCGCGCCGCCGCCGCCCTCCGGCTTCTGTTCGTCGTCGTCGCTCCCGACCAGACGCGCGGATGTGAGGTTGACGTCCTTGAGCGCGCCGAAGACCGCCGCGCCCTTGACCAGCACGAGCGTGCCGCCGCGCTCGACCCAGCCGCGCAAAGCGTCCACGCCCGGCTTGCCGAAGCGCGAGAAGTAGCCGCCCGCGCTCCCATCCGGCAGGATGATGACGCTGTAGTCGTCGAGCCGCGCGGAGCGGATGGCCTGAATCGTCATCGGCGTGAAGTCCACGCCCATGCGGTCGAACGTCCACCACAGCGCGCCGTAGCCTGTGACGCTCACGGGCTCGTCCGCCGCGACGATGATCTTCGGTCGGCGCAGAGAGACGACCGTCTCCGAGCCGACGCCCGTCTCGCCTGTGTCGGGGAACCCCGAGTTGACCGCCATCACCGTGACGCCTGACTCCGAGGCGAGACGTGCGACGCGTTCGTGCAGGGCTTCGGGGTTGCGCGAGACGCGCGCCACCACCGTCCCGCGCGGCCAGTCGCGCCCGCCCGCGTTCAGTGTCTTGGTCGCCACCGCGAGCTTGAAGCCCTCGCGCAGCAGGCGGTAGACGAGCGAGGCCGCGCCGTTCGACTCGTAAGGAACGACGTAGGCAATGGCGGCGCGTCCCGTCACGCTGCCGACGGGAGCGAGCGTCGAGCCGAGCACCAGCGTCGAGAGTTCGGGGCGTGTAAACGTCACTATGTCGCCGCTCACGATGCGTTCGCCCGCGCGCGGGGGCGCCGGCAGTTGCACGGTCGAGCCCGCGACGGCCCCGGCGTCCTCCGTCCAGTAAGCCTCGACGCCGAAGGCGAGCGGCAACGACCACGC
>JAIVJM010000332.1:2705-3861 GCA_020199995.1 Acidobacteriota bacterium | reverse complement strand
ATTCAGGCGCGAGGGATGGGCTCAGTGGGGAAATGAGGACGTCGAGCGGAACAGTGTAGACAACGTCGCTCATCGCCGCGGGCACGTGGAGCCACAGCTCCGACTGCTAGAATCGCCTAAAGGTTATCGCGGCTAGTTGAGGTCGCCCTTAGTGCCGGTGACGCTCGTGCTTTCTCCGCGAACAAGCCAACGGCCCAGTTTCCATTCACCGACGGCGTCACAAAGGGGGTCAGAGCTTCATTACGACATCAAGCTCTGACCGATGAGCAGCGATGCGAAAGTGGCAGGCTTGAAGATTGTTGCCTAGCGACGAAAAGTGGGGCGAATGGCGGAACTGAAACGGACGGAGGTGTGGGAGTTCTATATATCGTTTGCGATGAAGTGCGCGGACGATTTGCGCAAGACTTTGGGGCACGATGAAAAGGAGTTCATCCATGCGTTTCCGATGTCGTATGCGGACTCAAAATGGATTCTAATCTATCGCGCGCTAGACGAAGCACAGAAGGGGGCTATCTGCATTCGTGATTGGTCGGAAGCTTTAGAAGACGAAGATAAGCCGACTCCCGAAAATGTGCCTCCGCAAGTTGACCGCATTGTGCGGCAATGGATTAGCGATGAACAGAGCTTCCGTCGGCGAAAGCTGGTAGAAACCCTTGTCGAACTAATCTGTTTTTCCCGCAGCGATGACGCTATTTATTATCGCGATTTTTTCGTGCTGAAAGAATTAGACGAATCGGTTCGCAGCGTTAACGACCAGAAGACCTTTTTCGGATTTCGTCGGGCCAACACACTGTCCTACATGCAACTGTTGGCGGGACAGCTCAAAGCTCTTGAAGCGAAGCTGGACGTTTCGAAACGCTGGTATCTTAAACCACCCCACCGATTTCATCAGCGCTGGCTCAAGCACGGCGTCGAGTTTTCTTCGTTCCGGCAACGCTTTATGTCCACCTTCGACATTGCCTTGCCGCATGAGCGCACAGCTTTGGGCAAAAGCTACGTGCATGCGTACGGTCAGTCCGTGGATATCCATTTCTCCGCCGAGCAGACGCGTGTGGGCCAGCGGTCCGAAAATGTAGCGCTTGGAGTCGATACAATTGGCATCTTGTGCTTGGACATCATAATCCGCTGTCAGCACTTGTTAGGCGTCGTGCCCGAC
>JAIVJM010000332.1:0-2697 GCA_020199995.1 Acidobacteriota bacterium | reverse complement strand
ATTTATGCGAAGTCGTCGATTCTCAGACGAGTTCGTTTGGGTACGTTAGTTATCTTATTCGTTACCTTATCAGGCCGCCCATGCCCTCGAATCTCGAAGACTGGTTTGCCGCCGGTGAAATTCAATTGGTGCTGACGAGAGCTAAGGTTTTAGCAGCGTTTGACAGCATTGCCGGAGACCCTGCTGTGGATGCCGAGACCCGAGACCGCTTTCACAAGTTGCCTGAATCCGAGCGTGATGACATGATTCGAAGCGTGGCGGTCCGACTGTTCGAAGCGCTTCAGGGAATTCGCCAATCTCGGTCGAAGGGCGACCAGGCCTAACGGTTTAGGCGCATTTATCTAGAATCCTTTGCACCCACGCCTCCGGCCGGTGGAAATAGACTTCCTTCGACGCTCTTCCCGCAACTCTACGGTTGAAATCTTTGACGAGTTGCGAGCTGGCTTCGTGATAGCCCTCTCGCCATTCTTCCATCCGTGCGGCCACTAAGGCGACCGTCGTGGAAATCGGAAAACAAAGTTCGGAAAGCGGATTGAGAAGTCCCACGCCCGCCGAGTAGTACATCGGATTGTCAGACGTAATGAAGCCGACTTCCAGCGTTGTTACAAAAAAACACCATCTCAGACTTGCGATGGCGTCGGTCACTTTAGAGTCTTTCGTGTTGGCGAGAGTATCCAAGTGCGTCTTCGCTATGTAATCAGCAGAAGCAATCTTGCTCTCGATGACCGCCAGGAGGGTTTGGTGTTCCTCTGAATCCGTCAGCTCGAACTTTTCAATAACCTCTTCCTTCAGTTGAGCCCAGGCGTTTGGCAACCGCCGGCCTTGTGCATCACGGTAGTGTGGAACCCGCCGGTTCATCTGGTTGATATAGAAGGCGAATTCTCGCTTCTCCTCGAGTGTAATGTCTTGCCGCTTTCTAATCTTCAAAAGTATTGGGTCCGACCTTTGCTCGAAGGACATGAGGAGGTTCTCGATTCTTTCAAACTCGGCGTCGTCGGTAGCCTTGGGGTATGCATAATAATCTCTCGTCGCCGAGGGTTTCCCAATCGCAATTCGTCGCGGATTATTATTACGACGGTTGCCGGGATTGAATGGCTCTCCCTTTGTAAACTTCCAAAGGAACGGCTCTCCAGATTCCTCGATGAATCCCTCCAAATACAGACGGGGGAGGATATGGTGATTGCGCTTAGGATTCACCTTGCATCGATAGAGTCATGGCGAGTAAAAGCCGCGTGAGGAGGAGTCTCTGCGCGGTCAACTCGACAGTCCAGCGTCGCCTTCGAGAACTGATGTTCTTAGTTGCGGGCGCTCTCAGCTCTTCCACAGGGCGGCAGCCTTGTGTGAGACCCGATACCTGATGGATCCGCCGCCCGGTTTTTCGCTCCGCGTAATCGGGCGGGGGATGCAGACAAACTCGGTGCGCATTTCATCGGCCGACAACCGGACCTTCGCGTAGCCGTGTCCTCGCAGATCGAGGAACTCGAGGTGCGGAGCGACCCGTCGCAATCGATCCGTCCTTCCGCTCGCTCAGCCCATCGAAGCCAGCTTTGCAAAGCCGGACTTGAACGCCCCCACCAGCGTGTCGATCTCCGCTTCGGTCATCGGCGTGGAGAACGTGCACGCACCCGAGCTGATGATGCTGCAACGTTCGTTGTAGAGGTGATCGAGCAACGCCTTGAGTCGGCGCGACTCGTCGGGCGTCGGGTACGCATCGCGGTAATTTCGTGGCGGCGTCTGCTTCATGTGCACCAGGAACATCGAGCCCGCCCCGGTGACGCTCGCGGGCGCGCCCGTCGCGCGGATCGCGCCTTCGATGCCGTTCCTGGCCCGATCGGTCAGCGCGTTTAGGCGCGCCACCGCGGGTCGGTCGAACTTCAGCATCGCCGCCATGCCCGCGGTCATGCTGATCGGGTTGGCCGTGAATGTTCCGGAGTGCGGGAACACGTACCGGGGCGACTGCGGGTTGAGCACATCCATGACTTCGGCGCGGCCGGCGACGGCGCCAATGGGAAATCCACCGCCGATGATCTTGCCCAGCGCGGTCATGTCGGGCGTGACGCCGTAGCGCGCTTGCAAGCCGGAGTGCTCGGCCCTGAACGTGATGACTTCATCGAACACCAACAGCACCCCGTGGCGCGCGGACCACTTGCGCAGCGCGGTAACGAACTCGACATCCGCCGGACACAAGCCGACGCGGTGCGGCATCAGATCGATCAATACGCACGCGAGGTCCCTGGCGTGCTCGTCCAGGATCGCCAGCGTGCGCTCGGTGTCGTTGAACGGAAAGACAACGACGTCCTTGAGCGCGGACTCGGGTGTCCCGTGCACCAGCGGAACGCTGCGCGGATGGTCGATGCCGCCCCAGGTCGCCGGCGTGGAGCCCTGGCTCACCTCGGCGTAGTCGTATACGCCGTGGTAGGCGCCCTCGGCCTTGGCGATCTTCGGCCGCCCGGTAAATGCGCGGGCCGCCTTCAGCGCGACCATGATCGCCTCCGTGCCCGAGTTCATGAAGCGCATCTTCTCGAACGAGCGGTTGCGGCTGCACAAGTGCTCGGCATAGCGCACCTCGATCTCGGTTCCCATCATGAACGCGGTGCCGCGGGTCATCTGCTCCGTCACCGCATGGATGATCTCGGGGCAGGCGTGGCCGTGGATCAGGGACGCCATGTTGTTGGAGAAGTCGATGCGCGTGACGCC
>JAIVJM010000167.1 GCA_020199995.1 Acidobacteriota bacterium | reverse complement strand
GCTGAAATGATCGCGGAATATTTTCCGCAATTCTCGGCGGCCGACGACCGCCCGCCGGAACGGCCCGCGGACAAGAGAAGTGTTGCGGCAGCCGGGAAAGAGATTGCCACCGGAATCGTTGACGGCACGAACCTGCTCGTGATGGACATGGACCTGTGCATACGTTGCGGCAACTGCTCGCTCGCCTGCCACAAAGTTCACGGTCAATCCAGACTCTTGCGCCGAGGCATACACATCACCAGACCTGTTAAGCCTCAAAGCCGTTCGATTCAGCACGTGCTGTCACCTTCCGTTTGCCTGCACTGCCAGGACCCCGAATGTTTGACGGGCTGCCCCACGGGAGCAATCGGGCGTTTCACGGAAGGGCACATTGATATTAATCCGGAGACGTGTATCGGGTGCGCGGACTGCGCGACGCAGTGCCCTTATAACGCGATCTCGATGATCCCGCGCTCCGCCTCCACACCCCCGCCGCCGAGGCTCCTCGACGGCCTCAAACGCCTGCTCAGTCTGGCCCCCCCAAAACAGCCGCCGCCCGTGACCGAGACCGAGGACTTGCTCGCCGTCAAGTGTAATTTGTGTGAGAACACGCCGCTCAACCCTCCTCGCGCGAAAAGAGCCGCCTACTCCTGCCAGGAAAACTGTCCGACAGGCGCGCTCGTGCGCGTCAACCCGCGCGAGTATTTCAATGAAGCTAAGAACAGCATCGGCATCATCTTCAAAGACCAGACGCATGCCATCGGGCGAAACATTCACAAGCGCGACAACCCCGCCAGGCTCTTTCATATAATGGGTGTGTTAGCAACCATCATTGTAACGTGGGCAACCGTTTGGGCCGTTCGCCGATATACTTTGGACGGGCGCCCCTTCGGGACTTGGCTGACTGTTCGGTGGATTACCGGGCTTGCCGGACTCGGCGGTATCGCGCTCGTACTCACCTACTCGGCGCGCAAGCAGATTTACAGAAGGCGTGCAGGGCCTTTGCGCTACTGGATGCTGGCGCACGTTTACATAGGCTTGATCGCGGGCATCGTGCTGCTTCTGCATGGTGGTCGCAACTCGGGCGGTCTGCTGACTTCCCTTTTGATGGTTTCACTTGACGTGGCAATCGTCTCCGGCCTCTTCGGGATCGGCTGCTACAAGCTCGTGCCGCGCATCATGACGAGTATTGAGGGCGACCCGTTGCTCGTCGAAGACCTGCGCGCCCGACGCCGCGAGTTGCGCGAGATGCTCGCACTGATTAACACCAGTGACGAGGCGCTGCGCCACCTCGTCAAGGTGAAAATGCGTCGTCGGTCCGCGAAGAGCTGACGAAGTTGCTGGCCGAGGCGCGCGAAGAATTCGGTGAAGCCGCAGAGCGTTTGAGCGACCCGCAGGCTCGCCGGTCACTAATGGAGGCGGTCGAGGCCACGGTCACGCTGAGGCGCGTGGACTCTCTCATCTACCTGCACCAACTGCTCAAACTCTGGCTCGTCCCGCACGTAGTCTCGACTTCGATCATGCTGGCGCTGATGACAATCCACGTCATTGACGTGACTCTCTTCAGCGTGTGACGCCCCGAGTGGCGCATGGGTGCAGAAGGAGCTTGAATTTGTAAAGGCAACGCGCCTTGACTCGTAACAGCCCTGAGCCTGCCTCGCTTCAGGTTGACCTAATGAGTACGCCACAGCAAAGCACCTTTATCATCACCCGCGAGGGGCGCGCCGAAGAGGCCAAGACGCTTCTCAGCGACGGGCTGAGGATAGGGCGGCTACCTGACTCCGACGTCTGGCTCAACCACCCGAGCGTCTCGCGTCTTCACGCAGGGATCAACGAAATAGAAGGATATTTCTACCTCATCAACCTCAGCGGTTCGAGTGTGACGGCGCTGAACGGCAGGCCGATCCCCTTTAACGAAGCGGAGGCGCTGGCCGCTCGCGACGAGATTCTGATCGGCCCCTTCGTCCTTTGCGTCGAGGACATTGACACGGCGAGCGAGACGCTCAGGATCAGGATTGGTCGTCAGTTAGCTCTCAACGCCGGAGAACGAGAAGCCCGCCACGAAACCGCAGGCCGCGGGAGGCAGTCGGACATTGAAAGTCCGACCGTCAACCCCTTCGGCGCGGTTAACGCGCTTCAGGTATTCTGGAGCAAGCGCACGCGGGAAAAGGCCGGACGGCCCTCGCCCCTGCACCCGCGAACACTACCGCGCATCGGCAAGGCGCGATTTAATTGGAGGCCGACACGCGACCTTGTGCGCCCCTGGCCCTTCGGTATTGTCATCTGGGCTTTCCTAATTTTCGGGGTGCTTTCAGCTCTTGCCGCCTTCAACTATAAGAATCTCTTTGCCCCCGGAAAGACTTCTGACCCGCACACCAGAACGGCATTCACTTTAACGCCCCCGATTGCCACACGGCCTAACAATAATTCATGCACTTCCTGCCACGCGCTTGGCGCAAGCATGGCGAGCAGGCGAGAGAAGATGAATGAAAACTGCGCGGCCTGCCATCAGACAAGCGCCTTCTCACCTACCGTCATACGCGCACACCGCGAAGCGGGGCTAGGTTGCGCCGACTGCCACACGGAACATAAGGGCGCGAATTTCAGGCCGATGCACGCCGCGCTGGAGTCCTGCGCTAAATGCCACGCGGACGAAAATAAGAATCTCTATAACGGTCGGAGCGTCCACACCCCGCACGGTGGGACTTACGGTTACCCTGTGGTCAATGGCGCCTGGGTCTGGAAGGGGTTGGATGAAGAGGAGCTGGCGGCGAAGCCCGAAATTGTCGCGTTCCTGAAAGAGATCAGGATTACTCCCGACCGGACCGAGCGGTGGCGTAACTGGCAGTTCCACGCCGTACACGTTGACCGCGTCCGCGTCGTGCCCGGAATCGAGGGGATTACGGACGCAGCAGGGGTGAACAAAGTATTGTCATGCAGCAGTTGCCATAAGACCGGCTACATGGGCACAGACGTTGACCGCGCGTCCCCGCGCGCGACGTGCGCACTGTGCCACAACGCACGGGTCTTCAACGAGCCTGCGCGCTTCGCGGGAGAGGCGGATAAGCCGAGCTGCACATCCTGCCACGTGCAGCACGTAAAGGACGCGCACTGGGCGCCCTCCCTGCTTAACCTTCAGGCGGAATCGCCCGTTGCGCAGTAGCTAAAAATTTTCGAGGCCATGAAAAAGTCGCAGTTGCTCATCACCGTCGCAGTTCTGGCGCTGCTCTTGGCGGCCAATCAATTTTTTGCCGGGGCGCCTTTGTTCGGAGCTTATGTCGGCGGCGTGCCCTGGTACGGCTGGGCTGGCCTTGCTGTTTTTCTGATTCTAATCGGAATCGTGTTTGCAGTTCTCGACGCGAGGCGGGAGCACCGCCTGCTCGAAGAACCCGTCGAGGAACACGTTGACCCGGACGCGCAACTGAAACAACTCTCGAAGGAGTTGCTTGAAAAGTACGACCCCGGAGGGCCTGACTACCCGCACCCGGTCGTAATCGCCGAACGCTGCATCGGCTGCCAGGCGTGCGTTGACGCCTGCCCGCACGACGTGCTGGCGATGGTTGATAATTTGGCCGTGCCCGTGGCGAGCGATCAATGTATGGAAGATACGTCCTGCCAGGCCGAGTGTCCCGTCAGCCCAAAAGCCTGCATTGTCGTCAACACGACGAAGGTCATCAAGGCTCGCCCCGTGCCGACACGCGACGAAAGATTCATGACCAATATTCCCGGCTGCTACATCATCGGCGACGTGTCGGGCACGCCGCTCATCAAGAACGCCGCCAACGAAGGCGCTGATGTCATCAAATACATTGATGAAGAGTTGAAACAATCCCCGCTTGAGCCGAAGGCCGATTACGACGTGGCGATCATCGGCGTCGGCCCGGCGGGACTCTCGGCGGCGGTGCTGGCTAAACAACATAATTTGAGATACATCGGCATCGAGCAGCACAAAGTTCTGGCGACGATTGCCGCATACCCGAAAAACAAGTACCTCTTCTTCAAGCCGGACTCGATGCCGGCGCGTGGCGGAATCC
>JAIVJM010000223.1 GCA_020199995.1 Acidobacteriota bacterium | reverse complement strand
ATCGTTGACGGCGCGGCGCGGGCCATCGAGTTTTATAAGGAGGCGTTCGGCGCGACTGAGATAATGCGCATGGGCGAGCCCGGCGGCAAGGTCGGCCACGCCGAGTTGAAGATCGGCGACTCGATCATGATGCTCGCCGACGAGTGCCCGGAGACGGTCCACCGTAGCGCGCAGTCCCTCGGCGGCACGCCGGTGACCCTCATGCTCTACGTCGAGGACGTGGACGCGGTGGTGAGTCGGGCGGTCGCTGCTGGCGGGAAGCTGGTGAGGCCAATCAAGGATCAATTCTACGGCGACCGGACGGGCGGGGTTGATGACCCCTTCGGCCACTCCTGGTACATTGCCACACACGTCGAGGACGTGATGCCCGAAGAGATGGAGCGGCGCGCTGCCGCAGCTCATCAGGCCAGTGCGTGAAGCCTGTGACCCATGCGGAAGAAGCGGCCCGTCGGCGGCGGCGGGCCGCTTCTTCCGTCTTCAGCGGTTAAATAAGTGAAACACCTTGCCGGGGCAGGTATAATCGAGACGTGGACACGGAGAAGCTGCCGCCGACATTTAAGGGGAGACAGTACGAGATTCGCGCGCTGGGGCTGCGCGATTTCGCCGGGCTGCGCCGGGACGACGAGCCGCTCGATCCCTTCGAGCTGGCTTACTTCGCGAAGCTTTTCGTGGTGGACTTCGAGCAGATCGGCGGGCTCTCTGAAGAGACGCGCGAGCATCTTCTGGGGGCGGGGATGAACGATTGGTCGGGCGGGACTTGCTCGCGGCCCCTGCCGAACGGATGGCGGGTGGTGATCCTTAACCCGAAGCACGGCAGGGCGCGCAATAACGCGACGCTGATGGAGGAGGTCTGTCACGTCTTCCTCGGCCACAAGGCGAACCGCCTCTCCATCGTGGCGCAGAACAAGCAGGGGAAGACGGTCGCACGCGATTATAACGAGGCGGACGAGGAGGCGGCTTACGCGGTGGGCGCGGCGTCGCTCGTCCCTTACGCGGGGCTCCGGCAGTTGATGCGGCGCGGCCAGACCTCGATCGAGATGGCGCGCCACTTCAACGTCAGCCGCGAGCTGGTCGAGTATCGTCTGAAGGTCTGCCGTCTGTGGGCCGAGTATCGAGAGGGTCACCCGGAAGAGGACGCCGCACGGCTCGCACGGCGCAACGGCTATCTGAAGGCCGCGGGCGCACGGACGCAGAGTTAATCATTGATTGCCCGCGTCAAGAAGGAAAGAGAGCGGCTGCCGGTCGGTGTCGGCAGCCGCTCTCTTTCCTTCTTGACGCGGGCGGCGGCGCGCGCGCGCGGCCCCTCTGTCGCCGGACTCAGCCTTCCATTTTTGCCGCCCATCGTTTAGTTTCAAAGGCATGAGTCGAGAGGGCGAAGGGCCGCTCCAGCGTTGGCTTGAGCTGCGCGACGAGGTCAAGCGGCGCATCGAGTACCGCTCCTTCTACCTCCGCTATTGCCCCGAGGCGCGACAGACGGGGGCGCGCCTCCAGGCGCTCTGTCCCATCCCCGCGCACGCGCACAGCGGCAGAGGCCACCCGAGTCTTTCCGTAGATTTGCAGCAGGGACTCTTCAACTGCTTCTCGCGCGACGAGGGCGGCGACGCGCTCACGTTTTACCAGCTCATGCACGGCGTCACTTTCGCCGAGGCCGTCCGGCTGCTGGCGCGTGAGTTGGGCATTGGCGAGGAGGGCGGCGGCGCGCGCCGGCCTTCGCTGGCCGCGGCGTCTGCGCCCGACGCGGAGTCGGCGGTTGAGGAGGCCGGAGACTTCGCGCCGCTCGACGAGGGGCGCACGCACGCCGTCTGCGAGAGCTTTTTGGAGGTGTGCCGCGAAGAGGAGCAGTTGGAGGGCTTGAACTACCTCGCGCGGCGCGGGATTGATTCGCGGACAGCGCGGGGCGCGGGGCTCGCTTACTTCCCGCGCCGCGCCTACCGCCGCGTGATGCGCCGGATGCTCGATTGTTTTCCGCTCGAAACGCTCCAGCGCGGCGGACTCTTCAACCGCAAAGAGCACTTGACGTTCTACCGCCACCGGCTCCTTTTTCCGTTCCTCGTCGAGGGCCGCGCCGTCTACCTTCAGGCGCGTACGACCGCCTCGGGCGTCGAGCCGCGCTGGCACAACATGCGCGGCCCCGTCCCCTCGCTCTACAACCTCGACGCGCTTCGCAATCTTCCGAGCGGCTCGGTCGTCCACCTCGTCGAGGGCTTCACCGACACCCTGACACTCACGGCGCACGGCTTCCACGCCGTCGGGCTGGTCGGCGCGGGCGGCCTCAAGGATGAATGGCTCGCGCCGCTCGCTCGCTTCCGCGTCGTCGCTGCGCTCGACCCCGACGACGCCGGTCGCCGCGCCGCCGCCCGCTACCGCGAGATGTTCGCGCGCCGAGGCTCCGGCCTCGCCGTCCTCAACCTCCCCGCCGACGTCAACGACTTCTTCCGCCAGCACCCCGCGGCGGCGCTGGAGTTCGAGCTGCTGGCCGAAACGGCGCTGGAAGCGATGAGGGATGAGGGATGAAGAAGGAAGTCCGCAGCGATGAACGATGAACTGAAAGATAAAAGGCTTCTGTATTTCATTCCGCGTGCTGCGTTGCTGACTTCATCGTTTCTTCCTCATCCTTCATCCTTTGCTATAATCATTCGCTTATGGCCGACGAGCACATCAGGACGAAGGCCCCTTCGGCGGGGCTGACCGTGACGGATAAGCTGCGCCTGCTGCTCGACATCACGAAAAAGATCAGCCGCTCGCTCAACCTCGAAGAGGTTCTGGCGCAGGTGATGGACACGCTTGACTCGCTGCTCCCTTACGACGCCGCGGGCATCTACATCATCAAGCGCAAGGTGCAGGGCACGGAGCCCCGCGCCGCGGCGGAGTTCGTGACCGCCGCCACCTTTCACGCTGAGGCCGTGCGCGGCTATGACATCGAAGAGATGATGGAGCTCAACCTCAAGCTGGGCGAGGGGCTCATCGGCACCGTCGCGGAGACGGGCGAGGCGCTCATCGTGCCGGACGTGCGCGCCGACCCGCGCTACTACAACGCGCGCCGGGAGACGCGCTCCGAGATGATCGCGCCGATCATCTCGAACGACGAAGTGATTGGCGTCTTTGACCTCGAATCCGACGACCTCAACGCCTACTCCGAGGACGACCAGCAGTTGCTCCTGCTCCTCGCCTCGCAGGTCGCGATCATCGCCGAGAAGGCGATGCTGCACGAACAGCTCGTCGAGAAGAAGCGCCTCGAAGCGCAGCTCGAAGTCGCCCGTCAGGTGCAGCTCTCCCTGCTCCCGCCGCGCGACCCCCTGCTCGAAGGCTTCGACATCAGCGCCTACAACTTCTCGACCGAAGAAGTCTCGGGCGACTACTACGACTTCGTCAAAATCTACGACGACCACCTCGGACTCGTCATCGCCGACGTGTCGGGGAAGGGCGTCCCGGCCTCGCTGCTGATGGCCTTCCTGCGCGCATCTTTGCGCGCCGCGATCCGCATCGGCTACGCCCCGAATGTGGGGATGGGGAAGGTCAACTTCCTCCTCTGGGAGACCATCGAGCAGCACCAGTTCGTGACGGCCTTCTACGGTATGCTCGACGCGACGAACCACACGCTGGCCTTCGTCAACGCCGGGCACAACCCGCCGGTCATCGTCGAAAAAGACGGGCGCGCGCGCTTTATCGAGCAGGGCGGGCTCCCGCTCGGCATGTTCCGTGACACGCGCTATTACGAGTATTATCTGCCCATCGACTCGGGCCAGATTCTGGTGCTCTACACCGACGGCGCGACCGAGGCCCAGAGCCCCGGCGAAGAGGAGTACGGGCGCGAACGTCTGGTCGAGGCCGTGCGCGCCGCCCGCGACAAGAGCGCCCGCGACATGATTGACTTCATCTACAACGACATCTTCGAGTGGTCGGGCGGGCGCGGCGCGAGCGACGACGTGACGTTCGTCGTGGTCAAAGCATTGTAAACAGGGAGCAGTAACAATGTGCAGTAAGCGGTAAGCGGTAAGCAGTTAAGAAAAAAAGGCAGCCGGTCGTCTCGCAACCATGCTGCCTTTCTCTTTTTAATGCTTACTGCTTACTTTCCTTCAGTGCGCCGTTATTGATTCGTGGGCGTGGTCGCCGCCGGGCGCGAGCGACGCGCGGTATTTGCCGTAGTTGAATTCCGACTCGGCATCGGAGAAGGCGTAGACGTCGAAGCCGTAGGCATCGAAGTACGCCGCCAGGTCGTCCGCCGAGCGCATAAAGATCGCAGGAGAGTGGCCTGCCTCAGAGCGTATTTCCAGCAGGCGCTCGATCACTTCCAGCGGGGCGAAGACTCTCACCGGGTCTCTGTATGTCGCCATCTCGAAAGCGCCTCCTTCCACTTGAGCGGGAACGAACTTCCACAAACGGCGAAACGCGCCCCGCGACTTGCTGCCATTGTGATGTACGCCCTGCGGGGCACGGTTGTTTGCACTTCCCGTTTCTTTTCGGTTACGACTAGTCACGGAAACATTGCCGCCCCGCTCGCCCGCGGGCGAGCGGGGCGGCAGTTAATTAGTTGCCGGGCAAGCTTCATCCCGTCCCACGCTTGCCATTCCGCTCAGCCTTTGTCATCTTAGAGTTAGTGAAGGGCCGCGGGGTTCACTTGCGTCCCCGGCCAGGGCCGCCTCTCGCCGCCGACATCTTTATCCGGAGCAATATTTTCGATGAGCACTACAGAGACACACGCCGGAGCGACGCCGTCGCCCGCGACGCCCGCGCCCCAGCTCAATTTCATCCCGCAGCGCCCACCGCAGTGGAGCGACTTCAACCTGCCGGAAGTGCTCAGGGAGATTGTCGGCATCAAGAACGGGCTCGTGCTCGTGACGGGGCCGACGGGCAGCGGCAAGTCCTCGACGCTCGCCGCCGTCATTGACCTCATTAACGAGGCGAAGGCCTACCACATCATCACCATCGAAGACCCCATCGAGTTCCTGCACATGCACAAGAACTCGACCATCCACCAGCGCGAGCTGCACTCAGACACGCCGAGCTTCGCGCTCGCGCTGCGAGCCGCGCTCCGCCAGGCCCCGAAGGTAATCCTCGTCGGCGAGATGCGCGACCGGGAAACGATTGAGGTCGCGCTCGAAGCGGCGGAGACTGGCCACCTCGTGCTCTCGACCCTGCACACGATTGACTCCTCGAAGACGGTTGACCGCATCATCGGCGTCTTCCCCAAGAGCGAGGAGCAGTCAATCCGCACGCGGCTCGCGCAGACCTTCCGCTTCATCGTCTCGCAACGCCTGCTGCCGCGCGCCGACGAGGAGGGGCGCGTCGCCGCCATCGAGATTCTCAAATCCACCGCGCGCACGCGCGAGTATATGGAGCGTGGCGAGGCCGACGGAAGGTCACTGGTGGATGCGATGGAGCAGGGCGAGCTCGAAGGTATGCAGACCTTCGACGGCGTCATCGAAAAACTGATCCGCACCGGCGTCGTCAGTAAGGACGAGGGAGTCTCGTACGCCACCAACCACGGCAACATGCTCCTGCGCCTGAGCGACATGGGCGGCGTCACCGAGTCGGTCAAGAAACCTTCGCCGCCGGCCTCAGGCAACTCGATGCTCGACCAGATCGAGTAAAGAGGAAGGCGAAAGTAAAAAGGTAAAAGGCAAAAGGAAGAACAGAAGACGGGTTCTTTCTTTGGCTTTTTACCTTGTTTCTTTTGCCTTCCTCAAGCGCTTCCGCACTTTGCGGCAACCGTGGGCTTCGTCCATATCGTCTTGCCTCCGGGCGGCGAGGTCGCGATCGAGAACCGGCGCGGCGGCGTGCGGGTCGAAGTCTGGGGCGAAGATTATCTCGCGCTCGCCACTGAGTCGGAGACGCCCGCGCCGCCAATATCGAGACCGGGAAAATCAAAAACAGCCAGACCGAAAGTCGATGCGCGCCGCCAGTCGCCCGCGCGCATCGAGAGGTCGGAGAGCCGCCTTCTCATCAGCGTCCCGCGCGCGAGCGCGGGGGGCGCGGGGCGCGTCGAACTGAGAGTCCTCGTCCCCGCCTCGGCTCGTCTGAAAGTAATAACTTCGGAAGGCAGCGTCGTCGTGAACGGCGTGCCCGCTTCGCTCATCGCACAGAGCATCTCAGGTGATATGAGTGTCAGCTTCCCCGAGCGCACCGAAGCGGACATCACGGCACAATCTCTGAACGGAACGGTCACGCTCGACGCGCCCGGCGCACCCACGCTCGTGCTCCGCCACAAGCATCAAGCGGGCAAGGGCAACGGCGGCCCCATCATCAACCTTTTCTCTGGCCGCGGACGGATCAGACTTGAAAAGCTCGCCGCGACGCCGCGCCGCGCGGAATCCCCGAGCGAGCAGAGCCGCCTTCCGACAGCGGGCTCGGCGAACACGGAAGAGCCGGCGAGAAATGCCCCGACGCTTTCTCGCCCCGCGGGCTCTTCCTCCCGGCCCGCGCCGCAGGTGTCGGAGTCCCCGCAGGAGGTTGACGAAGACGAAGTAGTGCGGGTCGAATCAGACCTCGTGACGCTCAACGTGAGCGTCGTCGAGCGTTCCAGCGGGCGCGGCCTGAAGGGGCTTGCGCGGGAAGACTTCAGGCTCGAAGAGGACGGCGTCGAGCAACAGATCGCGCACTTCGAGTCGGCCAACGCGCCGTTCGACCTGCTGCTCCTGATCGACCTCTCGGGCTCGACGGCGAACGTCACAGACATCCTCCGCGCGGCTGCTCGCCGCTTCGTGGCCGCGACGCGCGCGCAGGATCGCGTGGCGGTCGTGGCCTTCTCGGGGACGACCGCCATCGTCTCGCCCCTCACGGTAGACCGGCAGGCGCTCGACTCAGCAATCGGCAAGATGCTCAGGCCGCAGGGCGACACGCGCCTCTACGACGCCATGGACTTCGCGATGCATTACCTCGAGCGCGAGGCCGCGCCGTCACGACGCCGCGCCGTCATCCTTTTGAGCGACGGGCTCGACAGCACTCTGCCGAACGTGACGGGGACGGGCTCGACGAAGACTTACGAAGAGGTGCGCGACCATGCGCAGGAGTTCGACGGGGTGCTCTACACGATCTGGACGAACACTGAAGAGTACGAAGCCTTCAGCCCCCTCGACATTCAGCCCGAAACCTTCGACCTCGCGCACGACCGCATGAAGGAACTGGCCGGCGCAGGCGGCGGGCTCTTCTACGAAGTCGAGAGGCTGGAAGACCTCGCAGGCGCGTACGAGCGCGTGGTCGCCGACCTCGGGACGGTCTACAGTCTCTCCTACAGCCCCTCGAACAAGCAGCGCGACGGGCGCTGGCGCACGATCCGCGTCCGCCTGCCGCGCCACCCCGCGGCGGTCGCGCGCGGCAAGCGCGGCTACAACGCGCGCTGAACACAATCGCCCCCTCCGCGACGAGGGCGGCGAGCCCGACGTTCCCTGCCTTCAATTAAAAACTTTTCCAGAAGCCGTCTGAGATTGAGAATTCTTCCGCCCCTGATATGGGGCTTTTACAAACCGCTGCTAAGGCTCGCCCGCCGCCTCCTCTTCATTCTCCACATAATCCGTCGCGCCGAAGGCCACGAGCAGGTCGGCCACCTCGTCGTGATCGTTCTCGCGCGCACGCTTGAGGGCGGTCAACCCCGTCTCGTCCTTCACGTCGAGCGAGGCCCCGGACAGAATGAGGACTCTCACGCTCTCCAACGCGCCCAGCTCAGCCGCCAGCATCAAAGCGGTCTTCCCCTCATTGTTCTTCGCATCAATTTTGGCCCCGGCTTCGAGCAGGGTTTTGACCACCCCGGCATTGCCCGTGGTGGCGGCGAACATCAGCGCCGTGTTGTCGTCCTCGTCGCGCCGGTTGACCTTCGCCCCCGCCTCCAGCAGGTCGCGCGTGAGCTCGACGCTGCTCGCGTCAGTCAGGCGCATCAGCGCTGTCTGCCTGAACTGGAGACGCGCGTTGACGTCGGCCCCGCCGCTGAGCAGTTCGCCCGCGATGTCGCGGTTGTTGCTCGCGTAAGCCTGCGCCAGCGCGTTGATGCCGAGCACTCTGTCCACGGCGTTCAGGTTGGCCCCCTTTGCGATCAGGCTTTTCACCTCCGCGAGGTCGTTCGCGTAGACCGCTTTGACCAGAGGGTCGCTCGGTTCGAGGACAATCGCCACGACGCCCATCATCACCACTTCCACTTCGAGAGTCGTGTCCGCGCGCTGCACCGCGCCGTCGCCGAGCGTGACCTCGCGGGTTTCGCTCGTGGCGAAGCCGGGGCCCTCGACCCTCAGCGTGTAGCTTCCGGGCTCGACGAAGTCGAACCGGTACTCGCCCGTCTCGTCGGACTTCGTCGTCCGAGTAGCGCCGGTCTGCTCGTTGACGAGCGTGACGGAGACGTTGGTGATGACAGCCTTTTGCGGGTCGAACGCCGTCCCGAAGAGAGTCGCGTTCCCCGCGCCCGGCAGCTCGGCCCGCGGAAGCTCGCGCCTTTGGAGAGCTTCGGCGGCTGGCGGCGCGGCGGCGGCGGCGGCGGGCGTTTGCGCCTGCACTCCGGCGGCGGCGTAGAGGCCGAGTGCCGCGCCGAAAGTACCGGCGGCGAGACGTGGCACGCGGCGGTTGATTTTATAGAGCGGCTCGGGGGGAAGCTCGGCGCGGGCGTTGGCTTCGGGGCCGCGTTGGACGCGCAGACAGAGGCTGCCCCGCGACCTCACGACAAGCTCAAGCGCCTGCCTCGGCGTGAGCTCCGAGAGGTTGTTCACGCTCCGCTGGCAGTGGCCGCAGAAGCGCACGCGTTCGTTCCCCTTCATCGAGTCCCAGTCGGCCTCGCAAGGGGATTTGATTTCGAGATGGTCGAATAGATTGTCGGTCAGTCGCGTCATGGTAGGCTCCACTCCTTGGTCTGTAAGTTAAACAGCCGGGTGCTTCGAGAGCCTGGGGAGTCGCTCCGTGACGATCGGACGGTCTTCATGCGAGGTAAACCACAGAAACTTGCGGAAAAACTTCCGTGATTTACGCACTCGGATGCGCGCGGGCGGCGGTCGGGTTGTTGAAGGATCGGAATTGTTTACGAAAATCCGGATACCGGGGCGTCGTCGGCCCCCGACCGATGAGGCCCCGGCCGGGGCGGAGGGAAGCGGCATCGGAATGGCCCGCGAGTGCGTCTAAGACTTGTCATGCACATCAGGGTCAAATATTTAATTCTCTGTCTTCTCGCCTTCGCCGCAATCGTCGCGCTCATCGTGGCGAGCGGTAATAAGGGCTCTCGGATGGGGGGCAGCGCGATGTCGCCCGCGCTGGCGATGCCCGCCGCCGCGCCGCCGCGCCGGACGCTCCCGCCGCTGCCTTCGCGTCCGCTCTCGCCACGCCTCCGTGCTCTGCGCGCGAGCGCGATGGAGTCGGCGGCGCGCGGGCGCGGGCTGGAGTGGAAAAGCGAAGTCGGGATGACGGAGCTTTCCGGCTGGGAGTACGGCACGCGGACGAAGGAGATCGCCGACGTGTTCGGGACTGACGACCTGCAGGGGATGAGCAAGCTGGCCGTCGCGGGCGGGATGCTGCCCGAAGGGACTGACCTCGCGTCGCTCGCCGTCAGCTTCACGGCGGCGATGGCGGGCGCGAGCTACTCGCCGCTCGACAAGCAGGTGCTGGTCGTCTCCGAGTCGCCGAAGGGCTCGGCGGCGCGCGACTCCTCGCTGCTCACGCATGAGTTCGTCCACGCGCTTCAGGATCAGCACTTCGACCTGCTCGGGATGCTGCTCGACCGACCGTTCAACTTCGACCGGACGGAGGCCGCCTTCGCGCTCGTCGAGGGCGACGCGATGAACGTCGAGCGCAGGCTCCAGAGCGGCGACGCGTGGGCGCGACGTTCGCTCGAAGATATCGCGAGGCAGGAGGAGGAGCGTTTCGCCCCATACCGCGACGGCATCGGCGCGCTGTTCCCGCCGCTCCTGACTGAGACCTTCATCTTCCGCTACCGCGACGGCGCGCGCTTCGTCGAGGCGGTGCGGCGCGCGCGCCCCGCGGTCGGCGTGGATGAGGTCTTCAGGCGTCCGCCGCAGTCGAGCGAGCAGGTGCTCCATCCGGAAAAATATCTGTCGAGGGAAGCGCCGCGCGAGGTCGCGCTCGACGGCGAGTCGTTCGCCCTTCGAGGCTGGCACGCCGGGGCCGCGACGCCGCTTGGCGAGATCGGCGTGCGCGGGATTCTGCTGGCGGGAGTGCCCACGGAAGTGGCGCGGCGCGCGGCTGCCGGGTGGGGCGGCGACAGCGCCGCCGTCTTCGAGCGCGCGGGGCGCGGCCCGCTCTTCGTCTGGAAGACTGTCTGGGACGGGCGCGAGGACGCGCAGGAATTCTTCCGCGCCTACAACGCGCTCAAGCGGCGGAGCGCCGCGCCGGGGTCGAGCGCCGACGCGCCCGCCGCCACCGACTCGGAGCGCGTCTGGGTCGAGGGCGACGTGCGCACCCTTGTCCGACTCGAAGGCGATACAGTGCTTGTCGTCCGCGGCGCGCGGGAGGACGTCCTCGCGGCGCTCGAAATCTCGTAGGGGGCGTTAAGCTGGACAGCCCCGGCGCGGAACGCCTCTTGCTGACGGCGAGGGAAACAGAGTATCCTGTAGGCGTCGCTTAAACAGTCATCTCTCTCTCTTCAAGCCCCGAAGATTCGTAAAGGAAGAGCCCATATGAAAAGCATCCGGAACGCTGCGGCGCGTAGTCTCTTGATTCTCGCGCTCGTCTCTGTTTGCGCGGTCGCCGCCACAGCGCAGGCGCAGAACAGGGAATCACGCTTTATCTTGGCGAAAGCCGGCGGGGTCAACTTCGTCTCGGGCAAAGTGACATTCAAGCGCGCGGGCGAAACCAAATGGTCTCCGCTCTCGACCAACGACGACCTGAAGAGCGGCGACGCGGTAAAGACCGGCGACAACGGGCGCGCCGAAGTGCTGCTCAATCCCGGCTCCTACCTCCGGCTCGGCGAGAACTCGGAGTTCGAGCTGGTTGACGCGTCGCTCGACGACCTGCAACTCAGCCTGACGCGCGGGAGCGTCGTCGTCGAGGCGACCGGCTATAGTGACCTCGACCTCTCGATTATGTTCGAGACGCCGCGGACGAGCGTCCGCATCGTCCGCAGCGGCATCTACCGCCTCGACGTGCTGCCGTCCGGCGTCACGGAAGTGGCCGTCCAAAAGGGCCGCGCCTATGTCGGAGAACCCGGAGTGCTGGTCAAGGGCGGCAAGGTCGTCCGCACCGGCGCGGGCGGCGGTCTGGAGGTCGCCAAGCTCGACAAGAAAGACCGCGACGCGCTCGACCTCTGGAGTAAAGAGCGCGGCAAGGAGCTGGCGAAGATTAACGAGAAGCTGTCGCGCCGGAACGCGTACTCGCTGCTGTCGAGCATGAGCCTGAGCATGTTCCCGAGCCGCTTCGCCTCGACGGGCGTGTGGTTCTACAACTCGCTCTCGGGCTGTTACACGTTCGTGCCGTTTGGCGGATACTCCTCCTACTGGCGCTCGCCCTACGGCCATAGCTACGGCAACCAGCTCTACGTGCCCTACGGCTATTACGGCGGAGGTCGTTACAACAATCCCACAGTCGGCGGCACGACGAACGGCGGCGGGTCGGGCACCACATCGAACGGCAGTGGCGGCAACACGTCCGGCGGTTACGTCCAGCCGAGTGGCGGCAGCACGCCGCAGACCCCGAGCACCGGCGTGAGAAACAATCCACCCGCGCGCGAGACCCCATCCTTCGAGCGCGGCGCGGGCGAGCGGCCCATGCCCCACCGGACGGTCGAGCCGGGGCACAACCGGTAAAGACGACGGGCTGTATTCAGAAAGAGGAAGGGCTCGGAAACGCGCGCGTTTCCGAGCCCTTCCTCTTTCTTCCTGCGCCTCACCTGCGGCGGCAGATTTCGTCGGCGACGATGAGCGCCGACTGCGTGACGGCGGCGACGCCGTGGCCGGGGAAGGTCGTGTCGCCGACCATGTAGAGGTTCGGGAGCGACGTGCGGTGCGTCACAGAGTTGGGGCCGAACGCTTCGAGCGTCTGGCCGACGCCGCCGACCATCCCCAGCCTGCGCCGCGTCCGCTCGTAGAAGACGCGCGGCGTCGCCGTCTCGAGCACTTCCACGCCCGCGCCCAGCTCGGGCAGCGCCGCGTGCATCCGCTCCCAACACTCCGCGAGCGCCCGCCGGTCCTGCTCTTCGTGGCCCGTCTCGTCTTCATGAAAGGTGAACCACTGTGCCGCGTCCGTAAAGGTCGAGACGGTCACGGCGCGTTTGCCCGCGGGCGCGCGCGCGTCCCACTCGGGCGCGGCGCTGAACATGAAGAGCAAGCGTTCGGCGTCGAAGTCCGCGCCCTCCTGCCAATCCGCGAGCGAGAGGACTTGATCCGAGGGGAGCCGCCGCGCCGCCTCTTCATCCGCGCTCAGGAAAATCTGGTAAGCGCCCCAGCCGCGCAGGCGTTTCAGACGCGCGCGCGCCTCGGGCGGCGTGCGTTCGGAGCCGAGGAGCTTCCCGTAAGTGTCCCAGACCGTCAGGTTGCTGACGACGGCGCGCGTCACCTCGACGACTTCACCGCTCAAAAGCGAGACGCCGACGGCGACGCCTCCCGGCCCATCTGCGAGCCGCAGGACGGGCGCGTCGAGACGCACCGTCCCGCCGCTCAGGCGTATTGATTCGACGAGCGCGGCGACGAGCGCCGCCGCGCCGCCGCGGATGGCGTACATCCCGCGCCTCCCCTGACTGAGCGCGACCGCGGCATAGAGGTACGCGGCGGAGTCAGAGGGGGTCTGCGCGAAGATTTGCAGTTGCGCATCGATGAAGCGCCGGAAGCGCGCCGAAGTCCCGGAGAGGTGTCGCGCCGCCGTCTGGCCGAGGCCGGAAAGGATACTCTGAGAGAGCCGTGCTTCCGCCGCCAGAAGTTTCAGACGCTGGAAGCGCGGGGCCGTGGCGAGCGCGGGAACGCGCGCCGCCGCACGGTGCAGGGCTTCGGCGAGCGGCGTCATCTCGCCGTAGAAGCGCAGCGCCGCCTCCGCACATTCGGGGAAGGCCGCGCGGAGTCCCGCCGCGAACTCCTCGCCGTTTGCGCCGACGCGCACGTCCGTCCCGTCGGGCAGACGCACGACGTAAGAGGGCGAGAGCCTCCGCACCTGCGGGGCTTCGACGGGCAGCTCGTCGAAGACGCGCTCGTGAATCTCCCCCGGCTGCCACGAAGCGTAGAGTCCCGCGCCCGTCTCGAAGGTGTGGCCGGAATGTCCGAAGGCCGCGGCGCACCCGCCCGCCTCGCGCTCGCGCTCAAGCAGGCACACGCTCACGCCGCGCGCGGCCAGCAGCGCCGCAGTCGTCAACCCGCCGATGCCGCCGCCGACGACCACAACCTCGTAAGACATAAAGAAGCGGTTAGCTATAAGCTGTGAGCTATTAGCTTTCAGCAGTCAGCTTTTATCGCGCAACCGGAAGAAGGTCGGGACAACAGGCGTCGTCGTCCGCGTGTAGCTGCTGAAATCCGAAAGCTAAAAGCTCACAGCTCATAGCTATTAAAAAATAGATCGAAAGAGCGCGGACAGTGCGGCCTGCGTCTCGCCTGCCGGTTTGTCGGGGCGGAAATAGGTGTAGAGCAGTCCGGCGACCTGCACGCCGTTAAAGATGAAGTGGATGACGACGCAGGGCAACACGCGCTTGGTGGAGGCGCGCACGATGGTGAGCGCGAGACTGAGCAGGAGGATGGCGCCGATGGTTCCGGGGCTGGTCTGATACTGCCAGAAATGGACGAGCGCGAAGAGGAACGTGACCAGAAGCACTGCGCCCGCGACGCCCACGGCTCTGCGGAGCGCGGAGTAGAGCACGCCCCTGTAGACCAGCTCTTCGACGAGCGGCGCGGTCGCCGTCGCGAGGAAGGCGACGGCGAAGAGCGCGTAGGGCGAGCTCTCCAGAATATCGTCGAAGGGCGTCCGCGAGACGCCGAGCAATTTGGCGACGGCCACCGCGCCGCCCAACAGCAGGATGGCCGCCGCCAGACACGCCCAGAAGCCGAAACGCGGGCCCCAGCTCCAACCGATGACCGGCCAGAACGGTCGCCGCCCGTACCGGGTCACGACCGCCCAGACGAGCAGGAGCGTGAGCAGGTGCGTCGGGACTGTCGCCGCGATGCTGACGAGGATGATCGAAGGGTCTTTGGCGAGCCCTTCGAGACTCGTGGCGAAGTTTGCCGCGCCGACACGGTAGAGCATGTACGGGATGACCAGAAAGAGGGGGACGAAGACCATCAGCAGGATGCTCGCCACCCACACCATCAGCGCCGAGCCCGCGCCCCACGGCGGGTCGTCGGGATTAAACGCCTCCCGCATCGTCGCTGCCGCCGGCTCCGGCGTGTAACTCGCGAAACTGTCTTGTGGGAGTGGTGTCAACGGTGTGCTCACGCGGGCGAGTGTAAGAGACGCGACGAAGCAAAAGCAAGGGAGAAGACACTAAGCAGTGAGCAGTAAGCAGTGAGCAGTAAACAGTGGGAAGCAATGAGCCCCGTCAGGGGCGAAAGAATATAAAAATTAGAGAGAGCCCCGGGGGGGCGAAAGAATATTGGGATATGCTGGTGTTCAAGCTTGAGATTCTTTCGCCCCTCCGGGGCTCTTCGGCTTCTCTTTCCGTCGGCTCCCACGGCTGATGCCCCCTCGTCTAAATTCTTCCGCCCCTGACGGGGCTTTCCGACCCGAACCGGTTTCTATCCTCGACTGCTCACTGCTTACTGCTTACTTCCTCGAAATGTTTTGTCATCGCTTCACGGACGGATTGCATGAGCGCGGGGAGGTCTGAGTCTTCGAGCCCGTGGGTGGGGATGGGCGCGTCCACGTACATCTCGACTTCGCCGGGGCGGAAGATGAACGAGTCGCGGGGGAGCACCCGTCGCGAGCCCCTGATGGTGACGGGCACGACGGGCAGTCCCGTCTGCACGGCGAACTTGAAGCCGCCCTTCTTGAATGGCTGGAGAGCCCCGTCGCGCGAGCGCGTGCCCTCCGGGTAGAGGAAGACCGAGACGCCCTCGCGCACTTCACGCGCAGCCCGCTGGAGGGTCGCCACGGCCTCGGGCGTCGAGCCGCGGTTGATCGAGATGTGCCCGGCGCGCTGCAGGTGCCAGCCGAGGAATGGAATCATGAAGACCTCGCGCTTGGCGGCGATGCGTAACTGCGCGGGCAGGTAGCCGAGCATGACGGGGATGTCCATGTAGCTCTGGTGCGTCGAGAGAAAGACGTATGACGCGCCGGGCCGCAGGTGCTCCGCGCCGTGGACGCGCACGCGCGCGCCCACCGTGCGCGCGATCATGCGGCTCCAGACTTGCGCGCACCAGTGCTGCCGACGCCCCTCCGGGTCGAAGAACGAGACGGCAAGCGAGAGCGTGCCCATGACGGCGGTATAGAGGTAGATGAGCGGGATGGCGACAGCCGAATGAAGGTAGTTGGCGAGCGTCGCCCCACGCGCCGGGGCCATGCGCGGCGGCGAGTCCATGCGCGTCAGGGTGGCAGATTCAATCGGCTCTGTGGTCGCGGGCTGTTTCATGTTCGTGCGAGCGCGCGAAAGTTTTCCTTCGTCCTGAAAGGGCGATGAAAGAAGTCGCTCGCTTGCTCCCGGCTCTTACCCCGCATCGCCTGTGGGGATGCGCGCGTTCGCCGAAAGCCCGAGTTTGTCTGCGGCGAGCAGGAGGCCGATGATCGTCTTGGCGTCGTCTATTTCGCCCGACGCGATCATTCCGAGGGCGCGGGCGAAGGGCAGGCGCACGACCTCGATGATCTCGTCCTCCTCATGGCTGCGGGTGGTCTCAGTGAGGCCGTCGGCGAGGAAAACCCAGAGCCTTTCGGAGCAGAAGCCGGGGGTGGTGAAGAACTCCGAGAGTTGCTCGATGCGCGATGCCCTGACGCCGATCTCCTCTTCCAACTCGCGCGCCGCGCACGCCTCGGGGGGTTCGCCGCCCTCAATCTTGCCCGCGGGCAACTCAAGCACATAGCGCCCGGCGGGGTGCCGGTATTGCCGGACGAGAGCGACCGAGCCGTCTTCAAAGTACGCGACAACGCCCGCGCCTCCGTCGTGGCGCACGACCTCACGCACATAGGTCTGGTCGCCCTCGCGCACCGTGTCCACGGCGACTTCGATGATGCGGCCCTTGAAAATCTTTTCGCTCGCCAGCACTTCCGGCGTCTTATTTTGAGGAGTATCCATCACAATCCCCGCGCGCCTTGCCGACGTTCGGATGAGAGCGCGCCGCCTGACATGCGCGCCGAAGCGCTTCAGCTCAATAGTCGCTCACCGTCTGGCGCGGCGGGTCGCCCGCGCTGGCCGGGCGCTCCTCGTTGACGCGGATGCCGACGATGTTCGAGTCGAGATAGAAGTGCCGACTGCCGGTCGCGTCGCGCTCTCCGCTCGCCAGCGGGTCGGCGTTGACGCTGAAGGAGGGCGTTTGTCCATCGGCCTTCGGCGTGACTTTGAGCTTGAACGAGTAGCCGTCGGCGACGAGCGAGTCGCCTTCGAGCGGGGCGCGGAAAACGCCCGCCTCGATCAACTGTTTGAAAGTCCCGTACTGCGAATAGTTCTGGAGGTAGAGCTGTTGGGCGGCGGCGATTCCTTCGAGTGCCGAGAGCGTCTCAGCCTCGTTGGCCGCGATGACGCGGCGTCGGTACGCGTCGTCGCGCAGCCTCAACGCCAGCCACATCAGCGGGATCAGGACGAGAATGCCGACGACCGCGAAGATGCCAATCGTCCGCCACAGTTTTTTCGTCTCCGCGCTCACGCTCATGAGAATTAAGTTTCCGGTGTCGGTGTCTGGAGTTGGGCCTTCACTTCGCCGACGAGATAGAGCGAGCCCGCGACACAAATGATGCCGCCCGGCGGCGTCTGCGCGCGCGCCAGCCGCAGGGCGTCGGCGCTCGACGGCGCGAGCGTGATTGTACTCGAACTCGCCGGGACGGGCACGGCACGGATGAGTTCTTCGACGGTGGCCGCGCGCGGGTGTTGCGGCGAGGTCAGGACGAGATGCGAGGCGGCTGGGAAGAGCGTCGCGCCGATCTCCGCGAGCGCCTTGTCGCGCATCGCGCCGAAGACGAGCGTGAGGGGCGGCGCGACGAACTCGTCCAGATATTCTCGCAACACGCGCGCGCCCGCCGGGTTGTGCGCGCCGTCGAAGAGCAGGGGAGGGGCATGCGAGGCGTCGAATTCCAAACGCCCGGCGTGCTCCGCCGTTTCGAGCCCGGCGACGATTGAGGAGGGAGCGAAGGGGAAGCCGTCTTCGGCGAGCGCTTCGGCGAGCGTGACGGCGACCGCCGCGTTGGTCAACTGGTGACGACCGCGCAGGGAGAGGCGGACGAGGCCGTAGTCGGCCCGCGCGGTGCGCAGGCGCACGAGCAGGCGGCCCGCGTCGGACGCGCCCGCAACTTCCGGGGCATCTTTCGCGAAGCGCGGCTCGACGCCGCACTCGCGGCAGCGGCGCAGGAGCACGGCTTCGGCCTCCCGTTCCTGCGGCGCGAGGACGACCGCCTTCATGCCCGGACGGATGATGGCCGCCTTCTCCGAGGCGATTTCGGCGAGCGTGTGCCCCAGATATTCCTGATGGTCGAGCGCGACGGGCGTGACGGCGACGACCGAAGCGCGCGCCGCGGTCGTCGCGTCGAGCCGCCCGCCGAGGCCGGTTTCGAGGATGGCGAGCCGGACGCCCGCGTCGCGGAAGGCCGTGAGCGCGATGGCGGTCAACTGCTCGAAGAAGGTTGGGAGCGCGCCCGCCGCCACCTCGACCTCTTCGGACGTCGCGCGCACGAGCGAGGCCGAGCGCGCGAAGTCGTCGCGGGAAATCTCGCGGCCCGCGACGCGGACGCGCTCGGTGATCGAGACGAGGTGCGGTGAGGTGTAGAGCCCCGCGCGCACCCCCGCGGCGCGTGCAATAGCGTCGAGCATCGTGGCGGTCGAGCCCTTGCCGTTCGTCCCGGCGATCTGGACTGAAGCGAAGGCGTCCTGCGGGCGTCCCAGACGTTCGAGCAGCCGCTCGATGTTGTTCAGGCCGAGCTTGATGGCGACGGTCTCGTGGCCGAGGCTGAGGAGGTAGCTGACGGCCTCGTCGAAGTTCATCGGGGATGAGTTTAAAGTTCAAAGGCGGGAATAAATGTAAAGAGCCCCGGGAGGGGCGAAAGACTTTCAAGGAACGTGTGACACACGTTGGATTTCTTTCGCCCCTCCCGGGGCTTAAATTTTTTATCGCAACTTAAGCCCCCGGCCCGACGCCGTGGGCTAAATTCTTCCGCCCCTGTCGGGGCTCGATAAATGCGCTATCTTCAACTTTGGATTTTGGTCTTTGAGTTTTGAGCTTCCGTTTGAAGTTCCGGCATCGTGCCGTCGCCGTTGCTGCCGGGGAGGTGCGGCTTGAGTGGCTGGAACTGGACGGCGGGGTTGACCATGAATTTGAGCGCCTTGATGATGAATTCGCGCATCTCGCGGCGGTCAATGACGGCGTCGAGCATGCCGTGGTCGAGGAGGAATTCGGCGCGTTGAAAATCCTTCGGGAGCTTTTGTTTGATGGTCTGCTCGATGACGCGCGGGCCGGCGAAGCCGATGAGCGCCTTCGGCTCGCCGATGTTGATGTCGCCGAGCATCGCGAAGCTCGCCGTCACGCCGCCGGTCGTCGGGTCGGTGAGGACCGAGATGAAGGGCAGCCGCGCCTCGCCGAGGAGCGCCAGCGCGGCGGCGATTTTCGCCATCTGCATCAGAGAGAGCGTGCCCTCCTGCATCCGCGCGCCGCCCGACTGGCTGACGATGATGACGGCCCCGCGCTCACGGATGGCGCGCTCGATGACGCGCGTAATCTTCTCGCCGACCGCCGAGCCCATCGAGCCGCCGAGAAAAGAGAAGTCCATCGCCGACATGAGCACGAGGTGCCCGCCGATGTGGCCGCGCGCGTTGAGCACCGCTTCGGGGAGTCCCGTCGAGCGCCGGGCCTGTTCGAGCCGCTGCTTGTAAGGCTTGGTGTCGGTGAATTCGAGCGGGTCGGTCGAGATTACTTCGGCGTCCAGTTCCTCGTAGTTGCCCTCGTCGTAGAGCATGGCGAGTCGCGTGCGCGCGTCGAGGCGGAAGTGATAGCCGCAGTGCGGGCAGACCTGAAAGGATTCTTCGAGCTCGCGCTTGTAAAGCGCGGCGTCGCATTCGAGGCACTTGACGAAGATGCCCGCCGTGTTGACCCGCCGCTCGTCCACGGGGACGGATTCGATCCGTTGGTTCTTCTTGCGAAACCAGGACATGGGCCTTCAGGACCTTCCGCTTGGCGAGCCGCTCCTTGTCGGGGGGATCAGAAGTTGACGGGCACGAAGAGTAACATACCGCACGACGAAGGAGAAAGCGGGCCGAGAAAACTTAAGGTCGTACATCCCGCTCGATGTTCCGCCTCTCGACGGCGGCGACGATCTCCTGCTGCGGCTGCTGTCCCCCCATCCCGCCGCCGTTCGCGCCCGCGCCCGAGCGCAGTTCGACCGCCTCGATGAGCGGCCTGACGATGGCACTCTCGGCCTCGTCCAGATTGCCGCGGAAGGTGCAGCCGGCGGCGTTGCGGTGTCCGCCCGGCCTCGACCTCGCCGCAGCTCAAGGGGTAATTGACCAGCCCGTCGCCGTCCTCGTCCGAAGCCCCGGCGAGCTGCTGCATCTCCTGCGTCTGCCTGAGCCATGCGACGCGGCCCGAGGCGTCGCGCTTGACGGTGGCGAGCACGCTGCTCGTCAAGGCGATCTTGCTCCACGGGTAGTTGCCGAAGACCGCCTGCGAAACCTTCGCCGGCTTGACGCCCGCGCGCACCAGCTCAGAGGCCACCTTGAAGGTGCGCTCGGTCGTGTTCGAGTAGTGGAACGAGCCCGTGTCGGTGACGAGCGCGGTGTAGACGCACTCGGCGATCTCGCGCGTGACCCGCACGCCGATGGCTTTGCAGAGGTTGTAGATCATCTCGCCGACCGCCGAGGCAGTCGAGTCGATCCAGTTGATGGCGCCGAAGAGCGCGGTCGTCGAGTGGTGGTCTATGTTGACGACGAGCTGGCTTTCGAGGTCGTTGAGGCCGGGCCGGTCAATCTCCGAGCACTCGATGACGAAGACCGCGTCGTAGGGGCGATCAACGCCGGGCGTGACCCTCACGAACTCGGCGCCGGGCAGCTTGAGGTAGGAGTGGGGCACGGGGTCGCGCATGATGACTTCGGGCTCTTTGTCGAGGGCACGCAGCAGCCAGTAGAGGCCGAGCGACGAACCCAGACTGTCACCGTCGGGGCGGATGTGCGAGGTGATGGCGAAGCGACGCTTCGATTCGATAAGCTCGACGACTTGACTGAGCATTTGAAATCAAAAATGATGAATGATGAATGATGAATGATGAATGAAAGACGGTCTGTTTTTCATTCATCATTCATCATTCATCATTCATCATTTCCTTACTCCTCTCTTCTTCGCCGGCCTCATCTGCGGGGGCGGGCTGGCGGCTTTCGATCTCGATGCCGGCGAGCAGCGCCTCGACGCGCGCGGCCGATTCCTCGACCGTGTCGCGCACGAAGTGAATCTCCGGCGTGTAGCGCAAATTGAGCACCGTCCCCAACTGCCTGCGCACGTAAGGCGCAGCGCGATGGAGCGCCTTGAGCGCCTCGACGCGCTCGGCTTCCGTCCCCTCGGCGGTGACGAAGACGCGCGCGTCGCGCAGGTTGTCGGTGACGCGCACATCCGTCACCGTCACTGACAGTACGCGTGGGTCTTCCAGCTCGTACCCGACGATCTGGGTGACCTCCTCGCGGATGAGTTCGGCAATCTTCTCTGGGCGACGCATAGCAAAAACAGTGAGCAGTGAGCAGTAAGCGGTGAGCAGTAAGAGCAAAAAACTGCTTACTGCTCACCGCTTACTGCTTACAATTCGGTGGCCGCGACCTTGTCTATGACGTAGGCCTCGATCTGGTCGTTCTCCTTGATGTCGCCGAAGTTTTCGAGGCCGATGCCGCACTCATAGCCGTCGCGGACTTCGGAGACATCGTCCTTGAAGCGGCGCAGGGAGCCGATGTTGCCCTCCCATGCGACCACCCCGTCGCGGATGAGCCGCGCGCGACCGTTGCGGCGGATCATCCCCGTGAGGACGCGGCACCCGGCGACCACCCCGACCCTCGGGACGCGGAAGACCTCCTGCACGAGCGCCGTGCCCGTGATGCGCTCGCTTTCGATGGCTTCGAGCATGCCGATCATCGCGGCGCGAATCTCCTCCTCGACCTTGTAGATAATCGAGTGGAGGCGGATGTCCACATGCTCCTGCTTGGCGAGTTCGGCGGCGCGCACCTCGGGGCGCACGTTGAAGCCGATGATGACGACGGCGCGGCCCGCCGCCTCGGTCTGCGTGGCGGCGGCGAGGAGCACGTCCGATTCCGTAATCGCGCCCGCGCCCGAGCGGATGACGCGCACCTTGACGACTTCGGTCGAAAGCTTCTGGAGCGTGCTCTTCAAGACTTCGACCGAGCCCTGCACGTCGGCCTTGACGATGATGAGAAGCTCCTTGACCTCCTTCGCACCAAGCGCCTCGATGCCGCGCTTGGTGGTCTGGAGCAGTGTGTTCTGGCGCGTAATCATCTGCCGGTGATGCGAAATCTGCTGCGCCTTCGTAATGTCGGCGACGACCTGGAAGGACTCGCCGGCCTGCGGCACGCCCTGCAGCCCTAAGACCTCGACGGGCGTGGCCGGCCCCGCCTCCTGAATCGCCTCGCCGCGGTCGTTGAACATGGCGCGCACCTTGCCGAAGATCTGGCCGACGATGAACGGGTCGTGGACGCGCAGCGTCCCCTGCTGCACGAGCACCGTCGCCACCGAGCCGCGCCCGCGGTCGAGCTTGGCTTCGAGCACCACGCCCGCGGCGAGCCGCGAAGGGCTCGCGCGCAGATTGAGGATGTCCGTCGTCAGGAGAATCGTCTCCAGCAGCGTGTCCAGATTCTCGCGCTTCTTCGCCGAGACGGGAACCATCTCGGTCTCGCCGCCCCACTCGACGGGCTGGAGGCCGTGGCCCGCGAGCTCCTGCCGGACGCGGTCGGGGTTGGCATCGGGCCGGTCGATCTTGTTAATCGCGACGACGATGGGCACGCCCGCCGCGCGCGCATGCTCGATGGCCTCGACCGTCTGCGGCATGACGCCGTCGTCCGCCGCCACGACCAGGACGACCACGTCGGTGGCCTTTGCGCCGCGCGCGCGCATCATCGTGAAGGCCTCGTGGCCCGGTGTGTCGAGGAAGACGACGCGGCGCAGTTGCGTGGGGTCGTCGGGGCTCTTGACCTGAACGCTGTACGCGCCGATGTGCTGAGTGATGCCGCCCGCCTCGCCTCCGGCGACGTCGGTCGCGCGGATGCCGTCGAGCAAGCTCGTCTTGCCGTGGTCGACGTGACCCATGACGGTGACGACGGGCGCGCGGCTCTCCTCGACGTAGTCCTCAATGCCTTCGCCGATGATCTCCTCGAACTCCTCCTCGGCGACCATCTCCTCGAAGTCAACGAAGGAGATCTCGAAGCCGAAGCGCCGCCCGATGTCGCCCGCCACGTCGGCGTTCAAGGGCTGGTTGATGGTCGCCAGCACGCCGCGCTGCATGAGGAGCGCGACGACGTCTTTTGGCTTGATGCCGAGCTTCTCGGCGAACTCCTTGACGGTCGAGCCTTCGATAAGGCGGATGGCCTTGAGCTCGCCACCGCCGCCGCCCGAAGGGATGTTGAGCGACTGTGCGATGCGCTCCTCGCGCGAGAGCGCCTTCGGCGGCACGATGAAGTCGCGGTCGAAGCGGCCGCCGCGCGTCTCGACGCCCCTGCCGTGGCCGGGGCGACCGACGGGCCTTCGTCCGGGGCGACTGCCGGGGCGGCGCGCGTCCGCCGGGGGGGTATAGACGGTCTGCGGCGTGGCCGTCTCGCCGGGGGTGCCGCGCGGGGCGGCGTTTAATTCTTCGCGCCCGCGGCCTCGTCCGCCGCGCTCGTCGCGGCCCACACGGCCCGCGCGGTCGCGGGCTGCCGGCGTCGCCGCCGCAGCCGGCGCAGCCGGCGCGGTCACGCGCTGGCCCGCCTGAATGCCCGCGCTGAGCGCCGCCGAAGTTGGGCGCAAGACTCTGACCTGTCGTCCGGGGAGTGGCGCGGCGGGGCTCGTGGCTTCCGCGGGGGCCTCTTCTGCGGACTCCGGCTCGGCGGCCTCTTCGGTCGCGAGCGCGGCGGCGGGGAAGTCGCCGTTCTGGGGTTGAATAAAAGGAATCGGCGACGGCGCGTCGGATTCTACGGAGGCGCTGGGCGCTGTGATCATTTGTTCTTCGGTTTCCTGCGCACCCGTGTCCGTCTGTACTGCTGCGCCCTCGGGCCTTTCGGCGCGAGCGGCGGTCGGCAATTTCCTGATGACGCGCGGGACGAGCTGTCGCACCGCGCCGCCCTGACTCGTGCCCTCGGGCGGAAGCTCGGCGTGCGGCTCGGCGGCGGCGGCGGTCGGAGCGTCGTGCTCCGGCGCGGCGTACACTTCGCCCGCGTGCGACGCTTCCTCGGCTGCGGTCGTGCCCTCTTCGTCGTGCGGCGCTTCATCGGCCTCGGCGACCTTCGCCTTCTTGACGACGCGCACGGCGCGGTGGACGGTGGGTTAGGTGTCAAACCGCCTCCTTAACCTTCTCGGTGAGAGCGCGCGGGCTCAGTCGCCGGAGAAGGGGATTCAGGGCGGGCAAGAGGCGCGCGTTCCTCCGTGAGGGGGGCGCGCGCCGTCGCAGCCGGGGCCGCGGTTATTCGACGTTGCCGCGAGCATTTTCGGACTCATCTTCCGCAACGTCTTCAACGGTCGCCGGGTCGCCCGCGCCCGTGGGCGAAGGCTCCGACGAAATCTCTGCTTCGGGCGCGGACGCTTCCGCCGCGAGACCCGAGCGCGGCGAAAGGGAAGCGTCCTCATCCTCTTCGTCGCGCACCGTCGGCCCTTTGATCTCGTCCAGAGCGTCGGCGAGCGTGCCGGGACGCTCCTCTTCGAGCGCCGCGCCCGTGTGCTCGATGACAGCCGCCTCAGCCGAGGTGATGTCGGGTGCGGGCGTGATCGTGTCAGGGCGCAGGTCTCGGCCCGCCCCCTGCAAGAGCAGTTCCTCGGCGGACATCTGCTCGACCTCAGTGGCGGCGACGGGGTCGGCGGAATCCGCGGCGAGGATGTCCGGCTCGGCGCTGAACGGCGTGCCGCCCTCGACCGCTTCGTCGTAGCCTTCGGCAGTTGACTCGTCCGAAGGCCTGACCTCGCCCGGATCAACCGACGGGTCGAGCTCGACCGAAGCCGCATGCTGCTCCGTCGGCTCGTAAACTTCCTCGCTCACCTCGGACACTTCTTCTTCGCCACCCGAAGCAGACGCCTCTTCCGCTCCGGCTTCACCGGCGGACGCTTCCGCGCCTTCGCTTTCCGCGCCCTCGGCGGCTTCACCTTCTTCGGTTCCGGCGGCGTCGCGCGCTTTCATCACGGCTTGCGCGGCAGAGATCATTCCCTCGGCCTGATCGAGACTGATGTCGAGGTATTCGACGAGGTCGTCCACGGTCGCATTCGCCAGCGTCTCGATGTCGCCGATGCCGTGCTCGGCCAGCGCGGCGGTCGTCGCGGCGGTCATGCCTTCGAGTCGGTCGATGGGAACGGGCGCACCCGAGGCGATCATCGCGCCCATCTGCGCGGCGACTTCCTTCTTGATCTCTTCCTCGCTGCGGATGTCTATGTTCCACCCGACGAGCTTGGTGGCGAGGCGCACGTTCTGCCCGCGCTTGCCGATGGCGAGGCTCAGCTGGTCCTCGTTGACGATGACTTCCATCTGCCGCCGCTCGATGTCGGTGATGCGCACCTGATTGACCTTGGCGGGCGAGAGGGAGTTGGCGGCGAACACTGACGGCTCGTCCGACCACTCGATGATGTCTATCTTCTCGCCGCGCAGCTCGCGGATGATGGCCTGCACGCGTGAGCCCTTCATGCCGACGCACGCGCCCACCGGATCAACGTCGCGCTCGGTCGAGGAGACAGCGATCTTGGCGCGCTCGCCGGGCTCGCGCACCGCCGACTTGATGACGACCGTGCCGTCGTAAATCTCCGGCACCTCCATCTCGAAGAGGCGACGCAGAAGCTCCGGCGAGGTGCGCGAGACGACGACCTGCGGCCCCTTCGCCTCCTTCGACACGTCGTCAATGACGACTCTCACCCTCTCGCCCTGCGTCCACTGCTCGCCGCGCGACTGCTCTTTGCGCGGGAGGACGGATTCGACCGTGCCCAGATCAACGATGATGTCGCCGCGCTCGAAGCGCTTGACGTAGCCGTTGACGAGGTCGCCGACCTTATCTATGTACTGCTCGTAGACGTTGGCGCGCACCGCGTCGCGGACCTTCTGGAAGAGAATCTGCTTGGCGGTCTGCGCGGCGATGCGGCCCATCTCCTCCATCGGCATCGGGAGCTGGAGTTCGTCGCCCACGTCCACCTCCTCGCCCGCCAGCTCTCTGGCCTCTTCGAGCGAGAGTTCCTTGCCGGGGTTCTCAACCTCCTCGACGACGACCTTCGAGGCGAAGATTTCCAGCCCCGTCTCGGAAGAGAACTCGACCTGAACTTCCTCGCCCGACTTGAACTGCTTGCGTGCCGCGGCGCGCACGGCCTCCTTCATCGCCTCGACGACGAGGTCGCGGTCAATGCCGTGCTCCTTGCAGAGGGCGTCAATGCTTTGTCCGATGGATGCGCTCATAAAAAGTTTGCCAGTCGTTTAGATGTGTCGGTCCGGGTTGAAGTTTCCGGCCCCGCGACCCGAGACGCCTAAACCGTTATTCAGTTGTCGGTCTATTCAGTTGTCAGCCGGTCTGCCCGTCCGGAGGGGCAGCCTTCCTGTGCCGCTCGCGCTCTTCGGCGAGGCGGAATTCCTCTTCGACGTCAATCTCCAGATTCGCCTTGACGACATCGGCCACGGGGACCTGGACGCGGCCCGAGGTCTTGTCGTCGAAGACCACCGTGTCGCCCTCGACGCCGACGATGTGCCCGCGGAAGTTGCGCTGCCCGTTGACGGCTGAGCGCGACTTCAACTTCGCCGCCCGCCCCGCGAAGCGTTCGTAGTCCTCGCGTTTATAGAGGCCGCGCTCCAGCCCCGGCGACGAGACTTCAAGCGTATAGGCGGAATGGATGAAGTCTTCCACGTCGAGCACCGTCCCGACATAGAGGCTCACCGCCGAGCAATCGGCGTGCGTCACTCCGTCCGGCTTGTCAATAAAAACCCTCACGATGGGCGCATGCGCGCCGCCCGCGACTTCGGCGTGGACGAGTTCGAGTCCGCGCTCGGCGGCTGCCCGCCCGGCGATCTCGCGGACCCGCCCATCGACAGAAGTCTCATCCGACACCGCCGCGTCCCTCCCCGAAAAAAGCTCCCGCGCAAAAGAAAAAGTGGGCGCGAACCCACTGGACAACGCCACCGCGCTCCGAGCAAGAGGCGGATTATACGGTAACAACTGCCGTGAGGCAACCCGCCAAACGGGAGGGGCGGGCGGCTGAAGAGGGCGACCGGAGGGAGGGCCAAAAGCCTGAAGGAGAAAAGGGGAAAAGGAAGGAAAAGGCACTGCTTTTGACGCGGTTCCGTTCGCCTTCGTCCCTCGGACTTTTCCCCGGAAGCCCTTCTAACCGAGCTTGGATTTGACGATCTCGCTGACCGTGCGCCCGTCAGCCGAGCGGCCCGCGAGTTTCGCCTGTGCGGTCTTCATCACCGCGCCCATCTGTTTGATGGATGTGGCTCCGACCTCGGCGACGGCCTCGGCGACCGCGCGCTCGATCTCTTCGGGTGTCGCGGCGCGGGGCAGGTACTCCTCAATGACGGCGATTTCGGCGCGCTCCTTCCCGGCCAGCTCCGTGCGGCCCGCCTTCTCATACTGCTCGATTGAATCACGGCGCTGCTTGACGAGCGACTGGAGAGATTTGGTCAACTCCTCTTCGGTCAGCTCGCCGCCCTTCTCGATCTCGCGGTACTGGAGGGCGGCCTTGACCATACGTAGGGTCGAAGTGCGCGCCGCGTCCCGCGCCTTCATCGCGGCGGTCATGTCCGAAACGATGCGTTCTCTCAGGCTCATGTGAAACTCGACTCACCTTATCAGCGGATTCCTGTGCAGGGATAAATTAACACGGACGCGGGCTCTCACCACTGATTTGTAAAACCCTCGCGTCCTCAAATTGATTCGAGCCGGGACATCCCGCGTCTCTACGCAGGCGTCGGCGGGCTCAGGGGAATCGCAAGGGCAGGGACAATCCCTGCCCTTAATATCTTCCGCGGTCGCCGGAGACGTCTCCGGCGGGGCGTTTTATGAGTGGCGATGACCGTTCGTGCGCGCGAGGTGCGCCTTGAGGAAGCGGCCTGTGTGGGAGTCGGGGGCGGCCATGATCTCTTCGGGGGTTCCCTGCGCGATGACGTGGCCGCCGCCGATGCCGCCTTCGGGGCCGAGGTCAATCACGTGGTCGGCGGTCTTGATGACGTCGAGGTTGTGTTCGATGACGAGGAGCGAGCCGCCGGCCTCGACGAGCGTGCGGAAGGCCGCGAGCAGTTTGTTGATATCGTCGAAGTGGAGGCCGGTGGTCGGCTCATCGAAGATATAGAGCGTCTTCGAGCCGGTGCGCTTCGAGAGGTGCGCGGCCAACTTGACGCGCTGCGCCTCGCCGCCCGACAGAGTAGTCGCCGACTGGCCGAGCCGGAGATAGCCTAAACCAACGTCGTCGAGCACGCGCAGCCGGTTGGCGATCTTGTTGGTGTCGCGAAAGAAGGCCATCGCCTCGCGCACCGTCATGCCGAGCACGTCGTTGATGTTCTTGCCGCGATAGCGCACGTCGAGAATCTGCGGCTTGAAGCGCGTCCCCTTGCACTCCTCGCAGACCAGCTCGACATCGGCCAGGAATTGCATCTCCACGGTCACCGTGCCGTCGCCCTCGCACACGTCGCAGCGCCCGCCGGGGACGTTGAAGGAGAAGTGCGAGGGGTCGAGCCCCTTCGATTGCGCGTCGCGCGTCTGCGAGAAGACTTCGCGGACGGCATCGTAGACCTTGATGTAGGTGACCGGGTTCGAGCGCGGCGTGCGTCCGATGGGCGACTGGTCAACCAGAATCACGTCGTCCACATGCTGCGTGCCCTGCAACTCCTTGAACGCGCCGACATGCCCCTGCCACTCGCCGCGCTGCTTCTTGATTCCCGCGTAGAGACAATCGTGGACGAGCGTTGACTTGCCTGAGCCGGAGACGCCCGTCACGCAGACGAGCATCTCGAGCGGGATGTCAACGTCGACGTTGCGAAGGTTGTGCTCGGCGGCCCCGCGCACGGAGAGCTTCTTCTTTTTCTGCGCGCGACGCTGCTTCGGCTCGCGGATTTCCGTCTCGCCGCGCAGGTACTTGCCCGTCAGAGTCATGGAGTCCTTGAGGAGCCCCGCGAAGTCGCCCTCGTAGATGACGCGCCCGCCCAGTTCGCCCGCCGCCGGGCCGATGTCGAGGATATGGTCGGCGGCGCGCATCATCTCTTCGTCGTGCTCGACGACGAGGACGGTGTTGCCGATGTCCCTCAGGTTATGAAGGAGCTTGATGAGCCGCTCGCTGTCGCGCGGGTGGAGGCCGATGGAGGGCTCGTCCAAAACGTAGAGCGCGCCGACCAGAGACGAGCCGAGATTGGTGGCGAGCTGGATGCGCTGCGCCTCGCCGCCCGAGAGCGTCGAGGCGAGGCGGTCGAGCGTGAGGTAGTCGAGCCCCACGTCGACGAGGAACTTCAGGCGGCGGCGAATCTCGAAGAGCACCTTGTCGGCGATGGCCGTCTGTTCGGGCGTCAACTCTAGTTGGTCGAAGAAGAGCGCGGCGTCCTTGATCGAGAGCGTGCAGACCGCGGGCAGGGTGCTCGCGCCGACGAGCACGTCGCGCGCCTCCTGTCGGAGACGGCCCCCGCCGCAGTCGGGGCAGAGCGTGTAGCCGCGGTACTTGGCGAGAAAGACGCGGACATGGAGCTTGTATTTTTTCGTCTCAAGCCAATCGAAGAAGCCGCGCACGCCGCTCCAGTTGCCGTCGCCCTCGACGACGGCGCGCTGCTGCTGGGGCGCGAGCTCGTTGAAGGGCACGTCCAACGGAATCCCCTCCTGCCGCGCGAAGCGTTTGAGCTCGGTGCGCGCCCATTCGTGCTGCGGCTTCGTCCATGGCTCGACCGCGCCCTCTTCGAGCGAGAGCGCGGGGTTCGGGATGACGAGGTCGAGGTCGAGGCCGATGGTGTTGCCGAAGCCCTGACAGGTCGGGCACGCGCCGAAGGGGTTGTTGAAGCTGAAGAGGCGCGGCTCGGGTTGAGCGTAGACGGTGCCGTCGTACTTGCACTCGAAGCGTTCGGAGAAGCGCATCCGTCTTGCTTCAGCCCCGGCGGTCTCGACGATGGCCTGCCCGTGGCCCTCGATGAAGCAGGTCTCGAACGAGTCAACCAGCCGCTCGCGCACGTCGGCGCTCGCGGCGAGCCGGTCAACGAGCACGAAGACGCCCTCGAAGTCCGCCCGCTTGTAGTCGTCCGGCGTGCGCAGCTCGAGCGTCTCGCCGTTGACGAACAGCCGCGTGAAGCCGCGCTGCATGAGGCTCATCACATGGGCGGTGACGGCGCGCGCCGCGGCTGCGGCGGCGGCGGCCCCGTCCGGCTTCTTCGCCCGCGCCCCCTGCTTGCCCTTCGCGCTCTTCTTCGCCGCCGCGCCGCCGCCCTCCGTCTCGACTCTGAGGCCCGCCTCGGCGGGGAAGAGGACGTAGAAGCGCGTCCCCTCGGGGAGCGCTTCGAGCACTTCCTGCGCCGAAGACTCGGGCGAGTCGTGATGCACCTCGCGCCCGCAGACGCGGCAGAAGGTCGTGCCGACGCGCGCGTAGAGGAGGCGCAGGTAGTCGTAGATTTCGGTCTGCGTCCCGACGGTCGAGCGCGGGTTGCGCGTCGAGTTCTTCTGCCGGATGGCGATGGCCGGCGGAATCCCCAGCACCTCGTCAACGTCCGGCTTGTCCATCCGTTCGAGGAACTGTCGGGCGTAGGCCGAGAGCGACTCGACGTAGCGGCGCTGCCCCTCGGCGTAGACGGTGTCGAAGGCGAGCGATGATTTACCTGACCCCGAGACGCCCGTCACGACCGTGAGACGCTCGATGGGGATGGAGAAAGAGATATTCTTGAGGTTGTTGACGCGCGCCCCGCGCACTGTGATGGCTTGTTCTGTCATGTCTTAAAAAGTTCGCCGGGACACACAGTGAACTCTCCGGCCACACGGCGAACTTCACATGATAACCCGTTTCGCCGCCGGGACGAAGCGGCCAGAAGAGGTCAAAAGACGAGCCACAGAGGCACAGAGACACAGAGTAGATAAAAGGAAGAAAGAAGTCTGTTTGAGGGAGAGTTGAGCGGTTTCATCCACGCCGCTTGTTCATCAAGACAGGCGCTCTTCTGATCAACGCTCGCTCAACACATTTTCCTTTCTCGGTCTCCGCGTCTCTGTGCCTTTGTGGCAAATGTGCAAGCTGTTTTTTTTACCAGCGCATGTCGTAGCGCGCCAGACCCGCGCGCCAGAGGCCTTCGCCGAGGAGGGGGATGGGGCCGTCGTGTGTGAGGGGGGCGTCGGCGGGGCGGCGCAGGCGATAGGTGTGGCCGGAGGGAGAGCCGACCGAGAGCACGACGCGGGCGGTGGCCTTGTCGAGGGAGGCGACGGTGGCCGTGCGCCAGTCCTTGCGGCAGCGCAGGACGAGACGCGCGCCCGTGGGGAGCGAGCCGAGCGTGAGGGCTTCGGTGTCGGCCTGAGAAGGGAAGAGGTCGTCGGCTGAGAGCGTTTGCGGCTCGGCGTCCGGCGACCTCGAAGGTTCTGTGCTCACTTGAATTCTTCTTCAGACTTCGAGCGGCGCATCCTCGAAAGGGAGGTCGGGCTGCGCGGGTCGGCTCTTGCCGACGGCGTAGGCGCGGAGCGCCAGCGAAAGGATGACGAAGGAGACGCCGACCCAGAAGGCCGCCCAGAAGAGCTGGTGGATGCCGGTCGCGCGCGCCATGTTAAAAGCGTCAGTGTGCGCTTCGGTGAGCGCCGAGGCGAAGAGCACGTTCTTGAGGTCGAAGAGTGCATTAAGGACGCACTGCACGGCGATGAAGCCGACGAGGAAAGCGGCGAGACGCGGCCCCGCGTAGCGTGCCGCGGCGAAGAGTCCGAGCGGAAGCGCGACCCCTGCGAAGAGCGTGAACAGACCGGGCAGCGAGAGGTTCCAAAGCGGCGCGAGGAAGCCAAAGAGAACGGTCAGCAGGAGCACGAGCGCGGCGGAGCCCGCGAGCACGACGCGAGCCGACGCGGCGCGGCGGATGAGCAGCAGCAGCAGTGCGCCGAAGGACATCGCGCCGAGATAACCCGCGCTCGAAATGAACATCTGCGAGAGGACGCCGCCCGTCGCCGAGTAGACCTCGCCGCTACCGTCCGTCGCGACCGTCAGGCTCAGCACGGAGTTACCCGTCACAAGCGCGGCCAGCGCGTGCCCGCCTTCGTGGATAAACGTGACGAAGATGCGAAACGGGTAGGTCAGAATCTCCGCGTAAGGGATAAACCAGAGGATGACGCTGAGCGCCGTGGCGAGCATCAACGTCGTGACCTGCGGGCGCGCGTCGGGTGCGATCTGTAATCTCATCTTGTCTCTTTTACTCCATTCCGGAACGGGTACGTCTCTACGCCAGTTGATACGACATTGTACGACGGGGCGTTCGGGAAAAAAAGGGCTGACCACGATGTGGCGGGGAAAGGAGAAACTGGAAAAGGAACGCTCAAGCTATTTGAAGGGAAAGGGTCAGCGATAGACGCTGCGTCTATCGCTCCGTTCACCTCTTTAGTCCCTGCCTCTTTCCCCTTCTGCCGCCTCCCTCTTCCACACGCCGGACTTGCCGCCGGTCTTCTCTTCGAGCCTCACGTCGGTGATGGTCATGCCTTTCTCGACCGCCTTGCACATATCGTAGACGGTGAGGGCGGCGACCGCTGCGGCGGTGAGGGCTTCGATCTCGACGCCGGTCTGCGCCGTGGTGGCGGCCTCGGCTTCGAGGTAGACGCCGGCCTCTTCGAGTGTGGCGCGCACTTCGACGTGCGTGAGCGGCAGCGTGTGGCACAAGGGGATGAGATCGGCTGTGCGCTTGGCGGCCATGATGCCTGCGAGCCGCGCCGTCTCCAGCGGGTCGCCCTTCGGCGTGCGGTGCGCGCGGACGGCTTCGATGGTCGCGGGCGACATCAGGACGCGCGCCGAGGCCACGGCGCGACGCGCGGTCTGCGGCTTCACGCTCGTGTCCACCATCGCCACGCGGCCCGCCTCGTCAACGTGAGTGAGTTCATCCATGCGCGTAAAGGTAAAGCGAGTGACGTTGCGCGGGCAAGGCCCGAAGCGCGAGGGGCCGACACGCCGGACAAGGAAACGTGTTGGAATAGACATGAGTAGAAGGCCACAGGCGAAGTTCGTGTCACAAAAAACAACGGAGATTTTTTTATCGCGCAAGCTAAATCCGGCCTGTCGGGTTGCCCCGTATATCAGTCACATAGCGAAAGCAACTTTAACCTTAACCTTGAAAGGGAGACTACGGATGAGAAAGTTATTTTTGATGTCCATGCTCGCGGTCGCGTCGTTCGGCGTGACCTCGATGACGACCGAGGCGCAGATGATGAACGGCAACCCGACAGTGGGCGGGGCCGCGATGTACAAGAACAAGAACATCGTGGAGAACGCTCTCAACTCGCCGATCCACACCACGCTCGTCGCCGCCGTCAAGGCCGCCGGGCTGGTTGACACGCTGATGGGCAAAGGCCCCTTCACCGTCTTCGCGCCAACAAACTCGGCCTTCGACAAACTGCCCGCGGGCACGGTCGAGACCCTCGTCAGGCCCGAGAACAAAGAGATGCTCACCAAAATCCTGACCTACCACGTCGTGGCGGGTAAGATGGATGCCAAGAAGATCATGTCCAGGATCAAGAAGGGCGGCGGCACGGCCACCTTCACGACCGTGAGCGGCGACACGCTGACGGCCACGATGAACGGCAAGATGCTCATCCTGCGCGACGAGAAGGGCGGCACTTCGACCGTCACCACCGCGAACGTCTACCAGAAGAACGGCGTCATTCACGTTATCGACACCGTTTTGATGCCCAACTAACTTTCGCCCCTTCCGAGCGTCAGTCTGAAGAGGCGAAGCGGCGCGGCCCGGTTTTCGACGGGGCCGCGCCTCTTTTCGTTTTTATCACGTGAAGAAAGGGAAGATGAGCCACAGAGACACGGAGACACGGAGAAGATGAAAAGGAAAGTTTTTGAGGGAGCGTTAAACCGGGTCTCTTATCTCCCAATTCCGTTAAGGTCGGCTCTCATGCTCAACGCTCCCTCGAAATATTTCTATTCTTCTTCTCCGTGTCTCCGTGCCTCTGTGTCTCATCCTGATTCGTATTCAATCACCGGCGCGGAACTCCAGCCCGGCAGTCGCACGACGCTGACCACTTCGCCTTGCTCGATCAACTTCACGTCCGCCGGGACGATGACGAGCGCCGTGGCGCGCGCGAAGGCGACGAAGTCGGACGAGCCGCCCCACTTCAAGGGCTCGGCTATGAGCCGCCCGTCCGCGTCAGTCTCGAGCACGGCGGGCAGGTAACTCGTCCTCTCCGCCGCTCCCTTAAGCGGGCGCGAGAGCACGGCCCGCTCTTCGACGAGCGACGGCGCTTTCGACCCCTGCATCGCCCTGAGCGCCGTGCGCGCGAACAAATTGAGCGGGAGCCGCTCGACCTCCGCGCCCGCGAGCGCGGCGTAGGCGGCGAGCGAGTAGGTGTTGGAATCGCGTATCTGATCCGCGCCCGGTCGCTCCGCCGCCGCGACCAGCTCCGACCCCGTGGCGAGCACGGCGACGCGCGGACGCCTGTACGCCTCGACCTCCGCATACCCGAACGACGCGAGCACTGCCACACCTGCCGCGCCGACTACCTCGCCCGCGCGCAGCACAATTTCGCCCGCTTTGATTTCGCTTCCGCGCGTGACGAAGAACTGACCCGGCTGCGTCGGGCGTTCGATTTCAACCACGGCCCCATCCTCAAGCTCGCGCGTGACCTCGACCTGCTGCACACTGTCGGCCCCCGCGGGCAGCGGCGCGCCCGTCATAATGCGGACGGCCTCGCCCGCACCCATCTCTCCGCGCCAGCCCTCGCCAGCCGCCGCCTCTCCCACCAACCTGAGCCGCACGGGTGCTCCCGCCGTATCCGCCGCCCGCACCGCGTAGCCATCCATCTGCGCGCGGTCGAAAGGCGGCAGATCGCCGTCCGCCAACACGTCCCCGGCCAGCACGCGCCCGAGCGCCCCCTCCAACGCGATGCGCTCCGACGCCAGAGACCGCGCCTGCTCAAGGACGATGCGGATTGCTTCAGGGACGGGAATCATCGGAGGGAGTTTAAAGTTCAAAGTTCAAGATTCAAAGCACTGGCGGAAGGTCAATTCAACTTTTCGGACGTGAGAGCGGCGGAATACTTTAGCTCACGGTGCGAGCCGGGAAAAAATAACGTGCAAAGTTTAAGTCCAGTGGGGATGAAAGAAAGTGGGTCAGACGTGCCCTGAATAGGGTGTTCAGAAGTTATCTCCAAGGATATAATCCCGCCGCATGAGCGACACCTTACTAAGTGAATAGCCAAAAGTCTTTGCACGAATAGCTCTTTGACACTACGCTGGCTTCATGCGTAAGCCAGCCACGCCAGCCGAACGTGGGCTCACGGCCACAGACCGGCGACGCCTCGCGCGA
>JAIVJM010000047.1 GCA_020199995.1 Acidobacteriota bacterium | reverse complement strand
ACCAAGTCCTCTTCAATCGCCACGTCGGTGCGCCACGAAGGGACGCGGAAGGTGCTGCCGTAATCCCCGCCCGAATCCGAAGGGTCGCCGGGCTGATTCCCAGCGCCCTCGTCGCCCGCCTCGTCGCCCTCCGGCTCGAACCCTAGCGCGCGGAGGATGCGCGCGCATTCACCGGCGGGGACGCTCAGACCAGTCAACTCTCTGACGCGCCGAGGGCGCAGGGCGACGGTGGGTCGGGACAGTTTACGCGGGTAGACATCAACCGCGTCTTCGGTGGCTGTGCCGCCCGCGAGTTCGCAGATGAGCGCCACGCACCTGTCCTGCGCGCGCCGCACGCCCTCGTAATCCGTCCCGCGCTCGAAACGATAGGAGGCTTCCGTCTGCAACCCCAGAGCCTTCGAGGTGCGGCGCACGGATGCCGGGTCGAAATAGGCGCTCTCGATCAGGACGTCGCTCGTCCGTTCGGAAATCTCCGTCTCCTCGCCGCCCATCACGCCCGCAATCGCGACCGCACGCGCGGCGTCGGCGATAACCAGCATCTCTTCGTCGAGCGCGCGCTCCACGCCGTCGAGCGTCTTAATCTTCTCGCCGGCGCGGGCGCGGCGCACCACGATTCTCCCCTCCGCGAGCGTCGAGAGGTCGAAGGCGTGGAGCGGCTGCCCGAGTTCGTGCATGACGAAGTTGGTGATGTCGGCGACGTTGTTGATCGGACGCTGCCCGATGGCCTGCAAGCGCCGCGCGAGCCAGTCCGGCGAAGGGCCGACCTTGACGCCGCGCACGACGCGCGCCGCATATCGCGGGCACAGCCCTGTGTCTTCAATCTCGACGCGCGTGGAGGCGTCGGCGCGCCCCCCGACCGTCGAAGCCTGCGCGCCGATGGGGCGCAACTCTCCGCGCAGCAGCGCGGTGGCCTCTCGCGCGACGCCGAGGTGCGAGAGGCAGTCAGGGCGGTTCGAGGTCAGGTCAATATCCAGCACGAAGTCGTCGCCCGCCTCGTGCACCGCGTCCACGGCCAATCCCGCCATCGTCAGACGCGTCGCCAATTCCCTCGGCGCGGCCCCGACCTCCGTCAATTCGCGTAGCCAGTTGTAGCTGATGTTCATATGCACTCAGCGGTTAGCATCCAGCAGTTAGCTTTTCAGTTTTGGAGCTGACAGCTAACAGCTAATCGCTAACTGCTCTAGTTGAACTGTTCGAGGAAGCGCACGTCGTTCTCGAAGAGGAGGCGGATGTCGTCGAGCTCGTAGAGGAGCCCGCACATGCGGTCGATGCCGAAGCCGAAGGCGAAGCCGGAGTATTCGGCGGCGTTGATGTCCACCGCGCTGAGGACGTTTGGGTGCACCATCCCTGAGCCGCCCATCTCGATCCAGCCCGAGCCCTTGCACAGGCGACAGCCCGACCCGCCGCACTTGAAGCAGGTGAAGTCGAACTCGGCGCTCGGCTCGGTGAAGGGGAAGTACGAGGGCCGGAAGCGCGTGCGCGTCTCGGGGCCGAAGAGGCGGCGGAGGAATTCAGCCACCGTGCCCTTCAAGTGTCCCATCGTGATGCCGCGGTCCACACACAGCCCCTCGATCTGGAAGAACATCGGATTGTGCGTGGCGTCGGGCGTGTCGCGGCGGAAGACCCTGCCGGGCGCGACGACGCGCAAGGGGGGCCGACGCCGCTGCATCGCGTGAATCTGCACGGTCGAAGTCTGCGAGCGTAAGCTAAGGCCGCCGGTCGTGTAGAAGGTGTCCTGTGTGCTTCGCGCCGGGTGCAGCTCGGGGATGTTGAGCGCGGAGAAATTATAAAAGTCGGTCTCGATCTCGGGGCCGTCCTCGACCGCGTAGCCCATCGAGACGAAGATGTCTTCCAGACGCTGGCGGACGATGGTGATCGGGTGCAAATGCCCGCGCCGGGGACGGTGACCGGGCAGGGTCACATCTATCCGCTCGCGCTCGACACGCGCCGACGCAATCAGATTCTTCAATCCGGCCTCGGCCTCTTCCAACTCGGCCTCGACCTTCGCTCTGAGCTGCTGCACGAGCTGGCCGAAGGCCGCGCGCTCACCCGCCGGCACGCGCCCGACCAGCTTCATCAACGAGGAGAGCGCGCTCTTCTTGCCCGTATGTCGCGTGCGCAAGTCCGAAAGCTCGCGCAGAGATGCCTCTGCGTCGCCGAGCGCGAAGCCCGCCGATTCCGCGCCCTTGCCAAAGCGCGCGAAGCGTCCGAACTCCTGCTCGAACGCTTCGCTCACCGCTTCGACCTGCACTTGATAGTCAGCGACTTCAGAACCCATCAGAGTCCTCGCAAGTGTTTAACTTAATCGTCAGGCAGTCGGCTGCGGCTGTCTGTTCTCGATGGCGCTCCGCGCCTGCCCGGCCAGCTCCGCGAACGCTTCCGGCGAGTTGGCGGCGAGGTCTGCGAGCGACTTGCGGTCGAGCTCGATGCCCGCCAGTCCGAGCCCGTGCATGAATTGCGAGTAGTTCAGTCCGTTGATGCGCGCCGCCGCGCCGATGCGGACGATCCACAGGCTGCGGAAGTCGCGCTTCTTCAGCTTGCGTCCCGTGTAGGCGAACTTCAACCCGCGCTCGACGGACTCCTTGGCCGAGCGAAACAGCTTCGACTTCGTCCCGCGATAACCTTTTGCTAATTCAAGTATCTTCTTGCGCCTCTCGGTGCGCTTCGGCCCACGTTTTGCCCTCGGCATAATTAAACTCCCTTCTTATAAGTAAGCGGTAAGCGGTGAGCTGCAAGCAGTAAAAGCAATTCTACTGCTCACTGCTTACTGCTTACTGCTCACTATCCTTTAGCTTCGCCCGTAGGGCAGCATCTGCTTGATGCGGTTCTCGTCCGACTCGGAGACGAGCACGTCCACGTCGAGGAATCGCTTCCGCTTGGCCGTCTTCTTCGTCAGGATGTGGCGCGCATGCGAGTGGCCACGCTTGACCTTCCCCGTCGCGGTCGTGCGGAAACGTTTTTGCGCTCCCTTATGTGATTTCAATTTCGGCATGATGACCTCTCTCGTAAGTTTTCAGTTTTTAGTTTCCAGTTTTCAGATAAAACTTTCGCTCCGTTTGAAGCCGAAGACTGAAAACCGATGTCTATTGCTCGACCTGACCGCCGGTTCCCGGCGGCACGGGCGGCCCCTGCATGATGCCGCCCTCGGCTTTCGCGGCTTCCGGCTTCGCGGCTTCCGGCTTCGCGGCTTCCGGCTTCGCGGGCTCCGCTTTCGTTGGCTCGGGCTTCGCAACCACAGGCTTCGCTACTTCGGGCTTCGCTACTTCGGGCTTCGCGGCTTCAGGCTTTGCGGCTTCAGGCTTCGGGCTCGGAGGCTTCGCGCCTTCGGGCTTGGCCGCTGACTTGTGCTTCTTTGGCTGGAAGATGAGGAACATCTGGTTCCCTTCCATGCGCGGGCGCGCTTCGACTTCGCCCATGTCGGCCAGGTCTTGTTCGAGCTTTTCGAGGAGTTGCGCGCCCAGCTCGCGGTGCGTGATTTCGCGACCGCGGAAGAAGATCGTGGCCTTCACCTTGTCGCCCTCGCCCAGCCACTGCCGCGCGTGCTTCATCTTGAACTGGTAGTCGTGCTCGTCCGTGCCCGGACGAAACTTGACCTCCTTGACGACGATGATGACCTGCTTCTTCTTCGCCTCGTTCGCCTTCTTCTTCGTCTCATACTGAAACTTGCCGAAGTCGATGATGCGACAGACGGGCGGGTCGGCGGTGGCGGCGACCTCGACCAGATCGAGTCCCTGCTCGCGCGCCCTCTTCACCGCATCGCGCGTGCTCATGATGCCGAGCTGCTCGCCGTCGTCCGCGATCACGCGCACTTCCGGCACGCGGATTCGTTCATTGATGCGCGTGGCTGGAGCGCGACGGTTGTCCGGGCGCTGTCCACGACCTCGAAAGCCTGCGATATCCTCACCTCCTCAGTTAAGAGTCTCGGAGTCCGGAGTCTCGGAGTCCGGAGCATGACAGAAAAGCGGTCTGCTTTTCCGGCTCCGGACTCCGAACTTCAGACCCCGGACTCGTCCGTGTTGACGAGCGCGCGCGATTCGACGAGGCGGCGCGCCATCTCCCTGAACTCCGCGAGCGACATCACGCCGATGTCACCTCTTGAGCGTTCACGCACGGCGACTTTACCCTCTTCCATCTCGCGGTCGCCGAGGACGAGCATGAAAGGAATTTTCTGCAACTGCGCGTCGCGAATCTTCGCGCCGATCTTTTCGCTGCGGACGTTGGCCTCGACGCGCATGCCCGCCGCGCGCAGCTCGTTCGCGATTGTCCGTGCATAGTCGTTGACGCGATCCGTGATCGGCAGCACCGCGACCTGCACAGGCGCGAGCCAAAGGGGAAAGGCCCCCGCGTAATGCTCGACGAGCACGCCGAAGAACCGCTCGACCGAGCCGAACAGCGCGCGGTGAACCATCACGGGACGGTGTGCCTTGTTGTCCTCGCCGATGTACTCAAGCTCGAAACGCTCGGGCAAATTGAAGTCGAACTGCACCGTCGTCAACTGCCAGAGGCGACCGATGGCGTCCTCGACCTTGATGTCGATCTTCGGCCCGTAAAATGCGGCTTCGCCCTCCATCCTCTCGAATGGAATCCCGCGCTCGTTGAGGGCGTCCGTGAGGGCGGACTCGGCGCGGGCCCAGTCTTCGTCGGAGCCGAGATAACCCTTGCTCGTGTCGCCGCCCTTGACCGACAGTTCGACTTTGAACTTCTCGAAGCCGAAGGTCCGCAGCACTTCGTAAGCGAAATCCACGCAGTCCATAATCTCGCCCTTGACCGTCTCGGGCGTGCAGAAGATGTGCGCGTCGTCCTGCGTAAACCCGCGCGTGCGCATCAGTCCGTGCAGCGTTCCTGAAAGTTCCGCGCGGTAGCACGTGCCGAGTTCCGCGAAGCGGAGCGGAAGGTCGCGGTAAGAGTGCTGCGCAGATTTATAGATGCCGATGTGGAACGGGCAGTTCATCGGCTTCAGGCGAAACTCCGTCTCTTCTATCTCGGTCGGCGAGAACATCGAGTCGGCGTAGTTCTCCTCGTGCCCGCTCACCTGCCACAACTCGCGCTTCGCGATGTGCGGCGTGTAGACCATGCCGTAGCCGCGGCGCACCAGCTCGCCGCGCAGGTAATCTTCCATCTCCTTGCGGATTGCGCCGCCCTTCGGATGCCAGAAGATCAATCCCTGCCCGTACTGCTCCTGAATCGAGAAGAGGTCGAGTTCTTTCCCGAGCCGGCGATGGTCGCGCCGCTCGGCCTCTTCGCGCTGCTTGACCCACGCATCCAGCTCTTCCTGCGTGGCGAAGGCCGTGCCGTAGATGCGCTGCATCTGCGTGCGCTCTGAGTCGCCCATCCAGTATGCGCCCGAGAGCGTGAGCAGCTTGAACGCCTTGAGGCGGTTCGTGTTCGGCACGTGCGGGCCGAGACAGAAGTCTATGAACGGCGAGCCGTCAATGTAATAGACGCTCACCACTTCGCCGCCTTTGTCTTCGACCAGCTCGCATTTGAGGGGTTCTTCGCGCTCCGCAAAGATGCGCAACGCTTCCGACTTCGTGATGTCCTCGCGGCGATAGGCGAGATTGCGCTTGGCGATCTCCCTCATGCGCTTCTCGATGACGGGCAGGTCTTCGTCGCTGAGGATGCGCGGCGCGATGAGGTCGTAGAAGAAGCCGTAGCGCGGGTCTTCCAAAAGCGCCGGGCCGATGCCGAGCTGCGTGCCGGGGAAGAGGTCGAGCACGGCGGCGGCCAGAAGGTGCGCCGCCGAGTGGCGAATGACGTCGAGGCCGTCGAGGGTCTGCGGGAGGACCGGTTCGATGCGGACGGGCTCGCCGTTAGCGTCCGTTTCGGCGAGCCGGTACGCGAGGTCAACTTCGCGCCCGTTGACCTTCGCCGCCAGTGTCGCCCGCGTATGCAGGGGCGAAACTTAAACTGATCTGATCCGGCAGAAGCGCCCTCGCCGCGCGGCCCGCTCTTGGCGCGGGTCGCGTGTTGCTTAGAATCGAAATCGCGTTCGAGTCAGAGTCAACATGAGTGGCAAAGGTCTTCCGGAGCTTCCTGCCGAAAGTGTGAAAGTGGTAGGCACGTGCGGACTCGAACCGCAGACCCCTACCGTGTCAAGGTAGTGCTCTACCAACTGAGCTACGCGCCTAAAAACTATCAAAAAACGCTTACCGAAAAGCGGAAGGCTAAGTTAGCAAACGGCTTACGTCTGTGTCAAGTGACGCGCGCCGTGGGCCGCCGCCGCTTCCAGAAAGACGGGCTAGAGGAAATAGCCGGAGAAGTGTTAGCATATTCGCCGACGGGCGGGGCCACTCGCCGCGAAGTCCGGGAGAGCTCGAAACAACAGGCTTTTCCGTCCGGTCGGCCCTCGACGCCGTGCCCTGATTTTTCCGCGCCCGCAGCCTTTTCAGACAGAGCACAAGCGCCGCACCCGCGCGCACTTGTCACCCTCTAGAACGACAGAACAATCCGGGAGACCGAGCAACTTGTCCACGAAGAATCCTCCGCGACGGACACTCTTCCCACTTCTCCGAGGGATAAGACGTCACAGAATTTTGGCTCCACTCTTGACGGCGCACTTCTGCCTGCTGCTCGCCGCCTCGTTCTTCCTTTCAGCGACAGCCGCGCCGCAGTCCGTGCAACCCGCGCAGAATCCGAACGTCCGACCACGGACGGTCAAACAGAATCCCCCCGCAGCTTCGCCAGCGCCCAACGCCGGCTCCGAGGTCGCCGAAGAGGTGGACGAAGACGAAGTGGTACGTGTTAACTCGAATCTCGTCATCGTGCCAGCTTCGGTCGTAGACAACCGCGGGAAGGCGATGTCGGATTTGAAGCTGGAGGATTTCGAGCTGCGCGTTGACGGCGAGGTGAAGCCGATCAGCGACCTGAGCCGGGCCGAGACGCCCGTCAACATCACCATGTTGTTCGACAACAGCGCGAGCCTCTCGGCGGCGCGCGCCTTCGAGAAGCAGGCCGCCGTGCGCTTCTTCCAATCGCTCGTGCGCCCGATTGACCGCGCGGCGGTCTTCTCTATTTCGACCGTCCCGTCGCTCGCGCAGCCCTTGACGAACGACGTGCGGAGGCTCGTCAACACCATCGAGCATTTCCCGCCCCCAGAGGGCGCGACGGCGCTCTACGACTCGCTCGCGCAGGCCGCGGAATACGTCAGGCCCCTGCCGGGCCGCAAAGTCCTCGTGCTCGTTTCGGACGGCACCGACACGGTCAGCGACATCAACTTCGACGAGGCGCTGCGCCGCACGCTGCGCGCCGACTGTCAGGTCTACGTCGTGCAGACGCGGCAGGTCGAAGACCCGAACCTCCACGATACTTTCTCCGAGCAGTTGATGCAGAAGCTCGCGGAGCAGACGGGCGGGGCCGTCTACGCGCCGCGCTCGATTGAAGAGCTCGACGCCGCCTTCACGCAGCTTGCCCTCGACATCTCGCAGCAGTACATGCTCAGCTATTACCCACAGGACGAGCGTAAAGACAAATACTTCCGCCTCATCTCGCTGCGTGTGCCGGCGCGCCCTCACGCCCGCGTGCGCACGCGAAAGGGTTTCTACCCGGACGCGGCGCAGGGCCAGTCGCCGCCGACTTCGGGCGGAGGTGACGCGCGGGCACCGAACGCTTCCGCCGCTGGCCGCCGGCCCGAATTCGCCGCCGCCGCGCCGCCACAGACCGCGCAACTCCGAGACTCCTTGAACATTAAGGTCGGCGAAGCGAGGACGGCGACGGGCGTCGCCTCTTCTCGCGCGGGCGTCAGTGAGGATGCCGGCGCGGGCCGCAAGGTCGGCCCTGTTGGGCCGGACGAGGACGAGCACCGGAGCGCGGCAGTGCCTCCGAACGAAGTCGCCGCCGTTATTGTGACTCCCGAAAAGGAGCCGGCAGTCTCGACCCGCGCCGCTACTGCGCCCGCGCCTTCACCCGCACCCTCCGCGACGCCGACGCCTTCGCCCCGGACGGTCGAGCAAGGCACGCCCGCGAAAGCGTCTCCCGAGAGTGCGACGAAAGAAGAGGCGCGGCCCGTCGTGCCGGTCTCCGGAGGCGTCCTCAACACAAAGGCCCTCAGCCTGCCCAAGCCGATTTACCCGTCGGGGGCACGGAGCTTCGGCGCCTGGGGGACGGTGATCGTCGAAGTTACGATTAATGAAGAAGGCAAGGTGATCGAGGCGCGCGCACTGTCCGGGCATCAGCTCCTGCAAGGGGCGGCGGTGAGCGCCGCGCGGCTCGCGAAGTTTTTACCCGCGAGGCTCTCCGGCATGCCGGTTATGGTGACAGGCACGATTCGCTACACGTTCGTCAATAAATAAGTGAGCAGAAAGCAGTGAGCAGTAAGCAAACAGGCCCGGCCAGCCGCCTCGACTGCTCACTGCTTTCTGCTCGCGGTCTTCAGGCTTTAGCCGCCTCGGCTGCGACCCTCTCCCACTCCTCATAGAGCACGCGCAGGCGTTCGTCCGTCTGCCGGTAATCCTCGTTCAGACGCGCCATCTTTTCGGCGACGCGCGCCGCTTCAGGCGAAGACATCTCTTCGGCAAGCGCCGCGAGGTGCTTCTCGGCCCCGGCGATCTCCTCCTCGATAAGCTGCGGAGCGCGCGCGGCCTTCTTCTTCTTCGCTTCCTTTTCGTCACGCCCCTTATTGCCGCGCCCCTGCGAGCCGCGTCCGCCGCCCGGCTGGCGTGGAGCGGCGGCCTTCTCTTCGACGGATACGGCTTTCGCCTGCTCGGCCTTCGCAGCCGTCGCCTTGCCCGTAGACTCCGCGGCGCGAAGCGCGGCCTTCCAGTCGTGGTAGCCGGTGTAGTCGCCGTCGTAGTGGTCTGCGCGCCCCGCGCCGTCGAGGGCGAGGATTTGCGTCGCGATGCGGTCGAGGAAGTAGCGGTCGTGGCTGATGGTGATGATCGTGCCCTCGAAGGCATCGAGCGCCTCCTCCAGCGCCTCGCGCGAGGGGATGTCGAGATGGTTCGTCGGCTCGTCGAGAACGAGCACGTTGACGCGCGAGTAGATGAGCTTGGCGAGCGCGAGCCTTCCCTTCTCGCCGCCCGAAAGGTCTGCGACGTGCTTGTACACGTCGTCGCCCGTGAAGAGAAACTTCGCGAGGAACGAGCGCAGCTCGCCCGCGGTCGCCGAAGAGGGCGCGACGCGGCGGAGCTCCATGATGATCTCGTTGCGGTCGTCGAGATCGTCGAGCTGCTGCGCGTAGTATCCGGTCACGACGTTCGATCCCCAGCGCACTTCGCCGCCGAGCGTCGGGATTTTCCCGAGCACGGTCTTGACGAAGGTTGTCTTCCCCGACCCGTTCGGGCCGATGACGCCGAGGGCTTCGCCGCGCCGCAGGATAAAAGCGATGTCGCGCGCGAGGACGTTGCCGGGATAGCCGACCGTCGCCTCGTCAACCGTCAGAACGTAAGTGCCGGCGCGCTCGACCTTCTGGAGACGGAAATCGCCCGACGACTGGTCGGGGCGCACAGCGTCAACGCGTTCGAGCTTTTCGAGCATCTTGCGGCGCGACTTGGCCTGCTTCGTCTTCTGCCCGGCGAGGTTGCGGCGGATGAACTCTTCGGTCTTGGCAATGAGATGCTTCTGGTTCTCGTAGGCACGCAGTTGCGCCTCGCGCCGCTCGTCACGCTCGACGAGAAAGGCCGAGTAGTTGCCCGTGTAGCTCGTGGCACGACCGTTCTCGACCTCGACGATGCGCGTGCAGGCGCGGTCGAGGAAGTAGCGGTCGTGGCTGACGATGACATAGGCCGACTGGTAGGAGGCGAGGAACTCTTCGAGCCACTCGACCGCCTCGACGTCGAGATGGTTCGTGGGCTCGTCGAGGAGCAGAATGTCGGGCTCCGCCAGCAACAGGCGCGCGAGTCCGAGCCGGTTCTTCTGCCCGCCCGAAAGAATCTCGGAGGGTGTCGCCCACGTGTCGCGCTCGAAGCCGAGCCCCTGAAGAATGGCCTCGGCTTTGGCGGCGTACTCGAAGCCGCCGAGACGCTCGAACTCGTGTTGCAGGTCGCTGTAGCGTTCGAGCACGGCGTCGAGGTCGTCGCCGCCCTCCGCCATCCTGTGTTCGAGCGCGTGCATCTCGTGCTCGATGCGCTGGAGTTCGCTGAAGGCCGCCAGCGCCGCCTCGTGGACGGTCGTCCCCGGCTCGAAATCCACATGCTGTTCGAGCAGGCCCAGATTGAGGCCGCGCGCGCGCACAACGTCGCCACGGTCGGGCGACTCTTCGCCCGTGATCAGTCTGAAGAGCGTCGTCTTGCCCGCGCCGTTGCGTCCCACCAAACCGACGTGCTCACCCGGATTGACCTGCAAAGACGCGCCGCGCAGAACGTCATGCGCGGAGTAGGATTTGTGAATGTCTGTCAGGCGAAACAACATATGGAGCGGTCTGTCCGTCAGGATTAAATCAGGCCGACGCGTTTGAAGCGGGCAGGCCAAGGCTCAAAAGAATGAGCGGCCATGCCCGCTTCAAATTTTACAACACACCGGGCGGCCCGGCGTGCGGCTAGTTACTTCGTGCCCTGCGGAGATGCCGTCGAGGAGGGCGACGCGGGCGCCGCCGGAGTCGCTGTCGCTGCGGGCGTCGCCGCCGCGGGCGCGGCGGGCGTCGTCGCGGTGCCGGGATTGACCGGCTGCATGCCGCCGAGCATGCTCGGGTCTTTCAGCATGCTCTGCGCCAGATGGTTCTCGATCTTCGCCTCGCTGATTGCGACGACGCGCATGGCCGCGCCTAAGACTTTTTGTCGTTCGTCCACGAGCGCCTTCTTGATCTGATCCCGGACGCCCGGAGTTTCAAGCGTCTGCGGCTCGTTTTGTAAGCGCCTGTCCGTCAACTTGAGAATCACGTAGCGCCCATCGTCGAGCCTGATGGGGGCGGTCAAATCGCCGGGCCGCATCGAGCCGAAGAGGTTCGAGACGACTTCCGCCGGCAGCCCGCCCTGCTTGAGACGCGCTTCATCCCAGAAGCCGTAGTCGCCGCCGCGGATGAAGCTCTGGTCTTCACTTTGCTGCCGCGCCACGGTTGCGAAGTCGGCCCCGCCGCGCAGTTGAGCGTTGACAGTGTCTATCTTGGTCTTCGCCTCAAGGTCGCTCTTCGCATCGTTCGGGAACTGGCCCGCCCCGTCGAGGGAGTCGGCGAAGATGGCGGAGAGGACGACTCCGCGCGGGCTGACGAAACGCTCCTTGTTGGCGTTATAGAAGGCGTCAACCTCGTTATCGCGCACCGTCACGTTGCTGACGGTCTTCTCCAGAAGCTTCTGGATGGAGAGCTGCTTGCGCGCGACTTCGCGCAGCTGCGGCTCAGTCTGCCCGCTCTCCTTGAGCATCTTCTGGTAATCCTCTTCGGACATGTTGGCTTCGCGCTTTTTGCCGTTGATGGCCTGCGTGACCTCGTCCTCGCTCGGCAACAGTTTTTCCTTGTCGGCGCGTTGGAAGAGCACCTCCTGCTGGATCAAACCGTCGAGGACCTGAAGACGCGCCGTCGCCCTCTCAAGCGGCGACATGGCGGTCTGTTGACCCCCGGCCTGCTGTGCGATGAGGGTGTCAACTTCGCTTAGGGAAATGTTTTTCCCGTTGACGGTGGCGGCGGCGGCGGATGAATTGTCTTTGCCGTCCGTCGGAATGCCGGGGCCGCGACCGCACGCGGCCAGCATGATGGCGGAGATGATGACGAGGGTGATTGACGCAACTCGCTTGGCGTATCTGTGCACTGTGGCTATATGCTCCTTCCAACTGTCTCAAAAGATGATGCCGAATCGTCTGGGCAGAGCCGCCTGCGGCGGGCGCCAACTTGACGTTGCATGAGTCTGTTTGCTATAAATTTTCGTTTCTAACGCGCATTGCCGTCGTGACCGTGTGAACCGAGGCTGCGCTGCTCAAAGTTTTTGGAGGTATAAAATCAAATCATGGCTAAAAGATGCGAAGTCTGCGGCAAGGGACCGCAATTCGGAAACAACGTCTCACACGCTAACAACCGCACGCGCCGCCGTTTCAACCCGAACCTGCAATCCGTTCGCGTCCAGCGCCCGCAGGGCGGCGCGCAACGGATGAAGGTCTGCACCACCTGCATCAAGGGGGGCAAGGTCGCCAAAGCGGCCTAACTTCTTTTGAGAACCGGCGGGCGGCGGGCGGCGGAGTAACTCCGGCGTTCCCGCCTTTTCTTTCGCCCGAAAGCTCTTCCGCCCCACGACCTCCAAAGCTCATTCGCCGCCCGCGAGCGCGACTACGTCTATCTCCACACGCGCGTCGCGCGGCAGGCGCGCCGCCTGCACCGTCGAGCGCGCCGGCGGCTCCTGCTCGAAAAAGCTCCCGTAGACTTCATTCATCGCGGCGAAATCATTCATGTCCGCCATGTAAACGGTCGTCTTCACGACCCTCGCGAGGCTCGTCCCGGCGGCCTCCAAAACTTTCGAGAGGTTGCGCAAGACCTGCTCGGTCTGCTCGGCGATGCCGCCCTCGACAAACTCGCCGGTCTTCGGGTCGAGCGGAATCTGCCCCGACGCGAAGACGAAACCGCCCGCCACGACGGCCTGTGAATACGGCCCGATGGCCTGCGGGGCCTCCACGGTTTTGATGATCTGCCTCACTGTCCCGGACAACCTCAATTTAATGGCCACGAACAAAACGCGAATTTTAACAGATGCCTTCGCCGCACGGCAAACGAAGAAGCCGTCGGCGGTTCGGCCACCGGCTCAGAGCTACTTGAAAGCACTTAAATCCCATTGATGTCGCAACGGTAAAAGTGGATGCACTGGCCGGGGTGTCCGGCTGACTTTTCGACAGGCTCTCTTCGGGGCTGACGACTGAATCCTGCGCGTCTCTTACGCCACGCCATGAAGACGCTCGACGTCGAGCACGCCGGGGACTTTGCGGATCGAAGACATCACCTTGTCGAGGTGTTTGAGGTCGAAGACCTCGACCGTCACTTCGATGCGCCCGCGGTCGTCCTCGGAGACCGCCGCCGTCGAGGCGCGGATATTGGTCTTGATGTCTTTAATCGCGTTCGTCACGTCGGCGATCATCCCCGTGCGGTTCTCGGTGATGGCCAGCAGCTTCACGGCGTATGAGGCAGCCTCGTCCACGCTGCTGGCCCACTCCACCTCGACGACGCGCTCGGGGTTAATCATCAACTGCTGGACGTTCGTGCAGCGGCGCGCGTGCACCGCCACGCCCTTGCCGCGCGTGATGTAGCCGATGATCTCCTCGCCGCGCACAGGGTTGCAGCAACGCGCGCGTACCACCAGCAGGTCGTCCACGCCGCGCACGACGATGGAGTCCTCGCCGAGGCGGATCAGTTTCCTGACCGCCTGCACGCCGGCGTTGACGCTGCTGCGCAGGCGCGACTCCTTCTTCTGCTCGAGCTCGGCGAACTTCTCGGGGCCGAGGTACTTGGCGATGACGTTGCGCGGCATGATCTTGCCGTAGCCGATGGCTGCCAGGAGGTCGTCCACGCGCCCGTAGCCGTACTCGTTGGCGATGCGCTTGAGCTCGCCGTCGGCGTCCGCGAGGAGCTTTTTGGCCGGGAGGTTGAAGCGTGGGGATTCCTTCTCGAAGAGCTTGCGCCCGAGCTCGATTGACTCGATGCGCTGCTGCTCGGAGACCCAGTGGCGGACGCGGTTTTTCGCGCGGGAGGTGGTAACGAAGTTGAGCCAGTCGCGCGAGGGGTGGGCGTTTGGCGAAGTCAGGATTTCGACCACGTCGCCGTTCTGAATGGTCGAGCGCAAAGGTACCATCCGACTGTTGATGCGCGCCCCCGAGCAGGTGTTCCCCACTTCGGTGTGGATCATATAGGCGAAGTCGATGGGGGACGCGCCGCGCGGGAGCTGGATCACCTTGCCCATCGGCGTGAAGGCGTAGACGTCTTTCGGGTAGAGGTCGAGCTTGAGGGATTCGAGGAAGTCGCGCGAGTCCTTCACCTCCTGCGACCACTCGACGAGCGAGCGCAGCCACTGGAACGCCTCGTCGTCGTCGTGCGAGCCGCGCCTCCCCTCCTTGTACTTCCAGTGTGCGGCCACGCCTTCTTCGGCGATGCGGTGCATCTCCTCGGTGCGGATTTGCAACTCGAACGACTGCCCCATCGAGCCGATGACCGAAGTGTGAAGCGACTGGTAGAGGTTCTCGCGCGGCGTGGCGATCCAGTCCTTGAAGCGCCCCGGTACGGGCTGCCAGAGGTTGTGAACGACGCCGAGGGCCGCGTAGCAGTAACGCACCTCGTCGGGCGTGACGACGCGCGCCGCGATGAGGTCGTAAACCTGATCGAGTTCGATTTTCTGCCGCTTGAGTTTCTTCCAGATCGAGAAGAGACGTTTGACGCGCCCCTCGATGCGGATGATGGGCACCTCGGCCTCGCGCATCTTCTCCTCGATGCGCGAGGTCACTTCACGGAGGAAGGCTTTGTGCTCGCCCCGGCGCTTTTCGAGCTGCTCGGCCAGCTCGCGGTACTCCTCGGGGTGGAGGTTCTGGAAGGCCAGATCTTCGAGTTCACCGCGCATGCGCCCCATCCCGAGGCGGTGCGCGATGGGCGCGAAGATATCTAAAGTCTCCTGCGCGATGCGGCGGCGCTTCTCGGGCTTGAGGAAACCCAGAGTACGCATGTTATGGAGGCGGTCAGCGAGTTTGACGAGCACGACGCGCACGTCATCCACCATCGCCAGAAGCATCTTGCGCACGTTCTCGGCCTGCTGCTCCTCGCGCGACTGGTTGCTGATCTGCGCGATCTTCGTCAGCCCGTCGACGAGGTGCGCGATCTCCCCTCCGAAAAGCTCGCGGATCGCCTCGGGCTCGACGAGCGTGTCTTCGACCACGTCGTGCAGGAGCCCGGTCGCCACCGAAATCTCGTCGAGCCGCATGTCGGCGAGGATGTTGGCGACCTCCAGCGGGTGGACCAGGTAAGGCTCGCCCGAGGCGCGCGTCTGCCCCTTGTGCTCGCGCGCGGAGAAAAAGTACGCCCGCCGCAGCAGGTCGAGGTCGGCCTGCGGGTGGTTACGCGAAACTTTTTCTACTATCTCCTCGATGCGAATCATAAAAGAAGCTATCAGCTGTTAGCAGTTAGCTATCAGCTTTTATTTCGGCTTTTAGCGGTGAGCCCTCCACGCGTTCTTAACTTAGATGCAAATGACCGGCTAAAAGCTAACAGCTAATAGCTAATAGCCATTATAAGAATAGGTGATGCTCGACGGGAAATCGAGCATCACCTGAATTAACTGAGGCGCGACCGGCTTCTGGCGCGCCGCGCTTGAACTGTTTGAGAACGCCTAGCCGGCGGGCGGGGTCGGCGACTTCGCGGCCGCCTCGGCCTCCTTCTTCTTGACGGACTCTTCGGCCAGACGCTTCTGCGTCTCAAGGGCCTCCTCGTACTGCTTGTCGTAGTCGGTCTTCGCCTGCGCGTTGCCATCCATCTCGGCCAGCTTCGACATCTCGCGCAGGAGGTTGGCCTTGTACGACCAGGAGTTGGGGTTGTCCGGGTCGAGGTTGATGGCCTGCTCGGCCAGCTTGAGCCCCTCCGTCACGCAGCCGCGCGCCTTGTCGAAGTCCGACTGGTTCGCGGGCTTCTTGTACTTGATGAGCACCTTGTCGGTCTGCGTGACGGTCTCCTTGTTCTCTTTCTGCTCGGTGATGTCGTAGGCGCACTGCCACTGCTTGCTCGCGAGGATGGTGTAGGCGACGGCGCGCTTCTCCTTCGCGATGGAGTCCATGCTGGCGCGCTGCGTCAACATCTTCTGCTCCTCGCCCTCCTTCTTCATCTGGCGGTAGATGAAGACGACGGCGTTGTAGGCGTCCTCGTTCCCCGGATCGTTTTTGAGAATCTCCTGATAAGCGTCGATGGCGGCCTGCCCCTTCGCCACGTTTTCCGGATTGTCCACCCCCGGCTTGTACTGCTGCTGCACTGAGCGCGCGATGAAAAGCGGGGCGTTCTTCTGCGACGGGTCATACTCGTAGGCTTCCCGGAACCTCTGCTCCGCGTCGGCGAACCTGCCGTCGCGGTAGGCGCGCGCGCCCTCGTTCAAAGCGCTCTTGGCGCGGATGCGGTTGATTATCCCGCAACCGGCGGTTGAACCGACCACGACCAAGAGCAGCGTGACGATGCTGATTCGAGAGAGTTTCATTGACTTGATGGCTCCCAGATGAAGATAGCGTGCAGGGCCCCCTTGATGGCGTCAATGACCTTCACCACGTCGCCGTACTTGAAGGTCTGTGGTGCTTTGACAAACACGGTCTTTTCGATGCGTTCGTCGGGCGAAAGCTCGACGCGGCTCTCGAAGTTCTCCTTCCAGATTTGCTGATCCTTGCGCTCCTTGAACTCAGCCGCGAGGGTCGAGGCGACCTTCCCCACATCGTTGACTGACGACTCGGCGATCTGGTTGGCCCCGCGGGTCAAAGTCACCTTGAGGTCTTTGTCAATCGCGACGATGAGCGTGCGTGGACTCTGCTTGGCCGACGCGCTCATCTCTTCGCTGCGCTCGGGCACGAGCGTCTTGAAGCGCGTCGGCTTGAGCGGCGTGATGACCATGAAGATGATGAGGAGCACCAGCAGGATGTCGATCAGCGGCGTGACGTTGATGTTCGGCTGGGCGCCCCCGCCGCCGCCTGATGAACTCATACTCATAAAGCTTATGTCCTCCGTCGAGCCGGCGGATGCCCCGAAGCGGTCTCTGTAGACGGGGGGGGCGTCCGCCGCGTAAGTTGCCGTCGCCCTAAGAGGCGGGCGGCGGCGGTGCCGGCGCGCCGCCCGCCGGCGCTGCGGCCCCGCTCTTTTTCTTGTCGGCGACCAGACCGATCTGGTCAATGCCAGAGTCGCGGATGAGGTTGATCGTCTCCACGACCTGACCGTAGTTGGCGTTGATGTCGCCGCGGATGTAGACGATCTTGTCCTGCTGCTCCTTGGTCGCCATCTTCTGGTCGATCTCGGACTTGAGCGAGTCTTTATCAATCGGCTTCTTGCCGATGTAAAGCTTGCCGTCTTCCGTGATCGCGACCACCACCGATGTCTCCTTGATGATCGCCTTGTCCTCTTCCGGGTTCTTCAGGTCACGCGGAAGGGCCACCGAGACGCCCTGCTGGAGGAACGGCGTGATGACCATGAAGATGATGAGGAGCACCAGCATGATGTCCACCATCGGCGTGACGCCTTAAAACCGCCCTCGCGGGCACTCGCGCGCCTGCCCCCGCCGTCCCCGGCCCAATTTGGGCGCGGGCTGCACGGGGCGCGGCGCGCCTCGCGTCAAAAGACCCTTACGACTTGAGCTGCCGCGTGCGGTTCTTCAGGAAGTAGTCGATCAGCTCGGAGGCCGAGTTGTCCATCTCGACGATGAAGCCATCAACCTTGCCCGTGAAGTAGTTGAAGAGCCACACGGCGGGCACGGCCACGGCCAACCCGAGCGCCGTCGTCAAAAGCGCCTCGGCGATACCGCCCGCGACCGCGCCGATGCCGGCGCTCTCGGCGCTCTTCATACCGGTGAAGGCGTTGATGATGCCAAACACCGTGCCGAACAGTCCGACGAACGGGGCGGTCGAGCCGATGGTGGCGAGCCCCGAGAGGCCGCGCTTGAACTCAGCCGACTTGATGGCAATGGCGCGCTGGAGAGCACGCTTCGAGGACTCGATCTCGTCGCCCGAGATGTCCGACGAGGCGTCGTGCGCGCGGAACTCCTGGAGGCCGGCGTTGACGACCATCGCGAGGTGCGACTTCTTGTGCTTGTCGCTGATGTTGATGGCTTCTTCGATGCGGTCGTTCTTCAAAGCCTGCGCGACGCGCGGGGCGAACTCACGCGACTGCTTCTTGGCCGCCGTGTAGGTCAGGTAGCGCTCGACCATGATCGCAATCGAGTACATGGACATGATGAGCAGGATGATGATGACGGTGAGCGCCACCCACCCCAAGTTCTTCACCATCTCGGAGATGGTGAAGGCTTCCTGCATGGTGGGCTCATCACCTTTCGCCGCCTCCTGAAACAGGAACACAAAGAAGCCGAAGGCCTTGGCTCCGAGAATGCTCGTTAGAATGGTCACGGTAGGAATCCTCCAAGATTTTTCTGTTGCAAATAGCGAGGGCGCTCGATGAAGCGGCGCGTGCGACCTTTCAGAGAGTGCCGCCCCGCTTGACGGGCCGCACGGCACTCTTGAAAGGTCTCGGCCCCGCGCCCGGTTTATTGAAGCACGAAGTTGTAAGTGATGACGCCCGTCACTTTCACCGGCTGCCCCGAAAGCAACGTCGGCGAGAAGCGCGCCTGCCGCGCCGCCGACTCGGCGGACTGCCGGAGCAGCGGGTGTCCGCTCACCGCGCTCGCCGAAATCACGCGTCCGCCCTCGTCTACAGTGATCTGCACGGTCACCTGACCGGAAGCGCGGGCCGTGCGGGCAATCGCCGGATAGGGCGGCTGAGGCTTGCTGATCGCCTTGCCGTTCAAGACGCCGCCCGAGACGGGGGCCGTGCGTTTCGGCGGAGGCGGAGGCGTCGGCTTCGGAGGAGGAGGCGGAGGCGGATCGTCGCTCGCCACGATTGGGGCCGCGGGGCCGGGCGTGCCGCCGCCGCCGCCGCCGCCGATCACCCCGACCGGGCCGGTCGCGGTCACCTGATTCACGTCGCCGACATCCCTATCGCCCACCACGACGCCGATTGACTTGGCGCGCGAGACCTCTTTGGTCGTCTCTTTGGCGACCTCGTTGCTCTTGACGACCGGGGCGACGACGGAGATTTCCTGCCTCATCGCTACTGTCGGCTCTTTGTTCGCCGCGGGCTTCGGCTCATTCGGCTTGGGCGGTTCCGCCTGCGCCGTCACCGGGACCGGAGCCACCAGCGTCAGCAACTCAAGGCTGGGGTCTTTAATGGTGGCATCGGCCAGCAGGATGCCGCCGACGACAATGATCGTCCCGAGTACGAGGTACACGATCAGGGTGCCGAAAAGAAACGAGCTTTTTCTCGCGAGGTCGTCTTTGTGAGAGCCGGACTCAACCAGATTGTCGAACATGTCGCTTAACCTCCCTCTTCCGGTGCCGGGTGGATCAGGGGTTGTGGTAAGAGATCAAATCACAGGGACTCGATAAAAAGAGTTGTGATTCCAAAACGTTTTCAATCAAAAACGCCCGTCTGCTGATTCTCTTTTTCGCCTTAAGGGATTGGGGGGCGGCAGAGCGTCAACCAAGCGCTGCCGAACGCGCCGCTGTGCTACCTTACGCTTGCCAAACAGGGAATGATTCGGCCTGCCAGCCGCTCCGGACACAAACGCTCACGTTCAAACGTCCGTCTCACACAACGAGGCGAGACGGGCGCGTCTGTAAAATATTCGATTGGCCAGCAACGCGCTCAGTCTATGTCGCCAGCCGTCGTGAAGTCAAGCGCAAAAATAAGGGAATCGGCGTTGAATGGCGAGGGGTGAAAAAGATACCGTCCGGCCCCGATTCAACGCTCCCGTCACGCCGCCGTATACACGTCGCGCACGCGCCATCTACAGGCGCTGCTGCCACCAGACCATGATCGGGTTCGAGATGGCGATTGTAGAGTACGTCCCCATGACAATGCCGATGACGAGCGCGAGCGAGAACGGGCGGAGCACTTCTCCGCCGAAGATGACCATCGCGACGACCGAGAGGAAGACCAACCCCGAGGTGATGACGGTGCGCGAGAGCGTCTGGTTGATGGCCTCGTTCGTGATGTCGTAGAGCGAGGTGCGGCGGTGGAGGCGGAGGTTCTCGCGGACGCGGTCGAAGGTCACGATGGTGTCATTGACGGAGAAGCCGACCAGCGTGAGCAGCGCGGCGACGACCGTCAGGTTCACTTCCCACTGGAAGATCGAGAAGAAGCCGAGCGTCACAAGCACGTCGTGGAAGACGGTGATGACCGCCGCCGCTCCGTACGTCCACTCGAAGCGGAAGGCGATGTAGAGGAGGATGCCGACGAGCGCCAGAAGCGTGACCGTCACGGCCTGATTGCGCAACTGGTTGCCGGCCACGGCCCCCACGGCGTCCGTCCCGGCGATCTCCCAGTCGGCCCCTTCCGACAGCTTCCCACCCTGACCGAAAGCGGAGAGGGTCTCCTTGACCTTGGTCTGGCCGATATCAACCTGCGCCTGCGTCTGTGCCTCTTCTTCGCTGCCCTGCCGCGCCACTTTAATCAGCACCTGAAGTCTACGCCGAGGTTGAAAGCGCCAGTGCCGCCGGGCACCAGTTCGCGCCCGATGGCGGACGCCAGCCCCGCCAGCATCAGAAAGATCGACAGCCCGACGAGGATGCGCCGTTTGCTGAGCCAGTCAACATGTATCTCTTCAAAAATGCGAATCATAATTAAGTCCGTAACCGGTGACGAGTGATGGGTGACAGGTCAGGACAAGTTTCAATCTTGTCACTTGTCACCCGTCCCGACTTTTAAATGCTGAGCGTCTCGGCGCGGTGACTCCGGCGGCTGAGGACCCAGATGAAGATCGTGCGCGAGACATAGACCGCCGAGAAGAGGTTGGCGAGCAGGCTCAGCACGAGCGTGACGGCGAAGCCGCGGATCGGCCCCGTCCCGAAGACGAAGAGGAAGAGCGCGGCGACGATGGTCGTGACGTGCGTATCAATGATCGTCGTGAAGGCGCGCGCGAAGCCCTGCTCGACCGACGACGCGACGGTCTTGCCCGTGCGCCACTCTTCGCGGATGCGCTCGAAGATGAGCACGTTCGAGTCCACGGCCATGCCGATTGAGAGGATGATGCCGGCGATGCCGGGCAGCGTCAGCGTGGCGTCGAAGACGACGAGCGCCGCGAGCGTGAGGAGCATGTTGAGCAGGAGCGCGATGACGGCATTGACGCCCGCGCCGCGGTAGTAGAAGACCATGAAGAGGACGACCAGCAGGAGGTCGACGAGCGAGGCCGTGACGCCCGCCCGGATCGAGTCCTGCCCGAGGCTCGGCCCCACCGTTCGCTCTTCGAGGTAGACGAGCCTCGCCGGGAGCGCGCCCGAGCGCAGCGTGAGCGCCAAGTCCTCCGATGAAGCCTTGGTGAAGCTGCCCGTGATCTGGCCCGAGTCGGAAATCTGCCCCTTGATGAAGGGCGCCGACCTGACCTTGTCGTCGAGGACGACGGCCATGTACTGCCCGACGTTCGCCGCCGTCCACGTGCCGAACTTCTGCGCGCCCGTCGGCTTCAGGGCGAAGTTGATGATGTAGGACTCGTCGCCCTGCGACTGCGGCACGGCTGAGGCGTCGCGCAGCTCGCTGCCGTTAATCACCGCTGGGGCCTCAACGACGACCCACGAGTTCGGCTCACCGGGCTTCTTGGGCGCGGGCGGCTGGCCGGCGGCGGTCGGCTCTTCGCGCTCGTCGTAGGCGAGCACGCGACGGTTGGTCGGGACTTGCCCGCCGAGCGACTGGGTGGCCGCCTCCTCCGTCGGGTAGGTCATTATCGGCGAAGGGTTCGGCGGGCTGATGACCTTCATCAACTCCAGCTTCGACTGGCCGACGATGAGCGCCTTGACGCGCTCGGGGTCCTGAATGCCGGGCATCTGCAGGAGAATCTGGTGTGAGTTGGCCGCGCCGTGGCGCTGGATGGTCGGCTCGGCCACGCCGACGGCGTTGATGCGCGTTTCGATGATGCGCAGCGCGTCGTCCACGGCCCGTTCGCCGAGCACCTCCTTGGCGCGGCCCGTCATCTCCCACGTGATGCGGTTGCCGCTCGCGCTCGACTCCCATGCGCTCGCGTCGAAGTCGCTGACGCGTCCCGGCAACTGATTGCGGATCTCGTTGGCCTTCGAGTTGTCGTTGACTTCAACCACCACGCGGTAGGTGTCTTCGGAGACTTCGGGCCGCACTTCTTTGAGGTCGTACCCTTGCGCGCGCGCCGCGTCCTGCACGCCGACGGCGACGTTCTCCGTGAGGCTCTTGAGGTAGTCCGCGACCTTGACCTGCATCACGAGGTGCGAGCCGCCCTTGAGGTCGAGGCCGAGGCGAATGTTCTCGCGCAGCGTGTTGTTGACGCCCTGCGCGGTGAAGTCCTTGGCCGTCGGGCGGTGCCGCGGCCCGACCACGATCCAGAGCGAGACGAGCGTCACGATGGCGATGATAATGATGCGCTGGAGAAGATTCTTTTTCATACGAATAGATGTTAGCTGCTAGCGGTTAGCTGTCAGCTCTCTGCATCTTTGGCTAAAGGCTGAGAGCTAACGGCTCAAAGCTTTTTCAAGCTCCCTTCTCTTCTTCCGCCTGCAACCCGCCGACCGCCGAGCGTGAAATCTCGAGGATGCCTTTGCGAGCACGCCTCTCCCACTGCAAACGCGCTTCGCAGGTTCAACCGAAAACAGATTCTTCGAGATGAGAGACTGCGCGCCAAACGTGGGACGTGGCTCACTCAACGCCGGAGTTGATTCCCTCAAGAAACTCCCGCCGAAATCGTGTGAATTCGCCAGACCGGATAGCTTGCCTGACGCACCGCATGGTGTCAAGGAAGAACGCAAGGTTGTGGTGCGAAAGCAGTACGCCCGCCAGCAGCTCCCCCGTCATGTGCAGGTGTCTGAGGTAGGCGCGGCTGTGACGGCGGCAGACCGAGCACGCGCAAGACGCGTCCAGAGGCCGCGTGTCGGTCGCAAAGCGGGCGTTTTTGATGTTCAATTTACCGCGCGCGGTGAAGGCCTGCCCCGTCCTCCCGTTGCGCGTCGGGAGCACACAGTCGAACATGTCCACGCCGCGCGCCACGCACTCGACGAGGTCTTCGGGCGTGCCGACGCCCATCAGATAGCGCGGGTGTTCGGCGGGCAAAAGCGGCGCAATCTCCCCGACCACCTCGTACATGACGGCCTTCTCTTCCCCGACGCTCAGACCGCCGATGGCGTAGCCGTCGAACCCCACCTCGCGCGTGCGCGCAAGACTCTCGCGCCGCAGTTCGAGGTGGGTCGCGCCCTGCACGATGCCGAAGAGCGCCTGCCGCCCAGCGACGCCGCCGTGCTCCTCCGCCCCGCCCGCCGCCCGCCCGGCGTCCGCGCCCGATTGTTGCAGTTCGTCGAAGCGAGCGCGCGAGCGCGCGGCCCAACGCGCCGTCAGCTCCAACGAGACGCGCGCCTCACTCTCGGTCGCCTCGCCGGGCGCGCACTCGTCAAAGGCCATCACGATGTCGGAGCCGAGCGCGGCCTGCACCTCCATCGAGACTTCGGGCGAGAGAAAGCAGGGCCGCCCGTCAACGTGCGAGCGGAACTCGACGCCCGCTTCGGAAATCTTCCGCAGCCTGCCGAGGCTCCACACCTGAAAACCGCCCGAATCGGTCAGGAGCGCGCGCTCCCAGCCGGTGAAGCGGTGGAGCCCGCCGCACGCGGCGATGACCTCGACGCCCGGACGCAGCCACAGGTGATAGGTGTTGCCGAGGATGATGCGCGCGTCCAGCTCGGGCGCTTCGAGCGCCTCGAAGCGCACGCCCTTGACCGTCCCCAACGTCCCGACGGGCATGAACACCGGCGTCTCGACGACGCCGCGCCGCGTCCGCAAGAGACCGGTGCGCGCCTCGCCGTCGCGCGCCGTGACCTCCCAGCCGAGCGCGTCCCCGCCTACATCAGTTTGTGCCGAGCCTGCCGAAGTGGGTGCCGAAGAGAAAGACATGGAGGTGATTTTAATTTAACTCATCGGGTTCGGCATCCCTGCTGCCGCCCGAAGTCCCGAAGCGGGGCTCGTGACCCTGCCACTCCTCGACATCAATGACGGGGAGGCGGACGGTGAAGCGCGCGCCGCGGCCTTCGCTGTGGGCTTCGACCTGCCCGCCGTGCGCCTCGACCAGTTCTTTGACGAGCGCGAGGCCGATGCCGAGTCCGCCGTGCCGGCGCGTGGCCGAGCTGTCGGCCTGCCGGAAGCGATCCCAGAGGAAGGGCATGAAATCGGCGGGGATGCCTTGGCCCGTGTCTTCGACCTCGATCTCGATGCGGCGGATGCGGCTCCCGTCTTCCGCCGCTTCGCCGAGTTTCAAGCCTTCGTCGAGGAGCCGCGTGCGGACCGTCACCTGCCCGCCCGCGGGAGTGAATTTGATGGCGTTGGTGAGGAGGTTCCAGAGCACCTGCTGGATGCGCTGCGCGTCGGCGATGGTCGGCGGCATGTCGTCGGCCAGCTCCAGACGCAGGTCGAGGCGACGGGCGAGCGCCGCTTGACGGACGTTGCGCGCGGCGCTCTGGACGATCTGGTTGACGTCGAAGAAATAGCGTTCGAGCCTGAGCACGCCGCGCTGGATGCGCGAGAGGTCGAGGAGGTCTGAGATGAGCTGCGTGAGCGAGGTGGCCGAGGCGCTGATGGCGTTGATGCCGTCGGCGAGGTCGGCGTTATCTTTGAGCGCCTCGCTCTCGCTCAAAAGCTCGACCCATCCGGTAATGGCCGTCAGCGGCGTGCGCAGCTCGTGCGAGAGCGTGGCGAGGAACTGGTCCTTGAGGCGGCTGGCCTCGCGCAGCTCGCTGATGAGCCGCGCGTTCTCTAAAGTCGCGCCGACGTGCGTGGCGACGGCGGCGAGGAGGTCTATGTCGTCTTCGGCCCACTGTCGTGCGGCGCGCGTCTGGTGCGCGCTCAAAGAGCCGATGACGCGCCCCTGATGCATGATCGGCACGACCATCATGCTTTTGAGTTTCGTGCGCTCGATGAGGTCGCCGAGAGAGGCGGCGAGCGGGTGCTGCCGCACGTCCGAGGCGAAGAGCGGGCGGCGCGCCGTGCGCAGCGCGTAGCGGATGGGCGAGCGTTCGCGGACGTCGAGCCAGTCCGTGACGGCCTCGACGCCCTCAGCGCACCACTCGCCGTAATAGTCCTCGTGTTCGTCGTCGGCGAAAAGGACGGCGATGCAGCGGTCGAGTTCCAGCACTTCGCCGATGCGCTCGATGACGGCGTGCACTTTCTCGCGCGGCTCGCCGCTGCGCTGCAAAGAGAGGAGCAGGCGGTTGACGACGGCCTCGCGCTCGGCCTGCGCCTGAATGGTCAGGAAGAGCCGCGCGTTGACGATGGTTTCGGCGGCCTGCGCGGCGAAGATTTCCAGCAGCCGCAGCTCGCGCACGCTGAAGCCGCCCGCGCGGTTCGCGACGTAGATAAAGCCGATGAGCTCCTTCTTGATCCTCATCGGGACGCTCAGGACCGAACGGAGCCCCCAGCGCTCGACGAAGGCGCGGTCGAGCTGTGCATCTTCGGCGGGATCGTTCGAGAGGAACGATTCGCCGGTCTGGTAAACCGGCGAGTGCTCTTCCCCCTTTTCGAGCCTGAACCTGAACTCGCGGATGAGGTCGGGCGGCGTGTTGTGGCCGGGCGCTTCGGCGCGCACGGTGTTCGTCCGTCGGTCGAAGGTGGCGATGAGGCACATCGTCCCGCCGACCAGCTTGGCAATGGAGCGAGAGAGGCGCGCGCCCAGCTCGTCGGTGCCGGAGAGCGTCGAGAAGGAGCGCGAGATTTCATAGAGCCCGCGCAGCTCTTCGTTGCGCTCGCGGCTCGCCTCGTAGAGCTGCGCGTTGGTGAGCGCGACCGAGACCTGCGCCGCCACGGTGCAGACGAGTTTCCGCTCCTCGTCCGTCCACACGCGCGGGCGGTAGCAGTCGTGCAGCTCAAGCAGCCCGACATGCTGGCCGCCGTCGTGGACGGAGGCCGAGAGCACTGAGCAGACCTTGAGCTGCTCGTACAACTCGATCAATTCGTCGCGCTCGACCTCGCCAATGTTGCTGATCTGGACGGCCTCTTCGGCTTCGATCACGCGCTGCGTGTAGCGGCTCGTGTGCAGCGGCTCGCACGAGAAGTCGCGCAGGCTGAGGACGTCCGCGCGCGCGCGGTACTCGTAGTTGACGACCGCGCCGCCCCCCTCCCTGCCGTAGAGCACGATGAGGCAGCGTTCGACTTCGAGCGCTCGGCCCAGCGTCTCGACCGTCTCGCGCAGCACGGAGGAGGCGTCGAGCGTGCTCGCCAGCGTCCGACCGATGCGCCCCGAAAGCTCCTCGCGCCGCGCCGCCTCCTCCATCTCGCGCGAGCGCCGCTCGGACTGCTCCAACAGCATCACCTTCTCAATCGCAATCGCGAGCGGCGGCGCGAGGCGTTCGAGCGCGAGCCGGTGGCGGCGCTGGTAGGCGTCCGGCTGGCGGCTCGTCAGGTTCAGGCTCCCGACCGCGCGGTGCGTCGAGAACATCGGCACGCACACCGCCGAGTGAAAACCCTCGCTCCGCAAGTCGTCGTAGACGTTAAAGCCCGTCTCGGCCTGAAGCTCCGGGATGACGACCATCACTCCGTCTTCGAGCGCCTTCTCCGTGACCGAGCCGCGCAGCCTGCCCTTCGCCCCGACGGCGAGCGAGCCCGTCTGCTCGCCCGACAGCGCGAAGACGCGGAGGCTCTCGCCGTCCTCTTCGCAGAGGGCGATGGAGGCACGGTCGAAGGGGACGAGCGAGCGAATCTGCTCGCAGGCGAGGCTGAAGACCTCCTCGAAGGTGCGGCTCGAATTGACGGCGGCGACGACGCGATTGACGATCTCCAACTGCTCGGTCGCCTCGTGCAGGTAGTCGAGCAGCGCGTGCAATCGGTCGGCCTCCTGCGCCCCGCGCCCCGCGTCGAGCGCCGAGCGCGCCGGGCTCACGATGCACAGGCGCGCGCGCTCGCCCTCCCAGAAGCACGCGAAGCTTTCGAGTTGCACGCGCACGCTCCCCTGCCCGCTTCCCACCGTAAGGGTCGCGTTCCCACCCGCCAGCTCTCCGCCCGCTTCGTCGTCCTCCAGTAGAAGAGAGCTCGCTGCCGCGCCGACGAGGGCCATGGAGGGCCGCGCGCTGAGCGCGGAGAAAGCGAGGTTCGAGGCCAGCACGAGACCGCTCGCGGTGTCTATGACGACTGCCGCGTCGCTCACGCGCTCGAAGAGCTTTCGGAAGTCCGAGGTGTCGGGAGTTGCCATCAACGCTCCTGCCTTAACGTCTCTTGAGCTTCCAGTTGTAAATGTAGGCGGTGCGGAGGAAGTATGTGCCGATGACGATCTGGGCCGCTGCGCTCAAGCGCGCCTCCATCTCCATCGCTCCGACCTCCGAAGGCTACTTCAGCCGCTCTTTCTTGCTCTTGTGTCGCTCGGTAATGCGCAAAGGGGTGGCGAAGAAGTCGAACTCCTCGCGCAGGCGGTTCTGCAAGTATCGCTCGTAGGAGAAGTGTATTCCCGAAGACTTGCCGCCCGCCGTAAAGACGACAAAGCGCGGCGGGCGCACGCCCACCTGCGTGACGTACTGAACGTGGAGGCGCGACTGCCCGCCCTTGACCGGCGCGGGCGCGGTCGGCGCGCGCGGGGCCGCGACCGCGCGCTCGAAGAAGGCGTTGAGCTGCGAGGTCGGGATACGCAGGTTCCGCGACTCGTTGGCGTGCAGCGCGAGCGACAGTATTCGCTCTATCCTCTGCCCCGTGAGCGCCGAGATGGTCACGAGTGGAGCCCATTCGAGGAACTTCATCTTGTGACGCAGCTCGCGCTCGAACTCGTTGGCGGTGTTCGTCTCTTTCTCGCCAATCGCGTCCCACTTGTTGACGGCGATGATGATCGAGCACCCGGCATCAACCGCGTAGCCCGCGATGTGCGCGTCGAGCGCCGTCACGCCCTCGACGGCGTCAATCACGACGACCGCCACGTCCGCGCGCTCGAGACTCCGGCGGGCCATCAACACCGAGAGCTTCTCGGCCATCTCCTCGGTCTTGCCCTTGCGGCGGATGCCCGCCGTATCAATCAAGCGGAACTTGTGCCCCTCGTGTTCGAGCAGCGTATCCACCGCGTCGCGCGTCGTCCCGGCCACGGGCGAGACGATGACGCGCTCAGCGCCGAGCAGCTTATTCAAAAGCGAAGACTTCCCGACGTTCGGTCGCCCGACGATGGCGAGGCGCAGCTCTCTGGGTTCCGCGGACTCTTCGCCTTCGGCGTCCACGCCCGCGGCGTCCTCCGCATTCGACGGCAGACGCTCGACCACAGCGTCGAGCAATTCCGCCACGCCGTCGCCCTGCTCAGCCGAGATCGGGATGACCTCCGCGAAGCCGAAGCGGTAAAACTCGCCCGCGTGCGCCTCAAACTTCGTCGCGTCGGTCTTGTTCGCGGCGATGAGGATGGTCTTGCCCGTCGTCCGCAGGTGCGTCGCCAGCTCTTCGTCGAGCGGCGTCAGGCCGGCGCGCGCGTCCACGACCCAGACGAGCGCGAACGCCTCGTTGATGGCGAAGTCGGCCTGCTTCAAAATGTTCGCCGGGATGACCGCGGTCTCGTCCGGCACGATGCCGCCCGTGTCCACAACCGAGATGCGCCGCCCCATCCACTCCGTCTCGCCGTAGATGCGGTCACGCGTAATCCCCGGCTCGTCGCCGACGATTGAGCGCCGCTCGCCCACGAGCCGGTTAAAGAGCGTGGACTTGCCCACATTCGGTCGCCCCACGATGGCGACCAGAGGCAGGACCGCCGCCACCGCCGCGCGCTTCTCCACCTCTTCGACTTCCGATTTTCCCGCTTCGCTCGACATAAAAAATAGCCCCGCATGCCCGCGCCCCGCTTCAAAATTAAGAGAAAAGATTTTCGACTCCCGGCAAAACGCGCCCAAGTGTATCGTGCGGTGCGGGGCGTCGCAAGGGGGCTTCGCAAAGCTTGAGCCGCGCTTTCAGAAGGGATAATCTGCTCTCCGGACAAGAGGCGCATTCAGAGGAGGGTGTGGAACCGGCGCACACGGCCTCGTAATTTTCACTTCCATAAACGGCTGAGAGAGATGGACTGGCGGAAGGTGACACGACGGTTGAGGGGCCTCGCGCTCGACGCGGCGGCAGACGCGGATGCGCCCGCACCCGCGCCGCATCTCGCGCTCGGGCGGCGCGGCGAGGAGTTGGCGGCGGACTTCCTGCGCGGGCACGGCTACCGTCTGGTCGCCTCGAACTTCAAGCTCAGCGTCGGGCGCGGGCGTCGCGGCGCGGTCGTGCAGGCCGAGATTGATCTGGTCGCCTACGAGGGCTCGACGCTCTGCTTCGTCGAAGTCAAGACGCGCGCCTCCGACTGGTTCGCCGCCCCCGAAGCCAACGTAGACCTCCGCAAGCAGCGACAGATCACGCGCGCCGCACGCGCCTACCGACGACTGCTCGGCTTAAGGGACGCGCCGCACCGCTTTGATGTCGTCGCCGTCATCCTCCCCCCGGCGGACGACACAGGCCACGCGCACCCACCGCGCCTCGAACTCCTCCGCAACTTCTGGACTGAAGATAAATTCCGCAAACGAAGCTGGGAACAGTACCGCGAGCGGTAGCGAGCGGGTCACCAGCATTGAGGATTGCGGATTGAGGATTGCGGATTGAGGATTGCGGATTGAGGATTGCGGATTGAGAGGAGGTATTTTAATCCGCATTCCGCAATCGCCAATCCGCAATCGGCCCACCCGTTCGCTACCGCTCGCGGTACTGTCCTATCGTTCCGCCTTCTCTAGTTTCTTCGCGCGCGGCGGGGCGCTCTTCACGTGCTTGTCGAACCACGAGATCATCTCGAAGAGCGTGTGCTCGGTAGACTCGCGCGCGGCGTAGCCGTGGGCTTCGAGCGGGAGCGTGACGTAACGGACTGTCCCGCCAGTGCCGCGCATGGCCTGATACATGCGTTCGGACTGGACGGGGAAAGTGCCCGAGTTGTTGTCGGCCTCGCCGTGGATAAGGAGGAGCGGCTCGTTGATTTTGTGCGCGTTCATGAAGGGCGAGACCTTGATGTAGATTTCGGGCGCTTCCCAGATCGTCCGCCGCTCGCTCTGGAAGCCGAAGGGCGTGAGCGTGCGGTTGTACGCGCCGCTGCGCGCGATGCCGGCGCGGAAGAGGTCTGTGTGCGCGAGCAGGTTGGCCGTCATAAAGGCCCCGTAGGAATGACCGCCGACGCCGACGCGCTCGGGGTCTGTGACGCCCATCTCCGCGGCCTTGTCAATCGCCGCCTTCGCGCTCGACGTGATCTGCTCGACGTAGGTGTTGTTCATCGTCTCGGGGTCGCCGACGATGGGCATCGTGGCATTGTCGAGGACGGCATAGCCCGCGAGCAGGAAGAAGAGATGCGAAGAGCCCGTGATCGAGGTGTAACGCTGCGTCGAGCCCGTGACCTGTCCCGCGGTCGTCGGGTCGTTGAATTCGAGCGGGTAAGCCCAGACGACCGTCGGCAGGCGCGTCCCCTCTTTGTAGCCGGGCGGAAGGTAGAGCGTGAACGAAAGATCAACGCCGTCGGCGCGCTTATACGTCACGAGCTGCTTCCGGATGTCGCGCAGTTGCGGCGTCGCGTCGGGAATCTGCGTGAGAGCCCTCAGACCCGAATCCGCCGCCGCCCCGCCGTTTGTCCCGCCACCAGACGCGCCGAGCGTGCGGACGTAGAAGTTCGAGGGCTCGATGGGCCTCTCGCGGCGCGTGATGAATTGTGTGGCGTCGTCCTTAATCAAAGCGACGACCGTCTCGTAGCTCTGCGCGTCGCTGCGGAAGAGCCTTTCGCTCTTGAGCGTCTGGAGGTTGAGGCGGTCGAGGAACGGGCGGTCGCCTTCGGGCGTCGCGCCCGCGCCCGTCAAATATATCCAGTCGCCCTGTCGTTGGACGACTCGCTGACCCGTCAGTAGCACGCGCGTCAGTGGCGTGCCGGGGTTGTTGTAACGCTCGTTGGCGCTATGGCTCCACACGACGCGCGGGGCCGAGGCTGGCTTGCCCGGCTCGATCATCTGCGTCCGCACCCAGCGACGGTCGCGTTCGTAGTCGCGGACCAAGAGGAACTCGCCGCGCTCGCCCCACTGCGAGCCCGCGAAGCGGTGCTCAGTCTTGAACAGCTCGACGGGCGGGCCCGTGAATGGAGCCTTCAGCAACAGCATCCGGTCGCGGTGCGGAACCTTCTTCTTCGGGTCGCCGTCGTCGAGCGCCTCGACCCAGACCAGCGCGGCGTTCTCCGTCGGGTGCCACTCGTAAGCGCGCGGCCCCTTCGGCACGCCCTCAATCGGCACCTCATCGGCGAGCGGCAGGCTCGCGACCTTGTGGACTGCCTTCGCGCTCCTGTCCCACACCTCGACCTCTCGGGGAAAAGCGTTCAGCGGGTGCAGGTAAGAGTACGGGCGTCGGATGCGCGCGACGAGGATGTGTGTGCCGTCAGGCGAGGGCTCGATGGTCTGGAAGATCGAGGGCTCTCCGAGCGGGGTCGCCTTTCCTCCCTCGGCTGAGACGAAAGCGAGCTGGGTCGTCGCGTAGAAGTCGAACAAGTCTTCATCAAAAGCATTGCCGAGGAGGTCTTGAAAGGTGCGAACCGGGCCCGTCTTGCCCGTGCTCTCCTGAATGTTCGGCGACTTCGGGACAATCGGCTCGACGGGCGGCGCGCCCCGCTTTGTGGGAACCGTCCGCACGAGGAGCGTGCGGTTGTCCGGCATCCACTGGACGGGCGCGCCGTAGACCGCGTTGACCGCGACGCCTTCCAGTTTTCGCACGCGCCCCGACGCGGCCTCACCCGCCCAGAGTTCGATGCCGCCTGCGGTCGTGTTCGTGAAGGCGAAGCGTTTCCCGTCTGCGCTCCACGCGGGCGCGCCGGCCTTCGCGCCCTGCGGCAGAGCGATCTTCGTCTCCGCGCCGTCGGAAATTCTCTTCAGCGTGAGCGCGATGTAAGTCCCCGCGAGGTGCGGCCCCGACGTGCTCGGGTTGATGCGAAGCCCCGGGCGGGACGGGCGCGCCCAGCACGTCGAGCACCGCCTGCGGGGGCTTCTGGTAAGTCTGCGCTGTCAACGCGCCGCCCGCCGAGAGCAGGACGAAGAGAGAGACGACGACGATGCAGCTGTAATTTCGGAGCTTCGAGAGATGATCCCTGCGTTTAGAATTCATGGCAGACAGAGTTCCTCCACAGAACAGGCGTTATGTCGTTGATGAAAAAGTGTTACCGGCGGAAACGACGGCGTCGAGAGTGTCCTCCATCAACGCCCTCGTGTCAATTCACACGTGATTCTCCGTCGAAGCTAGTGGGTAGGTACTAGTTCAGAGAGTCGTTCGACGGAAGACAGCCCGAGCGGAACTGAACGCGGCCCCTCTACCACACCCCGGAGAGCCTCCGACGCGGAGCCTCCGGCGCGCCCCGAAATGCCCACGTCCATACAATCCGGCCTCCACACACCACTCTTCGAGCCTTCACTTCCCGCTCGTTTGAGCGTCCGCTTGACAAGCACGACCGAATCTGTAAAATTTCTCCACGCCCGCGGGAGTAACTCAGTGGTAGAGTGCGACCTTGCCAAGGTCGAAGTCGCGAGTTCAAATCTCGTCTCCCGCTTTGAAGTGCTGAAGTCGGAACGCAGAACGACGAACTGAAAACGCTTTTAGTTCCGCGCTCAGCGTTCCGACTTCAACCTTTTTACGGCGGCGTAGCCAAGTGGTAAGGCAGAGGTCTGCAAAACCTTTATTCGTCGGTTCGATTCCGACCGCCGCCTTCTTCCCTATCAACGATTTACAAGCACCTCACAAATTACCCGAAGGCCTTCAGACGCTCCGAGTTCCCCTTGCAGGGGGACGCGTTAATATCTTCCTGGAGCTGCTCCGGCGTGGAGAAGTTAGGTTTGCGTGCTTGGCCGCCGGTCCCCCCCAGAGTATTGAGGGCGGCATGCACCGGCAAACATAAGTGCAGAAAGAGCGCCGTCGCGACGAGCACGAAACGAGGCAGGCTCATGACTTCTCCATCCTTTCGAATATCAGATGATAACCGTCCTCTAATCAGCTACTGCCCGGAGCGCTGGAGTATGCATCGGCAAGTTGCTCGGCAAAAGGTGCCGGTGTTTCCAGCCACTTATGCTGAAAGAGCTTCACATGGGCGGAAGACACCTGCAGGGACGTTAAATTCTAGGCGGATAGCAGGAGCTATGCCTTCCACTAAAGGACCCGTCAACACTGCCGTTCAGAACATATTTTACTTGGAAATAGCGGAGTGCCTAACGCTTATTAGCCGTATAAATCGACGCCCCGGAAGACGCCCGATGCCGGCCCTCAAGGCTGGCGCCTCTCCCGCTTTTCTACCTCCGCCGTCCGCGCCGCGCCCGCCGCCTGCTCGGCGTCCCGGGTTGGGGCTTGCGAGTCTTCGCACGGGCCCGGCGGCCGACCGGGCGTCGCGCCCCGGCATTGGAAGAAGGCTTCCCTCCTGCGCGCGGGCCGCTCAAGATTCCCGCGTTCGGGTTAAAGGGGGGCGTGGGGAGGACGACGCGGCCCACCCTCGGCCCCTGCCCGCGCCGACTCCGGATCACCTGGCCGCGCGCGGCCGAGACTGACGCCAGACAGAGGGCGAGGAGCAAAAGGCCTGACGACAGCACTCTCGTCGAATGGTAGAACATTACGCCCCCTCTCACTCTCCCGCTCATTTCTTCCCGCCTTTTTTACTCGCCTTCCGCCTGAGTCTCCCCTGCTTGTCACGTCCGGCTCGCCCTCTTCCCGGCGCCGCCTTCGTCGCGCGCTTGATCGGTTCGCCCACACGCTTGAGCACTTCGCCCGCGGCCGAGCTGACGCGCTTGACCGCGCCGGCGGTCACTTCGACGGCAGAGTTCGCCAAGTCGGCCGCCCTGTCTCCGAGATCCCCGGCGGTATCCGCCCCCCTGTCGATGGCCCTCGCGGCGGTGCCGCGGGCACCGCCCCGTGAACGGCGCGCCTTCTTTTCCACCTCGGCTCCCCCACGGCCGGCTGCTCGTGCCTCTAAGGCGCCTTCCTCCGCTACGCCTTCCGGGCGATCGATGCTGGAGACGGCGAGCGGCATCAGCTCGAGGAAGTGCGCGGAGGCTTTGCTTCCGGCGGAAGCCTCGGCCGCGGTGGCCGGGCGTATGGCGACCACCTCCTCGACGCCCTCCTCGAAGCCGATGCGGAGGCGGACGGCGAGCCCGATGGCCTCGTCGAAGTCGTGCGCGAAGTAGCGGTTGTAATGCACCGCGCCCCCCTCCGACGTCGTCCAGTTGATCGCCTCGACGATGTGCGGGGCCTCCGTCGCGCGCGCCCTCTCCTCGGCTTCCGCGAGCCGCATGTGCTCGAAGCTGTAGGTGGCGCCGGCGTGCGGGTCGAACGTGAAGCCGGTCTGTAGTTTTTTCACTTACTGTCGCCTCTCTTCTTACTGCTTTTCTTCGGTAGTCTTCCCTTCACCGTCGTGCGCGTAGCTTAATGACAAATCCGCCTTTGAGGCAAGTTTCATTCGCCCTGTATAACAAACCGTTGACACCCCGCCCCCTCTCAAATATCTCGCACTTCGGATTAATTGTGTGACGGGTACTGCCGTTTAGGGGGAAGATATTTGAGAGGGGGCGGGGTGTCAACGGTGAAGGATTCTGTCAAGTCGGGTTGGGCGAGTTGTTATGCCGTGCTTAAAGTGGTGATTTCATTGCCGCGTCCCCACGGGCGATCCTGGACGGTTGTACTTACGCATAATTTCGCGGAGACGGTCATGAGGGATTGCGTATGCTCGCACGTCGTCGGCTCCGGTCATCGTTTCCGCAGCCAGCATGGCGTTTGTCACAGCCTCTTCAGTTGCCTGAACGGTAGCAGCGAAAAGGGGGTCGAGTCGTTCGTTCGGTAACATGGTAAGCGAAACGGTGCCCTTTTCTGCTGCCGCACCGGCGTTGGCTGTAGAGAACGCGACAAAGATGTCGCCGGAAAAATTGCTGGCGATGCTCCCTTCACGTCCAAGACCCAGCGCGGCGCGCTTGACCAACCGATCAAGTTGATGCGGCAGTAAGGGTGCGTCCGTTGCCACCACAATGATGATTGAGCCTAGCTCAGGGTGCGGGCGCTCCACGAACGCGCCGGACTGTTCGCAGCGAGGCATGTCACGCAGGAACTCTTGGGAGGGAACTTCTGAACCTGTCACGCAGATCATGGGCGTCGGAAACTCCTGACCTACCGGGACGCCGGCAATTCGCAGACCGCGTCGGCTTCCGTAGTTACATTGAACCAGCACTCCCACCGTATAGCCGCCGAACTCGCCTGCCATCACACGCGACGAAGTGCCGATGCCGCCCTTGAACCCGTTGCAGAGCATCCCCGTTCCGCCGCCAACATTCCCCTCGGCGACACGCCCGCCACTCGCGCCATCGAGAGCGGCGAAGACATGCTGCGGCTTGACGTGAAACCCGTTGATGTCGTTGAGCACGCCATCATAAGTTTCCGCCACTATCGGGTACGTAAAAAGAAACTTGCGGCCATTCTTAATTTCCCAGTCGATGGTCGCGTCCCGCACGACGCCGACGCTGTGAGTATTGGTGATGAGGATCGGCCCCTCAAGAAAGCCGGATTCCCGAATCCACGTCGTGCCGGTCATCTCCCCGTTGCCGTTAAGGGGAAACCACGCGGCGAAGACCGGGTCGAATGATTTTTTCCCGCGCGGCAAGATTGCAGTGACGCCCGTTCGCACCGGCCCTTTCCCAATAGCCAGCCGGCCGCTTCCCGAGATCAAAGTCGTGTGACCGACCTCGACA
>JAIVJM010000166.1 GCA_020199995.1 Acidobacteriota bacterium | reverse complement strand
TCCTAGCGAAGTATCGCCAAGCGTTTTCACCGTCACGCGCCAAGGATGATCCGACCGACGCCGCGTATGTAGCGGAGTTGCTGATGCAGCATGGCGACCGGCTCAAGGCCTGGCATCCTGATGATGACAAGACCCGCACCTTACGCTATCTCGTGGAGCATCGACGCCGGCTGGTGGGCGATCGCACCCGCATCAGTAATCGCCTGACTTCGCTCCTGAAGTGTTACTTTCCTCAGGTATTGACCTGGTTTCCGGATATTCGCACGGAGTTGGTGTGCGACTTCCTCTTGCGCTGGCCAGCGCTGGAGCGACTGAGGGGCTCAAGCGCACCACGCTCCTGAAGTTCTTTCATGAGCATCACTCAGTCCGTCGTGACACGCTCGAGAAGCGACTTGCAGCCGTCAAGGAAGTGTGCCATTGACCACTGACCGCGTGGTCATCAACTCTTCTGTGTTGATGATCAAAGCACTCTGCGCACAAATGAAGACTGCCATTGCCGCGATCGGGAGTTTGATAGTTAGCCAGTTTCCTGCGCAGCCATATCGCACCTCGATCCCGCTCACCGATTCCATGCCTATCTCGCTCTTCGGCGCGGCTCCTGCGTCCGGATGAAGAACAACGCGTCCAGAGCCTTGCTCCACTCTGCCTCTTCTGGCATGAGGTAGAGCGCACTCGCGACGAAACGCCCACCCAGCCAGTCGCCGCGCGCCCGTGCTGCCCGTAGATTGACGAACGCCATCTGGTGCCCGGCTGCATCCATCATCGTCTCGAACTCGGAGAGCGAATGTTGGCCGGGGATGACATCCTGGTCGTAACCGTCCGGCTGCGTCAGCCAGTGCGTCGTGCCGTTGTACGACGTTAAGCCGATGGCAAAGCTCTCATTACCGAGAGCTTGCCACACGCCGTGCCCCATGGAATAGCCGGCGACCCTTCCGTGGCTGGTCGTCTCCGGGTTGCGCATCACGTGCGACGTGTGCGCCCACACGATGACCTTGCGGCCGGTATATCTCGTGTTCACTAGCCAGTTCAAGTTTTCTGCCATCTGGCGATCCCGCCCACTCACGTATTCACGGTTGCTGTTGCTACGAAGGTTGTCCAAGAGCAGAGCAATCTGAACTGCTGTGCTGCGCAGTACCTGCGCCCAGAAAGCCCCCTCACGATCTGGGGCGCGGCGCTCAATTTCGAGCGCCGTCGCATGCAAGGCTTCGACTGCTTGCGCTTGCTCGGCGAGTGACGGCAGCGTGCTTCGATCCTGTGCAAACTGACCCTCGATAGTGCCCGCAAGCGCCCTGGTCGGCATAGCTTGGCTGTCGGTGAAAGGACTACTGATACCTCGCTTACTGAGGAATTCCTGCAACTCGGGCAACAATGTTTTCGCAGCCGTTCCGGTGAACTGGCTATCAAACCCGGCCACTTCGAGCGGCCGAACTGTGCGTGCGCGTGCGAATAAGTACTGAATCAGCGACTCGGCCTGCGCGGATCGTCCCAATATCCCAAACACGCCCTTCAGGAGAGCGTCTCGGGGGTCGCTCTCGGTCTGCAGCGCACGCCAGGCGGCAGTAGTTGAGTGGATGCCGGCTTCGAACGCAACGACGTCGAATCCCATCCGTTCGTGCAAAAACTTGGTCAGCCGAGTCTTCGCCAGCACATCGGAACCACCACCGTGATCACCCTCGCCGAGCAGCACCACACGCGTGCCGTGCAGAACTTCACGCAGGAATTCCAAGTCGCCAAAATCTGTATCGGAGGGAGCGATGGACCGCACACGCTGAGCAAAGTCGCGCAACCACGCCACCCGTGAATCCCGACGCACGTTTTTTCCATGTGCCGCTCGGGCCGCTGCTGGTTGCCGGTCCAGCATCTGCACCTTGTAAGTCGGCACTTCCTTAAACGGAACCCGCGAGGGGACACTCAACTCGACGACGTAGAGACCCGATTCAGGCGCTTCAATCACGAGGGGCAGCGACGGGAAGAACGACCAGATCCAAGTGACCTGGAGCGGGTTGTGCCCCGGACTCAGGATGCGGGCCCTGAGAAAGCCCGCGTCTGTGTCTATTGAGATACGGATAAACTCTCCTCGCTGGAGCGTCAACCCAAGACAAGTAGATTTGCCCGGCGGCAGATGCCCCGTCTGGATCGAGAGCAAAGACAATCGCGGGAGCTCTTGTCCCGACGGATCGCAGGCGCGGAATGCTCCGGGCGTCTGGGCCGACGCGGTCGTGGCTAGTCCCAGGAATGCGAACGCGAGAACAAGAAGCACCACGGTAGGCATGTAATCCTCCGGATCGACTCTTCTAAAAATCGTGATGTTAGCATGTGTCCGCCGCTGACCAGCACCTCAGTCCGGCTAACGGTTAAGTTGAAGCAGATGTCTCCAGCAGGATAATAACCCTGCCTTTCCAATACCTATTTTAAGGAGGAGACATCCGTCAGCTGCAAGGCTTTGTTCGGATTCGCTCATAGACATCGGGCTTACCTTTGACAGGATATTTCACCAACAGCGCGCGACAACTTGCAATAAGGTCTCTCAGATACGACTGATCCAACTCAAATTTAAAGGAATGTTCCTGCGTCATGTGGTCGGGGGTAATTTCAACTGTCATGTCGATTGGCGCCCCAACTCACCCATCTTTAACTCTACGGATCTCGGGCTCAAGGCTTACTAAATCTGCCCCGCCTGATAGAGACGCATTCATCAATTCGAGATCGGCAAGCCATCCAGCCAGGTCAGGGACATAGAGAAT
>JAIVJM010000222.1 GCA_020199995.1 Acidobacteriota bacterium | reverse complement strand
TCGTCGGACGCCGAAGGAGCGGGCTGGCGCATCATGGCCGAGAATTTCGACTACTCGTGTCTGGACGAGCGCAAGGGCCTGCTGGCGCGCGACAACTTCAAGACGCTCGTCGAGATGTTGCGCGCGCGCGCCACGGGAGCCGAGTTCGACGACGGATACGTGCGCGTGCGTCAACTGCTCGCGGCGGTCTGGCCGCCCGCCGAGCGCACCGAATCGCTCGGCCTCAGGCGGAGCAGGCCGGGCCGCCTGAGCATCGAGGCGGCGACGACTGGCAGCAACGAGATGCAGTTCATGCGTTACGCGCGTCTGCGGAGCCATCTCGCGCGAAGGGAAAACACGAACCTCAAATGAAGCACCGGCGGAGTCACAACAATACGCAGCCCACTGGCGGCGACGCACGCGGCGTTCGTTCCAGACGCGAGAAAGAGTCTTCCGGCGGAAGAGACGGGCGAGACTCAACGCGCGTCGGGGGGTGGCAGAGGCCAGAGCGCGGGGAGAGCGAGACAGTTCGCGAGCGAGCGCCGTCGAAGGCCGTCCAGTCGAAAGCCGCCCGGTCGAGGCCCGCCCAGTCATCGAAACATGCAGACCAGTCGAAACACGCAGACCAGTCGAGGCGCGAAGATTCGCCGCGGCGCGTTCAGTCGTCGGGGCGCGAAGGCGCGCCGGGGTTGTCGGAGTCGGACGGCGCGCACGTCTTCGGCGTCCAGCCGGTGCTCGAAATGTTGCGCGCGGGCCTCCGCCCCGTCGAGCGCATCACAATCGCGGAGGGCGTGCATGAATCGCGGCTCCACGAGATCGTCGAGCTGGCGCGGGGGGCGGGCGTTCCCGTCAGGCGCGTGCCGCGCACGGAGCTGCAACGCGTGGTCTTGGGCGCGAATCATCAGGGCGTCGTCGCCACGGTCGCGGCGGCGCGCTACCGTCAGACTGACGAATTGCTCGACGCCCTCGCGGCGCGCGTCGGAACCCCTGACCCGCCGCTCGCGCTCGTCCTCGACGGCGTGGAAGACCCGCGCAACCTCGGCGCGATCATCAGGACGGCGGAGTGCGCCGGGGCGCACGGCATCTTCGTCCCCGAACGACGCGCCGCGGGCCTCACCGAGACGGTGGCGAAAGCGGCGGCGGGAGCCCTCGAGTACGTGCCCGTCGCGCGGGCCGCAAACGTTGTGCGGCTGGTCGAGGAGCTGAAAGGTCGCGGCGTATGGACAATCGGCACGTCGTCGGAGGCGCGCACGGTCTACACGGGCTGGGACTGGACGCAGCCGAGCGCGCTCCTGCTGGGCGGCGAGGGCGAGGGCCTGCGCCGCCTCGTGCGCGAGCACTGCGACGTGCTGGTCAGCATCCCCCAGCTCGGGAAGATCGAATCACTCAACGTATCGGTCGCAGCCGGAGTCATCCTCTACGAAGCCGTCAGGCAGAGAACCGCGGCACGCGAAGCCGCGTATAAGCATGCGCGGAAGGAAATGATGAATGATGAGTGATGGATGATGAATTAAAGGCAAGTTGGTTTTAATTCATCATCCATCACTCATCATTCATCATTTCCCTCTCAAAGGAGGAGTCCAGATGTACTGTCCGAGATGCGCGGTTCATAACGGCGACGACGCGAAGTTCTGTCGCTCGTGCGGAGCGGACATCGGTCTGGTGCCGGACGCGGTGTACGGGCAGCTTTCAGAGAGGCTGGCCGCCGCCGAAGGCGAGAAGCACCAACCGCGCCGCGACCGGCTTGGGCGTCCGCCAAGTCTCGAAAAGGCCGTGCGCTCGGCCTTCATGGGCGTCGCGTTCATCCTCGTCGCCTTGGCCGTCGCCTTCTGGGCTCGCGGCGACGGCAATTGGTGGTTCTGGATGTTCATCCCGGCCTTCGCCATGCTGGGTAACGGCGTCGCCGAGTACATGCGCGTGAAGGAAGACCGGCAGAGGCACGCGCCCCCTTCCTTCGTCCCGGCGCAGGGTGCTGTGCCCGCGCTTCCGCGCGCGCGCGAACTGCCCTCGCGCAACACGGGCGAGATGATCAAGCCGCCGAGCGTCACCGAGGGGACGACGCGCCATCTCGGGGTTCCCGTCGAACGTCAGCCGAAGGACGTGGATCCCGAACGCTTCTCTTGATTCACGCGCCGGGCGTGAGCAGTGGCGAAAGACGCCGTTGGAGAACACGCTCAGATGTACTGCCCGAAATGCGGAGTCCACAATCTTGAGGACGCGAAGTTCTGCCGCGCGTGTGGGGCCGACATCCACCTCGTTCCGCAGGCGTTGACGGGACGCATGCCCGAGGGTGCGTTCGGCGTGCTCGAAGTCGAGGAACTGGAGAAGAAGGGAAGGAAGGAGCGCAAGTATAAATTCAAGCAGCCGCCGACGCTCGAAAAGGGGCTCGAAAACGTCTTCTGCGGCATCGCCTTTCTGATTATCTTCATGCTCGGCCTCTTCTACATGAAAGGCGCGTTCATGCTCTGGGTCTGGTTCATCATCCCCGCGCTGACCTGCGTCGGCGAAGGCGTGGGCCAGATCATCCGTTCGCGCGGCACGCAAGCAGCGCTTGCGCCCTTCGAGGATGTCCGCGGCGCTTCTGCCCTACACGCTTCGCACGCGCGCGGACTTCGCGCCGTCGCCGACACGAGCGAGATCAAATCCCCGCCCGCCAGCGTCACCGAAAGCACCACGCGCCACCTCACCGCGCCCTCCAAGCGGACTGCGGAAGACGCTTAAACGTCCAGACCTCACGGTGTATAGTTAATCATCAGAAGCTCCCATGTCGAAGATTCAGAACAAAGGCCGCGTCTGTGTCCCCGTCTGCGCGCGGCGCGCGGGCGAGTTGCGTGGGGCGCTGGCGCGCGCCGCGGAGTTCGCGGACATCATCGAGCTGCGTTTAGACTGTCTCGAAGAGCATCAACTCGAAGCGGCGCTGCTTGAGTTGGGCGCGCTGCGACCGGCGTACACGCAACCCTTCATCTACACTCTCCGCCCGGCGGGGCAGGGTGGCGGGCGCTCTCTCGGCTGCGAAGAGCGGGCCTCCTTCTGGCTGAACCGTTTTCAAGGCGCGCGCGGCGCGTTAAGAGAAGACCTCGACTTCGTTGACATCGAGCTCGAACTGCTCGAATCGGCGTTTGGCCCGCGACTCCTCGAAGTGTTCGGGCGCTCCAGAATCATCTGCTCTCAACATGATTTCGCGGGCGTGCCCGCCGGCCTCGAAAGAATCTACGAGAGGATGGCGGAGACTTCAGCCGCGATTTTGAAAATCGCCGTGCGGGCCGACGAGGCGACTGACTGTCTGGAGGTCTTCGGACTGATAGAGCGCGCGCGGCGCGAGGGGCGCGCGTTGATCGCCGTCGCGATGGGCGAGGCCGGAATCATGACGCGCCTACTCGGCCCCGCGCGCGGCAGTTTCCTCACCTACGGGGCGCTCGACGCCGCGCAGGCGACGGCCCCCGGACAGCTCGACGCGAGTGATTTGCGCCAGCTCTACCGCGTGCAGGCTCTCGACGAGCGGACGCAGATCACGGGCCTCGTCGGTCGCCCCGTCTCGCACTCGCTCTCGCCGCACATCCACAACGCGGCCTTCGACGCGCTCGGCCTGGACGCCGTGTACGCGCCCTTCGACGTGGGGGATGTCGGTGCGTTCGTGCGTCGCATGGCGCACCCGCGCACGCGCGAGCTGGGGTGGAATCTGCGGGGTTTGAGCGTGACCGCGCCGCACAAGAGCGCGGTTATGGAGTACCTCGACCACGTCGAGCCGACTGCCGGCGAGATCGGAGCGGTCAATACCGTCGTCGTCGAAGGCGGCGAACTCCACGGCTATAACACGGACGCTGCCGCTTCGATTCGGCCACTGTCGGGGGTCATCGAACTCCCGCGCGCGCGCGCGGCTCTCATCGGGGCGGGCGGCGCGGCGCGTGCGCTTTTGTGGGGCTTGAGCGCGAGCGGCGCGCGGACGACCCTTTTCGCGCGTGACGCGGCGCGTGCGCAAGTGTTGGCCGGGAAGTTCGGCGCGAGTGTCAATCAGCTCGGCGACGCGAGTTTTGAAAGTTATGATCTGGTCATCAACGCGACGCCCCTCGGCTCGCGTGGGCCGCGCGAGCAGGAGACGCCCGCGACCACCGCGCAGCTCCGGGGGGCGCGCGTCGTCTACGACCTCGTTTACAATCCGACCGAGACGCGTCTGCTGCGCGAGGCGCGCGAGGCCGGGTGCGTGACCATCGGCGGCCTGCCGATGCTCATCGCGCAGGCGGCGGCGCAGTTCGAGCTGTGGACGGGAAAGAAAGCTCCCCTCGAAGTTATGCTCGCGGCGGCGGAAAAGGGGCTGGAGGCTAGAGGCTGAACGGCTGGAGAAAACGCGAGGCAATCAAAACTGTCGAAGCTAAATTCTCAAAATCTCAGATCAAGGATCACGCATCAGACAACCAGTCTTCAGCCTCCAGTCTCCAGTCTCTAAGCAATCATGGAACGATACAGCAGGCAGATTCTTTTCGAGGGCATCAGCGAGGCGGGGCAGCGGAGGCTTCGCGCGTCGCGGGCGCTCGTGCTGGGTTGCGGCGCTTTAGGCTCGGCGCAGGTCGAGACGCTGGCGCGGGCCGGGGTCGGTCGCCTGCGCATCGTGGACAGGGACTTCGTCGAAGAGTCGAACCTGCAACGGCAGACGATGTTCACGGAGCGCGACGCGCGCGAGCGCGTGCCCAAAGCCGTGGCCGCCGCGCGCCGCGTCGCTGAGATCAACTCGGACGTCGAGTGCGAGGGTTTGGTCGCGGATGTCAACCACTCGAATGTCGAGCGTTTGATCGAGGGCTGCGACGTGGTGCTGGACGGGACGGACAACTTCGCGACGCGGTTCCTTTTGAACGAGGCGTGCGTCAAGCACGGCGTCAACTGGGTCTACGGCGCGGCGGTCGGCTCCTACGGCGTGACGTTGACCATCAGGCCGCACGCGAGTCCCTGCCTGCGCTGCGTCTTCCCCGAACCGCCCGCGGCGGCGAGCGCCCCGACGTGCGAGACGGCGGGCGTCATCATGCCCATCATCGCCGTCGTCGCCGCCGTGCAGACTTCCGAGGCTTTGAAGCTCCTCGCGGGCAAGACGGAAGAACTGCACAACTCGCTGATGCAGTTCGATGTGTGGCGCAACCAGTGGCGGCGCATCGCACTCAAAGAGCGCGCGCCGGACTGCCCCGCGTGTGTGCTCGGGCGCTTCGACGCGCTCGAAGCGGAGTCGGGCGAGATGGCGATTGTCCTGTGCGGGCGCGACGCCGTGCAGGTCACGCCGGGACGGGCGGCGCGCGTGGATTTAGAAGCGCTGGCCGAGCGGTTGAAAGCGGCGGGCGAGGTTAAAGTCAACGAGTACCTGTTGCGCTTGCGCGCGGGGCCATACGAGCTGACGGTCTTCGAGGACGCGCGCGCCATCATCCGCGGCACGGATGACGCGGTGCTCGCCCGCTCGCTCTACGCGCGTTACGTCGGAACGTGAAGAGTGCCGCGAGTCGGCCCCGAGACGCTCCGAAACAGTGGTGTGAATGGTGGAGAGCGGATAAACGCAATCAGTACCGCGAGCGGTTGCCAGCGGGTCTGCTTTGACGGAGGGAGCCTCAATGCTGCGCAAAGCGACACCTGCTCGCTACCGCTCGCGGTACTGTTCTTGAAGAGTTATGATTCAAACAGTCCGGCACACACAAAAGCCGGATTGGGGAAAAGACATCGTCAGTAAAAGTCTTTTCGCCGACCCTGACCATCTTGAAAACGATTCCCTTGATTTGATGACGAACAAAAAACTCGCTCTTCGTACTGCTCAAATATTCCTCCCGGTGTTGTTGTTGCTTCTCTTCGCCGCGTCGCATGTTCACGCGGGCGGCCCCGTCGTGTGGGAGACCAGTTCGCGCGCCGAGCTTTTGAACGGCGAGGCGCGCGGCGTCTCGGTGACGGACACGGGGGCGCTCATGCTCGCGCCGCGTTTCACTCAGCTCTTCGACACCGAGCAGGCTTACGTCTGGTCGAGCACGGTGGATGCGGCGGGCGTCGTGTATCTCGGGACGGGGCACGACGGGCGCATCTTCCGCGTCGGCGCGGACGGGCGCGGCGCGCTGCTCTACGACGCCGCCGAGCTGGACGTGACGGCGCTCGTCATGGGCCGCGACGGCGCGCTCTATGCCGGCACGTCGCCGGACGGGAAGGTCTACCGCGTCGGGGCGGACGGGCGCGCCGAGGTCTTCTTCGACCCGCCGGACAGGTACATCTGGTCGCTCGCCGTACTGGGTGACGGCGCGCTCGCCGTCGGCACGGGTGATACGGGCAAGCTCTACCGCGTGCGCGCGGCGGGCGCGAAGCCGGAGACGTCTCTCCTCATAGATACCAACGAGACGCACATCATCTCGCTTGTGGCCGACAGGCAGGGAAACTTAATCGCGGGGACAGACCCCGGCGGACTCGTCCTGCGCGTCTCGACGGAAGGCAAGGCGTTCGCGCTCTTCGACTCGCCGCTCAGGGAAGTCCACTCGCTGGCGCTGGCGGCGGACGGGAGCCTGTACGCGCTGGCCTTGAGCGACGCGGCATCGGGGCCGCGCCCGGCTGGCAACACTCCTTCGACGCCGCAAGGTGCGGGCGGCGCGTCGGGCGGCACCGTGACGGGCACGGTCACGACCATTGACGAGAGCGGGGCTCAGGTCGCGCAGTTCGGCGGGCAGCAGGCGGCACAGACGCGCAGCCGCAACGAACTCCAGAACGCGCGCAGCGCAGTCTTCCGCATCATGCCCGACGGGGGGACGGATATCCTGTGGAGTTCGACCGCGGTCACGGCTTTTTCGGTTGCCGCCGCGCCGCAGGGCGGGAGCGTGCTCGTCGGCACGAGTGACAAGGGACGCATCTATTCGGTGACTGATGACGGGCGCGACACGCTGCTCGTGCAGTCGAGCGAGGATCAGATTTCGTCGCTCCTCGTGAGAGGCGGGGACGTCTTTGCCGCCTCGTCGAATCAGGGGAAACTCTTCCGCTTCGCCGCCGACCCGGTGGGCGAGGGGACTTACGAGTCGGCGGTGCGCGACGCGCGTTTTGTCGCCTCGTGGGGGCGCATCTGGTGGCGCGGGCGCGGGCAGGTCGAGTTGCAGACGCGGACGGGGAACACCGAGCGGCCTGACGTGACGTGGAGCGATTGGAGCGTGCCCTACAAAGACCCGGCGGGGGCAGCCATCGCGAGCCCGCGCGCTCGCTTCATCCAGTGGCGCGCGGTGCTGCGCTCGGGCGCTGGCGGCGGCGCGGAGTCCCGCGTCGAGGACGTGAGCCTCGCCTACCTGCCGCGCAACGTCGCGCCCGAGATTCTGACGATCCAGATTCTCCCCGTCGGCATCGCCTTGCAGTCGGCGGTGCAGATTCCTATCGATCCGAACCTCGAAGCTGCGGGCCTCGACCCGACGCTTGTCGGCGCGCCCGTTCAGATTCCGCCCCGCCGCGCCTTCCAGCGCGGGGCCATCTCGCTCCAGTGGCAGGCCGAAGACCGCAACGGCGACCAGCTCGAATACTCGGTCTACTACCGTGCCGCGAGCGAGAACACCTTCCGTCTTCTGAAGGAAGACCTGCGCGACAATTTCTACTCGGTTGACGGGGCGTCGCTCGGCGACGGGCGCTACGTCTTCCGCATCGTCGCCTCGGACGCGCCGCAGAACGCGCTCGGCCAAGCGCTCACGGGCCAGCGCATCAGCGAGCCGGTGGAGGTGGACAGCACCCCGCCCACGGTGCGCGTTGCGGGCGAGGCGCAGACGCTTTCGGACGGGCGCGCGCGCGTGCGCTTTGAGATCGGTGACGCGGGTGGGATGATCAAGCGCGCCGACGTGAGCGTGGACAGTGGAGAGTGGCGCGCGGTCTTCCCCGAGGACGGCATCGCCGACAGCCCGCGCGAAGCCTACCAGCTCGAAGTGCCGCTTGCGGGCGCGGGCGAGCACACGATTTCTCTGCGCGCCTTCGACGCCGGGGGCAACGTGAGCAGCATGAGAATCGTCGTAAGACGGTGAAAAACGGGGCATTGGCACCCCCGACGGTATCTACACGATACCGTGTCGGGGTTGTCTGAAACGGTGCGGGCCGAGAGCCTCAAACGCCGACTTTGTTTGAAAAGAGGTCTGAAGTCCGGCACACACGGCGTGGCACCTATCTTGCAGTTTCTCGGGCGAGACTCGCGCGTCTCTCCCTCCTCCCTCCCATGCGCGGCGTTGAAGACGGACATGAGGAGGACTGAGAAGTAAAGATGAAATACCTCAAGCAAATACTAGCGACGGCAATCGCCCTCTTCGTGCTCACGGCCAGCGCGATGGCTTTTGAGCCGCAGAAGAAAGATCAAAAGCCGCCGCCGCCGAAGGACGAGAAGAAGGTGGAGAAGCCCGAGAAGCCGCCACCGCCGCCCCGTGACACCAACCGTGGGGGCAATGACAACCGCCGGGGAAAGCCCTAGCCGCGCTCCTGCGAAACGCCGCGAACGCCCTCGACTTGAGGGCCGGAGCGGGCAGGCAGGTTCGCGGACTTGATCTCAAACGTCGGATTTCAAAGACGCAGGTGCGCCGCAGGAAGCCTCGGAGCTGAACCTGAACGCGCCTGCGTTTCTCTTTTTCGGATGGGGGAAGTGATGAGAACGAATCTGCGGAGGACGGCCCGCGCCGCGCTGACGCTTCTGACCTTGTGTCTGGCGCTCGTCGCGGCGAGCGCTGCGGGGCCGACCGCCACGGCGCAGAGGCGACGCGGCGAAGCGCGTCAGGCCGCGCGCGTTGAGACGCGTCAGGTCGGACGGACTGACTCGGGGCTGGTGGCGCGCGCCGAGCAGTATTCGGGGGACAGGTTCAACTTTGAGGCGACGACGCCCGGCGGCGCTCGGGTGGTGTCGGTCGGGAGGCCGAACCCGGCGGCGCTCGGCGCGATTGATCGTGGGCTCGGGGAACTGTTCGCGGTGGCGCGACGCCACGGCTACGGCGCGCGGCTGAACCACTCCGACTACACGATCTTCATCGCGCGCGCCGACCGGACGCGCGACAGTGCCGGCGCTTACTCGCCCGACATCGCGCTCGGCGCGGCGCAGTACGCCGGGAGCGTCTACGATCAGGGCGGCTACGTCTACGCCGCCGGGCTGGTGCTCTCGACGCAGGGCTGCGCCTTTGTCATCGCCGAACACGAGCGCAGCTGGCAACGCATCGCCAACGTCGCGCGTTACGAGGGCGAGCACATCGTGCTCTACCACAACGACCGTCGGCTCTACTCGAAGACCGCCGATCACAGCCGCGGCGGCAGCCACCCGATACTCCAGTAAGCAGTAGGGCCAATAATCAAAAGGCCATCACGCGAGGAAGGTCGAAGCACGCACCCTTCACAAAGCTCCACGAAAGAGAAGCCCGCGTCCGTCAAAGGACGCGGGCTTCTCTTTGTCGCCGATTGCGGACGCCGATTACTTCGTGATGCTGCCGGTCAGAACCACGACGATCCCCTTATCCTCCATGCTGGTCGTGCCGACGACGACCTTCTCGCCCTCGCGCAGGTTGACGGGGGTGCTGAAGCCGATGTCCTGATACTGGAGACCTCCCCCGGTGCTGACGATGAGCGGCACTTTCATCGAGAAGCTGAACTGCCCAATCTGGATTTTCGCGGCCCCCGAAGCGGGCGCGTCGAGGACGATGTTCTCGAAGCGGAAGTCGTAGAAGATCGGATTCTTGCTGGCTTCCGTGTCGGCGCGCAGCTTCAGCTCCGAGACGCCCTTGACGCTGACCTGACGCATCCCCTGATCCTTGGCGCGGAGCACCTGCGAAGTCATCAGGTGGTAATACTTATAGTTGATCGTCGACTTGAGTTGTTTGATGACGGCGCTCAGTTCCTCAGGGTACTCGTCCGGAGGAGTGTATGTGGGTTTGTTGGTCGCGACGAGGATGTGGACGTGGAAATCAATCCCGGGCCGCGCGGGCTCGGGCACGTCGAGCCGCTTGATGGCCTCCTCGATGGCGGCGATGTTTTCGGGGAAGTCGCGGACGGTGATAGTCTGGAAGGGTTCATTTGGACTCATCACCGCGCCCTTGAAGCCGCTGCCGAGCGGCGACAGCACGCGGACGAGATTAATCGGGTCGCGGTGCCTGATCTCGAAGACGCGGCTGCGGAAGCCTTTTTCGGAGACGTAATTGTCGCCCTGCGCGGGGGCCGGCTGCGCCGGCTGCTGCGCGCCCGCGGCGGGGGCGAGGATGAGCGTGATGGCGATGGCGAAAAGAATTCTGTTTTTGATTGTGGACATGATGCACCCTTCACTGCTAACGGTTGAGTTTGTTCGACGAAGCACGGTCGGTCGTCTGGGGCGACAACCAGATGATTCGTATGTTCGGGTCGCTCGCCTCTTCACTTCGCCCCTCTTCGCTTTGCCCCCGCTGGTCTCGGAGTCCGGCTTGCGGGGGTCACCTGTGTGAGCGCCGCCGGAGTCGCCTGCGAGGTTCTCCACGACGGACCCGACCGGCGGCGTCGGCCCCCGCCGCCGGAAGTGCGCGGAGAGAAGCGCAGCGCAGACGAGCATGGAGAAGACCGCCGCGTAGGCCAGAGCCCGCTGGCCGAAGGGCTGGCCGAGGAGGCGCGCGAGGAGGGAAGGCGGCGGGGCTTCCGAAATCTGCCGCAGCACGTCGCGACGGATTCCGTCGAAGAAGGCCGCGTCGAACTCCGGCGGCTGGTGCAGCCGGAACATGTCGCGGCTCGCCTTCCACTCGGCGGCGAGGGCGCGGCAGCTCTCACACACGGAGAGGTGCGCCGCGACGCGTTCGCGCACGCCCTGCGGCCCGACTTCGCCCGCGACATAGAGTGACAGCATCGCTTCGACCTCTTCGCAGCTCATAAACCACCCCCTCCCTGACGCTTCTCACGAAGGAAGCGCTCGCAGAAAACCTTGACCTTGGAGCGCGCCGTGCTCACCTGCGACCGAACCGTGGCGGGACGCGAGCCCATCACGCGCGCCACCTCTTCGGTCGAGAGTCCTTCGAGATCGCGCAGCACAAGAGCCGTGCGCTCCTTCTCGGGCAGCGTCTCGATGGCGCGCCCGACGATGGCGCGCTGTTGCGCGAGGACGGCGGACTCCGCGGTATCGGCCTCGCCGGGGAGCGCCTCAATCATGGACTGCTCGCGCCCCGCATCGGCTGTTGAAGTCTGCGCTTGATTCACGCCGCGCCCCCTCAGCATGTCGCGGCAGACGTTGACGGTGATGCGGTAAAGCCAGCCGTGAAAATCCTGCCCCGCCCGGTAGGTCTTGAGATACTTGAAGGCGCGCAGGAAAACCTCCTGCGTGGCATCGCGCGCGTCTTCGCGGTTGCCGAGCACGCGCCATGCCGTGGCCGTGACCTTGTGCTGTGTGCAGACCATGAGCTGCTCGAAGGCGATGGTCTCGCCCGCGCGTGCGCGCTCGATGTGCTCCGAGAGGGCCGCCTGCTGGTCTTCGAATGTACTGCCCGGCGGCAGTTTGTCCGTCATGCAAGCGATACCGGCGACCTCACTTGGCATTTTCAGCAGACCCTTCTCGGCTCCTCGCTTATCACTACCGGGCTGGCCGAAGAAACGTTGAGAAGTTTTTTCTGTTTTCCGAGCGATAGAGCAAACGCGCATGAGCGACTACACGCGGCAGTCCAACATCTGTTCCGACGAATGTGCGTAATTAACGTCAACCCGCTCGCGACCGCTCGCGGTACTGTCGTGAGTGCTAGCCAGCACGCCTTGAGCGGAGAGGAAGCCCGTGCTCCCGGCGGCGCACGAGCGATAAATGCTGGACGCGAGACGAGGGCAATACGTACAATGCCGCAGCCCCTCCGACAGCTCCACGCAAGCAAAGAATCAACTTCGGAGCGGTCAGAGGGCGACGAACCGACTTCATGCGACGCATTGATCTCACCAAAGCGCAGACGGCGCGCTCCTCGACCATCCGCGACATCAACCGGCAGATCGTCCTCAACTACGTCCGCGACCGCGGGCCCATCTCGCGCGCCGACATCGCGCGTATCACCGAGCTGCAACGCTCGACCGTCTCGACCATCGTCGAAGAGCTGAAGAGCGAGGGGCTCATCGAAGAGATCGGCGCGGGCGCTTCGACGGGCGGGCGCAGGCCGACGCTTTTGCGCCTGCGCGCCGCCGGGGCGACCGCCATCGGCGTGGACATCAAGCCGTCCTCGACCACCATCGCGACGAGCGACCTGATGGGGCGCGTCATCCTGCGCGAAGAGTTGCCGAACAGCTCGCGGCCCGACGAGATGTCTGCGCGCATCATCGAATGCGTGCGCGACTTCGCGGCGCGCGACGAGACGGGGACGGTGGCGGGCGTCGGCGTGAGCATCCCCGGTCTCATTGACCCGGACACGGGCCGCGCCATCTACATCCCTTTCTTCAAGTGGCGCGACTGGGCGATTGCCGAGGAGATCGAGCGCGCCACCGGACTCGTCGCGCGCGTGGACAACGACGCGAACGCGGCGGCGCTCGCCGAACTCTGGTTCGGTCGCCCGGAGATCGGCGATTCGCGCGACTTCATCATGGTGCTCGTCGCCGAAGGCATCGGGACGGGGATCGTCTTCGACGGGCAGATTTACCGCGGCGAGCGCGGCGCGGCGGGCGAGTTCGGACACATGATCGTCGGGCAGCACGCGCCGGTCGCCTGCTCCTGCGGCAACCACGACTGCTGGGAAGCCTTCTCGTCGGAGCGCGCCACGGTCGCGCGCTATCTGGGGCGGACGACGCCGGGCGTCGGCGGCGACGCAGGGGAGGGAGGAGCGCGGCACATCAGTTTCTCCGAAGTCGTCGAGCGCGCGCTCGGCGGCGAGCAGGCGGCCATTGATTCGCTCACTGAGACGGCGCACTTCCTCGGCGTCGGCGTCTCGAACATGATCGTTGGGCTGAGCCCTGAGTCGGTCGTCATCGGCGGCCAGATCACGCGCGCCTGGTCCATCGTCTCGGCGCTCTTTGAAGAGACCATCCAGCGTAGCGTGCGCCGCGGTCTGCCTTCGGCGCGCATCGTCGCCTCGACGCTCAACGAGCCGACGCTGATGGGCGCGATCAGCCTCGTGCTGGCTCGCAAATTCGGACTGCCCGAAGACTAAGCGGGGCTGCCGGAGATGGTCCACGAAAAAAAACATGCGTGCGGCTGAAGTCGTCATCGTCGGCGGTGGAGTGATTGGCGCGAGCGTGGCGTATCACCTCGCGGCGCGGGGCTACCGCGACGTGCTGGTTGTCGAGCGCGGCGCGCGCCCCGGCGAGGGCAGCACGGGCAAGGCGACGGGCGGCTTTCGCGCGCAGTTCAGCACAAGCGTCAACATCCGCCTCTCGCTGCTCTCGCGCGCGAAGCTGCTGCGCTTCCGCGAAGAGACGGGCGTTGACCCCGGCTTCGAACAGCGCGGCTATCTTTTCCTCGCGCGCCGCGCCGCCGAACTCGAAGCCCTCCACGCGGCGCAATCCTTACAGCACGCGACGGGGCTCGCGGAGGCGCGGAGGGTCGGACACGAAGAGGTCGGCACTCTCAATCCGGCGGTTGCCGCGTCGGCCCACACGGGCGGCGTCTTCTGCCCGACGGACGGTTTTATCCGACCGCTCCAGATACTGCGCGGCTACATTGAAGCCGCGACGCGCCTCGGCGCGAGGTTCGAGTATGGGGCGAGCGTGGAGGGCTTGCGCCTGAACGCGCGGGGCGGCGTCGAGGCTTTGCTGACGAATGCGGGAGAGATCCCGGCGGGCCACGTCGTCAATGCGGCGGGAGCGTGGGCGGGGCGGTTGGCAAGGATGGCTGGAGTCGAATTGCCCGTCACGCCTTTGCGCCGTCAGGTCGCCGTCACGCGCCCTTGCAAACTCCTGCCGGAAGAGATGCCGATGACCATCTTCGTGGAGGACGGTTTTCACCTGCGCGTGCGCGAAGGCGCGGTGATGCTGCTCTGGCCCGACGAGCCGAGCGTAACGGACGCCTTCGACACGCGCATCGAGGACGAGTGGCTTGAAGAAGTCGTCAGGCGCGCTCACTCGCGGGTGCCTTGCCTGAAGGCGGCGGAGATTGAGCGCGAGAGGTGCTGGGCCGGACTCTACGAGATGTCGCCCGACCGGCACGCTATCTTGGGCGCGGCTCCGGGCGTCGAGAACTTCTATCTCGCCAACGGCTCTTCGGGTCACGGCGTCATGCACGCGCCCGCGCTCGGCCAGCTCCTCTCCGAAATCATCCTCGACGGCGCGGCTGCGACAATGGACGTGCGCGCGCTTAGGCTCACTCGTTTCGCGGAGGGCGAGCCGAACATCGCGACGGAGTTTTTGTAACTTTCAGACCGGAGAGGGCAATCGCAACTTATGAAAGACCTCAATGAGCTACTCGAAAACAACCGGGCGTGGGCCGAGGACATCAAGACGCACAACCCGCAGTTTTTTCAGACCTTATCCAAAGAGCAGAGTCCGAAGTATCTCTGGATCGGTTGTTCAGACAGCCGCGCGCCGGCGACGCAACTGGTCGGCCTGAGGGCCGGAGAATTATTCGTCCACCGCAACGTGGCGAACGTGGTGGTGCACACGGATTTCAACTGCCTCTCGGTGATGCAGTACGCGGTCGAAGTGCTCAAGGTCGAGCACATCATCGTGTGCGGCCACGACGGGTGCGGCGGCGTGCTGGCCGCGATGCAGAATCTCAGGCTGGGACTCATTGATAACTGGCTGCGCCACGTGCAGGACGTGATGCAGAAGCACGACGCGACGCTCTCTCGGATCGCCGACGAAACGCTGCGTCTGAACAAGCTCTGTGAGCTGAACGTCGTCGAACAGGTGCTCAGCGCGGGCCGCACGACCATCGTCCAGAGCGCGTGGGAGCGCGGGCAGGAACTGGCCGTCCACGGCTGGATTTATGGCCTCCACGACGGCCTCCTGCGCGACCTCAAGATGTGCATCACCAACCCGGAAGAACTGGCCGCCGCCGAGCACGCGACGGCTCGGGCATCCGCTTGACCAATGGCGTTGGATGACAGGATAGCTTTCCGCTTCCCTTATCGTTTCGCGCCTTTGCCCTGCGTCAGTGTGAGCGTGCGGTCGAGGCCGGGGACGTCGAAAGTTTCGGTCGAGCCGTCTGCCCAGCGCACTTGGAGGAGTTCGACTTTCATCGCCGCGCCGAGGCCGAAGGAGAGTGTGGGGTCGTCGTTCGAGGAGTAGCCCGCGCCGCTCGTGCGGTCGCCGCGCTGTCGCAGCTTGCCGGTCGTGAGGTAGACGATTGAGCCCGTCGCGTCGCGCGGCGTCTTTTTCGACGAGTTGCCGGCGAGCCGCACGCGCAGCCAGTGGTTCGCGGTCTCCGTGACGTTGCGCAGGACGGCGGGCGCGGAGTCCATGTTGTTGATGACGAGGTCGAGACGACCGTCGGTGTCGAGGTCTCCGACAGCCGCGCCGCGCGAAGTCCACGCCCCGGCCAGCCCGCTCCCCGGAGCCGCGCCGACGCGCTCGAACTTGCCCGATGCGCCCGTGTTGCGGAAGAGGAGCGTCTGCTGCGCGTAGGAGGTGCCCCACTGCTGCTTGTCCACCGCCGGGTAGACGTGGCCGTTGGCGGCATAGACGTCCTTCCAGCCGTCGTTGTCGAAATCCAGAAAGCCCGCCCCCCAGCCGAGGAAGGGGATCGTCGGCTCGCCGTGCCCGGCCTGAAAGGTGACGTCGGTGAAGTTGCCGTCGCCGTCGTTGTGATAGAGCGTGTTCGAGTCGTCCGAGAAGTTCGTGATGTAAAAATCAACGCGCCCGTCGTTGTCGTAGTCGCCGACGCCGAGCCCCATCCCCGCCTGCTCGCGCCCGTTCTCGTTTAAGGCGATGCCCGAAGGGTAACCGACCTCCTCGAACTTGCCGCCGCCGAGGTTGATGTAGAGCTGCTTCGGCGTCGAGTCGTTGACGACCAGAAGGTCGAGCAGGTGATCGTCGTTGACGTGCACCCAGACGGACGAGAAACCGTAATATCTCTCGTCGTCGTCCACGCCGGTCTGCTTGCTCACATCCTCAAAAGTGCCGTCCGACTTTTGATGATAGAGCGTGTCGCCCTCGCCCTTGAGTCCGCGCGGGCCGCACATTACGGGCGCGCCGCGGAACTGGCAGAAATTCTGCGCGACCGCGCCGGGCTTGCCCGCATCCGAAGGGCTCGGCGGGAGATTGTTCAAGTCGAATTCGACGTAGCCGGGGACGAACAAATCGAGCCGCCCGTCAAGATCGTAATCGCCGAAGCTCGCGCCCGTTGACCAGCCTTCGCGCGCGACGCCGAGCTGCGCTGCGACGTCGGTGAAAGTCCCATTGCCGTTGTTGCGGTAGAGCCGCGAGACGCCGAAGTTGCCGACGAAGAAGTCGAAGTCCCCGTCGTTGTCGTAGTCGCCCACGCAGACGCCCATCCCCCAACGCTCGTTGGCGACGCCCGCCCGCTCCGTCACGTCCTCGAACTTCCAGCCCCCGAGGTTGCGGTAGAGCGCGGAGCGCGGGGCCTTCTCGCGCCCCCGCTCAGCCGCGATGGTCGAGCCGTTCAGGAGATAGACGTCCGGCAGCCCGTCGCCGTCATAATCGAAAATTGCGACGCCGCCCGAAACCGTCTCGACGATGTAGTCCTTCTGCGCGCTGCCCGAGCGATGCCTGAAGGCGGCGAGCGCCGTGCGACCCGTCACGTCCTCGAACACGCGCGGGGCCTTCGCGTCAAAGATGCCGGCGGTGCGCCGCGTCGCCGAGACGACGGCGGTGCCGGTCGAGACGCCCATCCCCTGCGGCGTCTGCGCGGGTTGCGGCTGTTGTGCGAGGAGCGAGGCCGGCGAGAGAGTCAGCAGGAGAAGGAAACTCAAAACAGTGCCGCGAGCGGTCGCGAGCGGGTGTGTCCGCGCGACAAGCACCCGCCGGCGACCGCTCGCGGTACTGTTCCGGCGTTTGCCCTCCGCGCCCTCGCCATGTCTCTGCGTTGAAGAGTGCGCGCCAGGCGCAGCTTGAAAAAGACCTGAAATCATATGCTTCATTTTTCGTTAACCGTCAGATATTTATCTATCGCCGGATGGTTGACGGTCTGCGTCTTCCCGCCCGGCCAGCGCACTTCGACCGAGCGCACGCCCGCGCGGCTGCCGAGCCCGACAATCAGGCGCGGGTCGCTCGATGAAAGATAACTGCCCGCCTGAGTCACGTCAAAAACCTGCTTGCCGCCCGCCGCGTCCGTTACCCAGACGCGCGCGCCCAAGCCCTGCCGGTTCGATTTCGCGCCGACGAGTACGACGCCGAGCCAGTGGTTCTTCGCGCCGTCCCTCTGTCCTTCCTTCTGTCCTTCATTGCGCAGAAGCAGGGGCGAGCCGTCGGTCTGCCCCAGCAAGACATCCGCGTCGCCGTCGTTGTCAATGTCGCCGAGGGCCGCGCCGCGCGCCGCGAGCGGCTGGAGAAAGGCCGCGCCCGCCGACGCCGAGACGTTGACGAAGCCCCTGCCGTTGTTGCGCATGAGGAGCGGCATCTGTCTGTAGGTGAGGTAGCTCGCCGTCCGTTCGATGGTGTCGAGGACGTGCCCCTGCGCGACGAAGAGATCACGGAGCCCGTCGTTATCCACATCAACGAAGCGCGCGCCCCAGCCCGAGTAGAGGAGTGTGATCTGCCCGACGCCGGTCGTGCTCGTCGCGTAAGTAAAGGTCAGGTCGCCGTTGTTGCGGAAGAGCGGGTAGGTCTCGTTCGAGAGCGCCGTGATGAAGACATCCGCGTGGCCGTCGTTGTCGTAGTCGGCGGCATCCACGCCCATCCCCGCGAAGGTCTTGCCGTTCTCGTCGTAGCCGACTCCGGCGAGCAGCGCCACGTCCTCGAAAGCGCCGTCGCCGCGGTTGCGGTGGAGGAACTGCCGCACGCTGTCGTTGGCGACGAAGATGTCCGTGAAGCCGTCCGCGTCGAAGTCTGCGAAGGCGACGCCGAGCCCTTTGCCCGATGTGTCCGAGACGCCAGCCTTCACGCTCACGTCCTCGAACGTGCCGTCCGGCTTCTGCCGGTAGAGAATATTCGACGCGCCTTTGAAGTTGTCGGGGTGGCAGTAGGCGGGCACGGCCTGCGAGCCGCAGACGAGCGCGCCGCGCTCGAAGTCCCAGTCCATGTAGCGCGCGACGAAGAGGTCGAGCCGCCCGTCACGGTCGTAGTCGAGCCAGCCCGCGCTCGTCGGCCAGCCCTGAGCGTTCGTCCCCGTCTTGCGCGTCACATCCTCGAAAGTGCCGTCGCCGCGGTTGCGGTAGAGCACGCCGCCGCCGTAGGCCGTGACATACAAATCAATCCAGCCGTCGTTGTCGTAATCGCCCGCCGCCGCGCCCATCCCATAGCCATCGCCGCGCACACCGGCGCGCTCGGTCACGTCCTCGAACGCGCCGTCCGGCTTCTGCCGGTAGAGGCGGTTCCAGAAACGCGCGTCGCGCTTGTCAGGCAGCGCGCCCTTCGGCATCGGGTCGGCGAGGGCCGCGCCGTTTGTGAAGAAGAGGTCGAGCCGCCCGTCTCGGTCGAAATCGAAGAGCGCGACGCCACCGCCCATCGTCTCGGGCAGATACTTGCGCGTGGTCGGCGAAGCGAAGTGGCGGAACTTGATGCCGCTCTCTGCCGTGATGTCTTTGAAGGTGACGGGCGACTGCGCCTGCGGCGCGGGCGAGCCGGGGCGTTTGACGGGAGCGCCGCTATCGTAAGAGCGGCCCGCGCGCGCGGGCGGCGGAGTCTGCGCGGGAGAAGGCGTGGGGACGGGCGTCGAAGGGACGGGCGTCTGGCGCGCGTGCATGACGCGCGCGAGATACGTCGAGGCCGCGGCGAAGGCGACGAGCGCCAGCAGGCAACGGACAAAGAACACCGCCCGGCTTTTTCTTCTTACCATTAAAAGTTATTATCTTCAGGAGAGCTTTTAAATGTTTGCGCGCGCGGCCTCTTAATTTCGCCGCCGGGCGCGGGCGGCAGTGCCGGTAGAGACGCCCGAACAGTTTTATTCAAGGCGGCCATAGTACATTTTTCACGGCGAACCCAGCAAATGATGAAGACCCCTTTCGACACTCCGCTGATGCGCGCGACGCTCGCCGTCGCCTGCGCTTTGACACTATTCCTTCTGCCCCTTGCTTTCTCGACGCGCGCCGTCGCGCAGGGCCAGACGCCCGCGCCGCCCGGCCCCGAAGGCAAAGTTGACCGGACGCGTCTCGAAGTGATCGAGGAGCTGTCAGAGTCTTTAGCCAACGACCTGCTCGGACTCTCCGTCGCGA
>JAIVJM010000331.1 GCA_020199995.1 Acidobacteriota bacterium | reverse complement strand
CTTCTTCGCCGGTGGCGCAGCCCGGCACCCAGACACGCACCTGATCGTCCGCCGTCTTGCCCTCGAACAGCTTCGGGACAATGTCGCGCTCCAGAGCATCGAACGCCTCGGCGTCGCGGAAGAAGTGCGTCACGCTGATGAGCAAATCTTTGAGGAGCGCGGTGGCCTCCGCCGGGTGCTCGTGCATGAACTGTGAGTAGGCGACGAGGTCTGGAAGCTCGTGGACGCCGATGCGCCGCGCGATGCGGCGTATGACGGTCGGGCGTTTGTAGTTCGAGAAGTCGTGCCCGGTACGCACGCGTAGCTGCGTGAAGATGTCGCGCAGTGCGTCGGCGTCCGCTTCGTTCGGCTCCGGCGGCGGGTCTGGCAGGCGTATGAGTTTAAGCTGTTCGCGGTAGGCGATGATCCGCGCCGGAATCTCCGCCACGGGGAGCGCGTAGTCAACCAGATTCGTCGCCAGAGAGTGGCGCGGCATGTCGGAGTATTCCGCCTCATGCGGGTCTTGCACGATGCAAAGGCCGCCCATCTCCTTGACCCGCTTCATGCCCATCGAGCCGTCCGCGCCCGTCCCCGACAGCACGACCGAGACGGCGCGCGAGCCGTGAGATTCGGCGAGCGTGCGGAAGAAGATATCAACGGGCGCACGACGCACCTCTGTGCTCGTCACGCTCAAAACGTCAATATGCCCGTCCTTGATCTCAAGGTTCTTGTTCGGCGGGATGACGTAGACGTGATCGGGCACGACGCGTCCGCGTCGTGCTACCTGCGTCACCGGAATCCGCGCCGCGCTCTGGAGCACATGAGCTAGTTGGCTGTCGTGATCCGGCGAGAGGTGCAGAATCACGACGTAGGCCATGCCGCTCTCGGCGGGCACGCGCTCGAAGAAATCCTTGAGCGCCTGTATGCCGCCGGCGGACGCGCCGATCCCGACCCTCATCCTCTCGATAAACGGTCGCGCTTCACTAGCAGAGCCCGAAAAGTTGCCGCACTATCATTTGAGTTAAGGATTCCTATTCGCGCGTCCGGCGGGTCGGATTTGAAACAAAAGTGTAATCCAATTCATCTCCGCATGTATAGCAATCAGTTTAAAATTCGCGCGATTTTATCGCCCCCGGTGTGCTATAAGTGTATCGAATTTCATTCCCTTTCAGCGAACCCGTCAAACCAGCCTCGGTCGGCCCCGGAGGAGCGTCTCATGCCGAAAGATATCATCGTGGTCGGAACCAGCGCGGGCGGCCTCGAAGCGTTGCGCGTGTTGGTCGGCGCACTGCCCGAGGACCTGTCGGCCTCGGTCTTCGTCGTGCTGCACATCTCGCCCGAATCGCCCGGCATGCTGGCCGGGATACTCGACCGCTCCGGGAAGCTCCCGGCCACGACCGTGAAGGACGGCGAGCGCATCCGACCGGGCACAATCTACGTCGCGCCGCCAGACCGCCACCTGCTCATAGAGCCGGGTGTGGTGCGCGCGACGCGCGGGCCAAAGGAGAACCGCTTTCGTCCAGCTATTGACCCGCTCTTCCGCTCGGCGGCGCAGACCTACGGGCCGCGCGTCATCGGCGTCATCATGACGGGCTATCTCGACGACGGCACAGCCGGACTCTGGACGGTTAAGCAGCTCGGCGGCACAGCCGTCGTCCAGGACCCGGACGACGCACTCGTCCCCTTTATGCCTCAAAACGCGCTGGCTCATGTCAATGTTGATCACTGTCTTCCGCTGGAGGAGATCGCGCCTCTGCTAGTTCGACTGACTGCCGAAGCGGCGATAGAGGAAGGAGCGTATCGGGTGCCGAAAAAAATCGAGATCGAGGTCAACATTGCGAAAGAGCAGAAGGCGCTCGACGCTGGCGTGCTTGAGCTTGGCGAGCCGTCGAACTACGCCTGCCCTGAATGCCACGGCGTGCTGCTGCAAATGAAAGACGACACACTCTTCCGCTTCCGCTGTCACACCGGCCACGCCTATTCGATAGAGAGCCTGCTGGCGGACATCACGGAGAAGATGGACGATGCGCTCTGGAATTCTATCCGTGCCTTCGAGGAGGGCGAGCTTTTCATGCGCCACATGGCCGGACACTTGGGCGAAGGCCATAACGGCCACTCCGCCGAACCCTTCCTCAAACGCGCCGAGGAGGCGAAACAACAAGCCAATCTGATGAGGCAGGCTGCCATGAACGGCGACGGGCTAAACACGAGCGACAGCGACGCAAGGTAGAGTGAACCTTACCCGAAAAAGTAGACAGTGAGATAAGACTCTTCAGAGCCTCCGCCTTAACCGATATAATGGAGGCAAGATGAAAGAGCGAAAACAGTTTACGAAAGAGTTTAAGGAAGGCGCGGTGCGTCTGGTCACCGATCAGGGGCGGACGATTGGGGATGCGGCGCAGAGTCTGGGTATCTTGCTGTGGACCATGTCGCGGTAGGTTAAAGCGGCGAAGAACGAGGGGTCTGAAGCCTTCCGCGGGCAGGGTCAGCGCACCGCCGAGCAGCAGGAGTTGTACGAACTGCGTCAGCGCGTCAGGCAGCTCGAGGAGGAGCGCACGATACTAAAAAAGGCCGCCGCGTAACAATGCCCGGAGACATTCGGTAAAGTACGCCTTCATGCGCGATCACCGGAAGGAGTTCCGCCTCTCGGCGATGTGTCGTGCGCTTGAGGTCAGTGCGGCGGGCTACTACGCTTGGCGCGCTCGCAAGCCATCAGCGAGAGAGAAAGAGAACGAACGGCTGGTCGAGCAGATCAAGGCGACGCATGCCGAGAGTCGCGGCAGCTACGGCTCGCCGAAGGTTTACCGGAAGTTGCGGCGAGACGGCGAGCGGGTCAGCCGCAAGCGGGTGGCGAGACTAATGAAAGAGCATGGCATTACAGCCAAGAGGGTCAAGAAGTACAAGCAGACGACTGACTCGCGCCACAGCTTGCCGGTCGCCGAAAACATATTGGGGCGCAACTTCCGTGGCGCCGCGCCCGGATGCGGTCTGGACTTCGGACATCACCTACCTCTGGACTGCGGAGGGCTGGCTCTACCTCGTCGTCTTCCTCGATCTCTACTCGCGGCTCGTCGTTGGGTGGGCGGCGTCTGAGAGCCTTGAGACTGAGTTCGTCGAGCGGGCGTTTCTCCAAGGGCAGGCGCGGCGCGGGCAAGCTGTCTCGCCGTTGGTACATAGTGATCGCGGCAGCCGGTACGCGAGTGCGGCCTTTCGGGAACGGCTTTCCGCGTGGGGCTGCGCGCAGAGCATGAGTCGCAAGGGTAACTGTTGGGGTAACGCGGTGACGGAAAGTTTCTTCGGCAACTTGAAGAATGAACTGCTCCACCATGCAAGCTTTGCCACGCGGCAAGAAGCAAAAGATAAAATCTTCGATTACATCGAGGTCTTCTACAATCGAAGTCGAATACACTCGGCGACAGACTACTTCGCGCCGGCGGAGTACGAGGAGCGAGACCCTCGCGCAGTTGAAAGAGGCGGCGTGAGGCTCGCAAGTAGTCTTATCTCGTTGTCTATTAAACAGGGGTAGATTCAGTCCTGGCGGCTTTGACTACACCCGCCGCCCTGTACCCCGTCGCTTTGATGACCTCGCGCAAGCGGGCGACGGTGATCTTCCGGTCGTCGTACTTGATCCACGCCTCGCGTCGCTCGAAGCTCACGCGCGCGTCTTCCACACCGTCCGTTTTCTTCAACGCCTGCTCGACCGAGCGGGCACA
>JAIVJM010000221.1 GCA_020199995.1 Acidobacteriota bacterium | reverse complement strand
GTCTATGGTCGCGCGGAATTTGTCGGTTGACGCTTCGACGCGACGGATGAGTTCCCCGACCTGTCGGTCGGTCATGCGGTACGGACGACGTTGCGCCTGCACCGCCGTGAGCCCGATGCTCAGCATCGCGAACACGAGCGCGACTGAAATCGTCTGTCTGATTCTATTCATTGGTTTTTCCCTCCAGCTTATGTTTCCGCTATTTAGCTCTAGGACTTTTGCGGTCGGCGTCTTCCTGAATGAAAGACGCCAGCCCTGCTTCGGCTCAAGTCGCGGGGAGTTGCTGTTTCGCACTTGGAGAGACATCCGTTTGAGCTACGCAAAGGCATCCTTACGGATCACAGTGCAAGCACCGTGCCGACGCCGTTGTTCAACACAAACGTCTTAATTTCAAGCCATGGGAGTGGGCGGGAGAGGCCAAGTTATACGTGTGATTCGTTAAAGCCGGAGGCGGGTTGCCGCTTCGTCTAAATCCACAGGTGCGCGCACGGCTCTTCGCAAATAACATTCTGTACTCTATCCCGTCTCGGATGTTCGGCTAGCGTACATCGTAAAATGGTTGCTTTTTAGCGGAATTTTGCATGATTAATGGATAAAAACCCTCTCGTGTTATGCTGTTCGGAGAAAGCGGAGGACATCGAGTTGGACACCAAAAAAAGCGGGCTCGCGGTCGTCCACGCGGCGGGCGACGAACTCTTCATCGGCATCACCCCGAGCGGTCACGCGCAGGTGCTCGAAGCGAATTCAGGGCGCGCGAGCGCGGCCACGCCGATGGAGTTGCTGCTGCTCGCGCTCGGGAGTTGCACCGCTGTGGACGTGGTCTCGATTCTGCGCAAGAAACGCGAGCGCGTGACGGACTACCGCGTCGAAGTCCGCGGCGAGCGGCGCGATGAGCACCCGCGCGCATACACGCGGATGGAGGTGCGGCATGTCGTGCGCGGGCACCACATTTCGGAGAAGGCGGTCGCCTCGGCGATTGAGCTGTCCGAGACGAAGTATTGCAGCGTGGCGGCGACGCTCCGTCCCGGCGTCGAACTGCTGACGAGCTACGAGATCATCGAAGAGGCGGAGCGAGACGAAGCGTAAGGAGCGGCGAGTGGAGGCCCGTCGCCGGAGGGCGCGCTGACGCGTCGGACTCCGACCCACGGCTCAAGGTGCCGGGTGACGCTGGCCCCGCGCACGGCATCTAACAGTTGCCGGTAGGGTGACGCAAGGGCCGAATGCGTTGAAGACGAAGGAAGCGCTGCCGGCACTTCTCCTCCCCATTCATGAAGGCACGAACTCGCCGCGGCGATGCGAACACGAAACCGAGATTCGAGGCAGACGAAGGCGCGGCGCGGGCGCATTCAATTTTTTTCCGGGCACAAATTTAAAATGGTCTTCCTTGCACATCAACTACTAGTTTGCCTCGCGGCGCTCTCGCTTGCGCCCGCGTGTACGCGCGTTGACGAGGCTCACAACCCGGAGCAGGCGGCGGCGCTGTACGCCACAGCCGAGGCCATCGTCGTCCCGGCTGACGAACAGACGGACGACGCCCTCGCCCTGACGCGGCGGATGGACGGGGCCGGGCGCGCGCCGGACGGGACGCTCGCGCAGATGACTCCGCAGGAGCACATGCGCCGCGCGGGCATTTACCACGCCAACCGCGCCTTCGACGAAGCGCGCGCGCACTGGCGGGCGGTCATCGAGCGATACCCCGACGACCCGAACGTCCCGGCGGCGCACTTCGGCGTCGGTCGCTCGCTGTTTCAGGAGAAGCGTTATGCGGAGGCGCTGCCCGTCTTCGAGAATCTGGGGGGCAAGTACATCGAGACGCCCGCCGGGCGCGACGGCTTCTATTACGTCGCCGCGACGCTTTTGAGGATGGACCGCGCGGGCGAGGCCGCGACGCGCTACGCCGCATACGCCGAACGCTTCCCGAACGGCGAGAGAATCGAGAACGCGCTCCTCAACGTCATCGACTCTCTGCGCGAGGCGGGCCGTCCCGACGAGGCGCTCCCGTGGATTGCGCGCACGCGCGAGCGATTCACGGGTAAGCCAGCCGACACAAGCGCCCTCTTCGCGCGCTTCCGCCTCGAAGTGGCGCGCGGCGACTGGCAGTCGGCGCTGCGTTCAGGAGACGAGATGAGCCGCGCCAAGCTCACGCGCGAGGTCAACACCACGCCGCCCGAAATCTCTTACCTTCGCGCCTTCAGCCTCGAGCAGTCAGGGCGGAAGGACGAGGCCGTGCGCGTCTATCAAAGCATCGCGGACAGCCTCGGCTCGTACTACGGCGCGCTCTCGACCGCCCGCCTGCAAAAGCTGGGCGGCGCGGGAAGGGCTTCGGCGACGCTGCGCGAGAATCGTGTGAGGGGTGATGTCCGGAGGGCGGCGGGCGACTACCCCGCGCCGCACCGCGAGGTCATCCTGCGCTCGGTCGCTGGTCGCGGCGTTGACCCGCGATTCGTGCTCGCCATCATGCGGCAGGAGAGCGGCTTCAACGCGCGCGCCAAGTCGCCGGCGGCGGCGCGCGGGCTTTTGCAGTTGACGCCCGAGATCGCCGCGAAGTACGCGCCGCAGGTCAAAATCCCCGCCCCGCGCGACGAAGACCTCTACCGCCCCGAGGTCAACATCCTTCTCGGGAGCGCGTATCTTGCGGAATTGAGCAGGGGCAAGAGAGCAAGCCAACGCGTTTCTTGATGGTTGCCGACCTTCACTTCCTCAAGCGTCTAACCTCTTTTCTTTTAACCGGAGCGCGTCCGATTTCCGCCTCCAGATCGCCCATCACTGCAAATTTCCCTATGAGCGGCTCAGGCTCCGGCAAAATCTTCCCGAGAGTCCTCCCCGAATCGGGCGGCATCGCAATATCTCCCATGATGTATTCCGAAGGACTCAACGAGTAGTTGAGACCGAGCCCGCCGAAGAAGCCGAGCGCGGCGGACATAACGGCGTTCGCGATTCGCGAGACGCGCCTTCTCAGCGCGCGCAAGCCTACGGGGCAGTCGCGCGTCAGAATCGTCCCGTCCTCGCGCCTGTAAAAGCGCACGCACAGACGCCCTTCGGTGTTCGTGATGAGCGCCTCCGCGTCACGCCTCGACATGCCCGAGAGGTTGTAGACGTGCAGATCGCAGAGGTTGCAGAAGCGTGCGCGCTCGTCCCCGGCCATGCTCGCCCAGTCGGCGGAGCAGGGCTTGGCGACCCTCACGCCGTCGAGCGGATTGGAATATTTCGACATCGCGACAACTCCCCTTTCAAAAGCGTACTCGTTGTTCCTTAGACGCCCTTCCGCGACCTTTGTTCCGGAACTACGGCTCAGGGCAGAAGCGTGGGTCTTCAAATCCTCTCGCGCGCTCGCGCCGCCTGAGAGTGTCTTCGCGCGGGCGCGGGTGCGGCAGCACGCCGAGCTTGTAGAGGGCTGCGCGATACTCGTAGCGGATTGTGACTTCGGCGGCGGGGCGTCGTTCGAGATCGAGATTGACGAAGCTCACCTGATGCTCGACGGCGCGACCGATGCCCGTCGCCGCGTACTCGTCATCGCTTTGCGGGGCGACAACGGGCGGGCGCGCGCCCCGCGTCGCGCTCTCGGCCCTGTTCGTCCGCGCGGAACTGTCCGCGCTCTTCTGTTCTTCCATCCGTGGACGCGCCCCCCCGTCGTCTTCGCCCCTCTCAACCCGCGGGACGACGGGATACGGGCGCGACGTATTCTCGCGGTAGAAGACGGCTGTGATAACGCCGAGGTCGGACTTGCGCCCGAGCTTCGACGCGTAGGAGTCTCGCTCGGTCGTGAAGTAGAAGCGGCGCGCGCGACTCGAACTCGTCTGCCAGCCGTTGATGCGGATGGTCTGGTACGGCTCGATCAGCCACTTGCTCGAATCCCAGCTCGAAGAGCGCCGCGCGTCTATCGTGTTGAGCCCGTCAACCGAGAGCGCGACGGCCACGCGGACGGGGAGCGGGTTCCTGACAAGCAGTTCGTACTCCGATCCCTCAGTGGCCTCCACGTAGCGACGCCCGCGCGCCGGGTATTCATCCAGCGGGCGGCCCTCCACGAGCACGTCAACCTCGAAGGGGCTGTAGTAGCGCACCGGCGAGGCCGACATCTCCTGTGCAGCCGCCGCCCCCGCGCTTTCTGCCTCTGTGCTTTCCCCTGACGCCATCGCGCCCCCGCCCGGCAAGGTCAGCGCGCCTGCCATAAGCAGCAAAAGTCCGCCAGCCGTCAACGTCCGTGCTCTTCGCATCTCTCTTTATCCTTCTCTCAGCGTGTGCATGAACGTTGAACGCGTTCGCCGGGCCTTTCTTGCACCGCGCTCTGCTAAACTTTCGCGCATGACGCGTCTGCTCGAAACCGAGAGGCTCATTTTCCGGCCCTACGAGCCCGGCGACCGCGCGCTCTTAGTCGCGCTCTTCACCGACCCTTCGGTGATGAAATTCGTCGGCACTGGCATGCAGACCGACGAGCAGGCGCGGGAAGGCTTCGAGCGCATCTTCACAAAGGTTTATGAGCCGGGAGCCTTCGACGTCTGGGCGCTTTTCGAGAAAGCGGGCGGGACGTTTGTGGGACACGCGGAGCTGAAGCCGAGGCGGGACGAATTGGCGAGCCCCGGCGATTTCGAGATCATCTATGTCCTCGACAGTGGAAGCTGGGGACGCGGGTTCGCCACCGAGGTCGCGCGCAGAATACTCGAATTCGGATTCGGCGGGCTCAAGCTCGAACGCATCCACGCCACCGTGGACGCCGAAAACGAGGCGTCCCTCCGCGTGCTGCTCAAACTGGGGATGCGCTACGAAGCGGAGTTCGAGGATGAGTACGGGAAGACACTGGTCTACGTCGCCGACGCGGACGCCTCTGCGCGTCCGGATACTGCTCAGGAATAGCGTCGCCTCTGGCCGGTGAGTCTTCGTGCGAGCAGGATGAGCGCGAGGGTCGTGGTCACGGCGGCGGAGAGCAAACAGTAGGTGCAGAAGGCTTGAAGGACGAAGGCCTGCACGTAGAGGAGCCAGAGCGCCCCCGCGAACATCGCGACGACGAGGGGTGCGAGCAGGGTTCTGGCCTTTGGATACCCGAAGGCCGCCAGCGTCGCCAGACTGAACGCCGTGAAGTAGGCCAGCGCGCCCAGCGCGGCGAGCGGGACGTCGCCGGGCAGAGTGGCGTAGCTGCTCTGAAGCACCGCGTCGCAACCGCTCACGACCAAGCACCTCACGCTGCGGCCCGAAAGGTGCTCGACGGTCAGATAGACGGCGTCGAGCAATCCGACCAGCGCCACGAGCGCCGTGAGGCCGTCCCAGAGCGCCGCGCGCCGCGCGCCCCCGACTTCAGCCGAGGGCAGTTCGTCTCCGGCGCGCTTCGTCGCCCGATCTTCCATGCTCACTGATTTTTTCCGGCCAGCGCCGCGTCTATCTCCGCGCGCAGCTTCGACTCCGAGAGTGTCTTTTCAACCGTCAGCTCGCGCCCGTTGAGGAAGATGGTGGGCGTACCCTTGACGCCGAGAGAGCCTCCGCGCTCGAAGTCGGCGATGATGCGCGACGTCACGGTCGAGTGTTCCATGTCGGCCTTGAACTTCTCGACGTCGAGCTCGATGCGGCTCGCGTAGCTGTTAAAGATCGGGCGCGGCTCCGGCGACTCGCTCCACTGCTTCTGCCCCTCGTAAATCATGTCATGCATCTGCCAGAACTTGCCCTGAAGGGCCGCCGCTTCAGCCGCGCGCGCCGCCGTGAAGGCGTTCTTGTGCATCTGTTGCAGCGGGTAGTTGCGGAAGACCACGCGGACGCGCTCGCCGTAGTCGTCCTCGATTTTTTGCAGCACCGGGTGGAGATTGCCGCACGGCGGGCACTGGTAGTCGCCGAACTCTTCGAGCACGACCGGGGCACTTTCGCTGCCCTTCGCGTGCGGGGGCTGCGCGCCCGGCGAGCCCGCGCGGCGCGGAGGCACAACAGGCGGCGCTGCGCTCGACGCGTTGCCCTGCGCGATGTTCGACGCACCGCTCGACCCGACGCCCGCCGCGCTCCTCGAAGTGTTGTCGGTCTGCGCCGTCGTGTCGGAACCGTTCGAGCGCAGCATCATATACGCCGCGGCGACGACCGCCAGCAGGACGACTCCGATGATGACGAAAGGGAGGTATTTTTTTGACCCCTGTGGAGTTTGTGAACCCATTCTACCAGTCACCGTTTTCAGATTTTGAGATAGCGAGAGCGTAAACCGGGCTCGTCCCTTCGACACTCTCCGTGGAGGGCTTGAGAGCCGCTGTCAGACCGGCACATGGTAACACCTGTAATTCTCCCGTGAGAAACGCCCGCGCGTAAACTTCCGATTTACGCCAGTCTCCTTTATGATTCCGCCCCGCCCCCGTGAATCGCAGCCGCGTGTGGTATTTTAAAGCCGCAGTTCAGAAGACATCGAACCGGGGGGCGACGGCTGGCGGCAAGTTTTGCGCGGTCGGGGCCGAGACAGAGGAGGCGAATGAATCAGAGCGAAGCGACCACTACAAGATTTCCCGAGAGCCCGATCTCGATCTACGACCGTTTCACGAACCTCTACGACCTGATGTTCAGGTTCAACGGCTACGGGCGCTCGGTCGAGAGGTATTTGCGCGAGAGCCGTTTGCCGCTCCCCACCGGGTCGAGGATTCTCGACGCCGGTTGCGGGACGGGCCTGCTCACGCTCGCGCTGCTCCGCGTGCTCGAACGCCCCGCGAAGATCACCGCCGTCGATCTCTCCGCGCGCTCTCTCCAGACCGCGCGCCGCGCCGTCGAGAAATCCGGCGCCGGCCCGCGCCACAAAATCTCCTTTGTCCACGCCAACGTCCTGCACCTGCCATTCCCCGACGACTCGTTCGATTTCGTGATGACCAGCGGCGTCCTCGAATACGTCCCGCTCCGCGCGGGAATGAGCGAGCTGGCGCGCGTGGTCGCGCCCGGCGGCTATCTCTTTCACCTGCCCGTCAGGCCGTCGCCCGCGAGCACGCTCCTCGAAATCATGTTCCGCTTCAAGGCCCACCCGCTGCGCGAAGTCTCGGAGAACACGGCAACCTTCTTCCGCGTCCTCGAGAATTACCACTTCCCACCCTTCGAGCCCATCGGCTGGACGAAGACCGCTGTCCTCGCACAAAAGCCGTAAAGGTCGTAAACCGTGACAGGTAAACCGTGACGAGAGAAGACAGTTCTTTCTTGTCACGGTTTACCTGTCACGGTTTACGGTTTTTGGATTTCCCTGATGACTGCGCGCGCGACGGTCGGGATAATGTCGCGCTCTTTGGCATAATCGGTGGTGTAGGTAACGAGGACGAAGCGCTGGCCGGTGGGCAGCTCGACGTAGGCGGCGTCGTGGCGCGTGGTGCTCGTCCAGCCCGCCTTCGACCAGTAGCGCATGCCGGGCGCGAGCGCGATGCCGGTGAAGCCGTGCGCCTGATCGTCGGGGTCATCCGAGGCGCCCGCGAAGTCGCGCTTCATCAGTTCGAGCATCCGCGCGCTGCGCGCCGGGGTGACGGCCCGCCCCGACGCGATCTCCGCGAGCAAACGCGCGGTGGCGTCGGTGGTGAGCTTATTGCGGTTCTCGAACTTCGGCCCGAGGAAGACGCGCTCGCGCCCGTATGGCCCTTCGCACCACGGCTTCTGGTTGACGTTGATTTTCTGGTAGCCGAGCCCCGCGAAGTAGCGGTTGACGGCGTTGCGCTTATGCGACCAATCCTTCATCTTCGCTTCCGGCAGCTCGGCCCCGTTCGAGGTGCCCGTCAGGGCATCGACCACATAGTGCGTCGCATCGTTCGACGACTCGACGATCATGTCCCGCAGGCCGCGGCTCAGCTCCACGGTCTCCTTCAGCTTCCCGTCTTCCATCCAGCGGTGCGCGGCGGCGAGATAAAACAGCTTGACGACGCTCGCCGGGTAGATCGGCTCCGCGCCGCGGAAGCTCGCCATTCGCAGGTTCTGCCGGTCAGTCAGGTCTATCAGCGTGACCGCGAGGTTCTTTTCCGCGAAGCCCTTGTCGGCGAATTTCCGGAGCGCCGTGCGCGCCGCCTCGTCCACGGCTTTCTGCAAATCATCAGAGTGCGAAGGTATGACTGAATGTCTGGCCGCATCGCTCTGCGCCGTCGCCGTGGTGAGGCACATACAAGACAACAGTGCGAGACGAAGGGCTGTGTGATAAACCCGAGGTGACATCTTTCCTTTACCCTTTCTAAATGGCTGGTATACTCCCGCGAGCGAGCGGCAATCCACAAGTCGGAGCGCCGCCCCGCATCGTCAAGGAAGGTCTCTCAAGTCTGGGAAGGCGAGGAAGCCGTGATGGAGCAGACAACCGACGCCGCGCTGGTCAGGGGGATACGCAGGTGGGACCTCGTCGGGCTCATCATCAACAGCATGGTCGGGGCCGGCATCTTCGTCCTCCCCGCGAGGGCCTTCGGCCTGATCGGCCCGTACAGCTTGCTCGCCTTCGCCATCTGCGCGCTCGTCATCGCGCTCATCGTCCTCTGCTTCGCCGAAGTCGGCAGCCGCTTCAATGAGACCGGCGGCCCGTACCTTTACGCGCGCGAGGCATTCGGGCCTGCCGCGGGCTTCCAGGTCGGCTGGATGTTCTGGCTCGCGCGCCTTACGTCCTCTGCGACCAACTGTAACCTGCTCGTCCTCTACCTCGGCTACTTCTGGCCGGAGGCTGTCACGGGCGGCTGGCGCGCCGGGATTATCACGTTCGTCATCGTCTCGCTGACCGCGATCAACTACGTCGGCGTGCGCGACGCGACCTTCGTGAGCAACGTCTTCGCCATCGGCAAGCTCATACCGCTCCTGCTCTTCATCGCCGTCGGGCTCTTCTACATCAGCCCCGAAAACTTCTCGGCAGCGGCACTGCCCAACGGCGGATCGTTCTCGACCGCCGTCATGCTGCTCGTGTATGCGTTCACGGGGTTTGAGAACGCGAGCGTGCCCACCGGCGAAGTCCGCGACCCGCAGCGCAACCTACCCATCGCCATCCTCATCGCCGTCGGCATCGTCGCCGCCTTTTACATCTTGATCCAAGCCGTCTGCGTCGGGACGCTGCCGGGACTTGCGACCTCGGAGAGACCGATAGCCGACGCCAGCCGCGTGTTTTTGGGGGCGGCGGGGGCATCACTTATCGTTGCCGGAGCCGTCATCTCAATCATCGGCAACCTGAACGCTGGGGTCTTGACGACCTCGCGCCTCCCGTTCGCCATGTCCGAGCGCAAGGAGTTGCCTGCAATCCTCTCAGCCACTCACCGCCGCTTCCGCACCCCGCACGTCGCCATCCTGCTCACAGGCGCGCTCCTACTCGCGCTGACACTCGCAAGCTCAGTCATGGCGGCACTGACGCTCAGCACTATCGCGCGGCTGCTCGCCTACGCCGCGACGTGTCTTGCGCTGCCGGTGCTGCGCCGTCGCAATGACGCTCCGCCAGCACTCTTCCGCGTGCGCGGGGGCCTCGTCGTCTCGGTCGCCGCGCTGCTGCTCTGTGTCTGGCTGCTCTCGCAAATCAAAGGGGAAGAGGCGCGCCAAGCCGTCATCGCACTCATTATCGGGCTCGTCGTCTATGCCTTCCTCAGGTGGAAGCATCGCGCTGAAGTGAAAGACGTGGCCGGCCCATCACCCGCCGACCAGACGTAACACCGTGCCTCCGGCGACCGAACCGCCCGCGACTCGCAACCACGTTTCATCTGACTCCCTTTTCGTAGACCACACGACCGTCCATGATGGTCAGCGTGACGCGCGCCTTCTCTATCCCCGCCGGGTCGATCTTAAAAATGTCGCTCGTGAGGATGACCATGTCGGCGAGCTTGCCCGGCGCAATCGTCCCCTTCACGCCGTCGGCGAACTCGGCATAGGCGGAGCCGAAGGTGTATGCCCGCACGGCCTCCTCGACCGTGATCTTCTGTTCGGGAACCCAGCCCGAAGGGTTCTTGCCGTCGAGCGTGCGGCGCGTGACGGCGGCGTAGATGCCGAGCATCGGGTCGAGCGGCGCGACCGACCAGTCGGTGCCGAAGGCGAGGAAAGCCCCCGCGTTCAGGAGCGAGCGGAAGGCGTATGTGCCCTTGATGCGCTCGGGGCCGATGCGCTTCTCGGCCCAGCGTCCGTCGTCAATCGCGTGGTAGGGCTGCATCGAGGCGATGACCTTGAGCCGCGCGAACTCGCGTATCTCCTCCGGGTTGAGGTGCTGCGCGTGCTCGACGCGGAAGCGCCGGTCGCGCTCGGCGTTCGACTTCGAGACCTTGTCATACATCGAAAGGATGAGGTCGTTCGCCTTGTCGCCGATGGCGTGAATCATCACCTGCAAGCCCGCTTTGTCCGCGCCTTCGATGCGCTTGAGCATCGCGCCTTCGGGGAACATCTCGTCGCCGGGCAGCCCACGTGTGTCGGGCGCATCATTGTAGGGCTCGAAGAAGAGCGCGGTGGTCGAGCCGAGGCTCCCGTCGGCGAAGCCCTTGAGACCGCCGATTCTCAGCATGTCACCCCCGAACGCGCGCCGCACGCCGACGCGGTTCAGTCGCTCCCACGCGGGCAGCGGCGCGACGGCATAGACACGCGTCTTCAGTTCCCCCTGTTCGAGCAGCATTTGATAGACGCCCACATCGTCGCCCGCCGACATGTCCTGCACGCTCGTCACGCCGAGTCGCGCGGCGTGCTCGGTGGCGGCGCGCGCCGCCGAGAGCTTCTCCACGAAACTGGGCGCGGGGATTTTCTGGTAGACGAAGGACATCGCCGCGTCTTTCAGGATGCCGGTCGGCTCTCCCGTCTTCGCGTCGCGCACGATGAGTCCGCCGGGTGGGTCTTTCGTCTCGCGCGTGACGCCCGCGAGCTTGAGCGCGAGGCTGTTGGCGAGCGCCATGTGCCCGTCGAGACGGTTGACGAAGACGGGCGTGTCGGCGGTGAACCCGTCTATCAATTCCTTGGTCGGAAGCGGCGCGCGTCCTTCGACTGAAGGCCAGCGTTCGTGATCCCAGTCGCCGCCCGTGATCCAGCGGCCACGCGGTTGCGCGTAGGCGAAGCGGCGGATGCGCTCGGCGAACTCCTGCGGCGTCGGGGCGTCGCGCAAATCAACGCTCGAAAGCTGAAAGCCCCCGCTCAGGAAGTGGACGTGGCTGTCGTTGAAGCCGGGCAGGACGAGTGCGCCGCGAGCGTCTATGACTCGCGTGCGCGAGCCCGCGAGTCGCCTGATTTCGGCATTCGAGCCGACGGCAACGATGCGGTTGCCGAGGACGGCGACGGCTTCGGCGGCGGGGCGCTGCCTGTCCATCGTCCGCACGTTCGCGTTCGTGATGACGAGGTCGGCGGCGAGCCCTTGCGCCACAGCCGAATGCGAAACGTTGACTGCCATGAGACACGCGAGAAGGGCGGAAGCAAAAAGTTTGCTTGCTTTCATTGAGTGGGTTTCGATTCCTGTGTCGCTTTTGAATTTGCCGGAGCCGCTGAAATTTCCCTGAAGCCGCGCCGCTGCGCTTCGTCTGGACTATGCTGTTACGCTTACGGCGGGCGCGTAGTGTATCATCGCGGCGTCGCCTTCCGGTAGAAAATTTCTTGGCACTTTCAAACGACTTTGGCCGACACTCTCATCAAGCATCTGCGCGCCCTGCTGGGGCCGGAACAAGTGCTCTCCGAGGCGGAGGAGCTGCTCGTCTACGAGTGCGACGGCCTCACGCACTACAAGCACAGGCCGCGCGCGGTCGTCTTCCCGCGCTCGACTGAGGAGGTCTCCGCGGTGCTCGGTCTGCTGGCGCGCGAGCGTGTGCCGTTCGCGCCGCGCGGCGCGGGCACGGGACTCTCGGGCGGGGCGCTGGCGGTGGGCGGCGGCGTCTGCGTCGAGCTGGCGCGGATGCGGCGGCTGCTCAAAGTTGACGTGGAGAATTGTCTCGCGGTGGTCGAGACCGGGATGGTCAACGCGCAGCTCTCGCGCGCGGTCGCTCGCCACGGGCTGCACTACGCGCCCGACCCTTCGAGTCAGGTCTCCTGCACCATCGGCGGCAACGTCGCGGAGAACGCGGGCGGCATCCACTGTCTGAAGTACGGCACGACCGTTGATCACGTGCTGGGCTTGCGCGTCGTCCTCTCGGACGGGCGAGTGGTCGAGCTCGGCGGCGCGGGCGCGGCATCGGTCGGGTACGACCTGCTCGGGGTCTTCGTCGGCTCCGAAGGGACTTTCGGCATTGCGACGGAGGCCACCGTCCGCCTGACGCCCGTCGCGCCGTCGGTGCGGACGATGCTCGCCGACTTCACGGACATCAACGACGCGAGCCGCGCCGTCTCAGCCATCATCGCCGCGGGCCACATCCCCGCCGCGCTGGAGATGGTTGACGGGGCGACCATTCGCGCCGTGGAAGCAAGCGTCTTCGCGGCTGGCCTCCCTCTGGACGCGGAGGCCGCGCTGCTCGTCGAGCTGGACGGACTCGAAGCAGGATTGGACGAAGAGGTGGCGCGCGTCGAATCGCTCTGCCTGAAGCACGGAGCGCGCACAGTCAGGCTGGCCGCCGACGAGTCGGAGCGCAAGAAACTCTGGGCGGCGCGCAAGGGCGCGTTCGGCGCGATGGGCCGCATCTCGCCCGACTTCATGTTGCAGGACGCGGTCGTGCCGCGCTCGCGCCTGCCAGAGATACTGGCCGAGACTTACCGCGTCGGCGCTAAGTATTCTTTACGAATCGCCAACGTCTTTCACGCGGGCGACGGCAACCTCCACCCGCTCATCTGCTACGACGCGCGCGACCCCGCAGAGGTCTTGCGAGTCAAGGAGGCGGGCCGGGAAATCATGGAGACATGCGTGCGCGCGGGCGGGACGATCACGGGCGAGCATCCCCACCCTCAAAGGCTGCGGCGAAGCCCGCGCCGTCGTAGATGGCGAAGGGCATAAGGCGAGAGGCGGAAGCCCGACCGTGAGTGAGGGCGAGGGCTCGGCAGTCAAACAGCCACAGGTAAATGGAAAAAGACTATGGTTGGGAGACGCACAGGAGTCGCGTCCTTCGTCTTCATTTCAATCCCCCGCACCTCCACCCCCGAAAGTTTCTCCCGGCGCAACGAGTTCGACCGGGGCTTTTAATCCTCAGCGCGCGGCAGCGTCGCTCGCCGCAATCGTGGGGCGAAATTACGTGACGCAGCGCGAGGGCACAGACGAGGTGGTCGTCGTCGCACCCGCGTCGGCGGAGGAGGTTTGTGAAGTCCTCAAGCTCGCTTCGAGCGAAGGCTGGAAGTTCGAGCCCGCGGGCGCGTCCGGTTGGCTCGACGCGGGCAATCCTCTCGCATGCAAACGCATCATCGTCAAGACGGAACGCCTGACTCGCATCATCGAGCACGAGCCCGCCGACCTCGTGGCGACGACGGAGACGGGCGTGAGGCTCTCTGATCTCAACCGCGAGGTGGGAAGGAGCGGGCAGTGGCTTCCGCTCGACCCGCCCGGCGGCGAGGGTTCGACGCTCGGGGGCGTGGCCGCGACAGGGCTTGGCGGGCCGCACGCGTTCGGCTACGGCCTGCCGCGCTCGCACGTGCTCGGGATGAGGGTTGCGCTCGCGGGAGGCGTCGTGATTCGCGCCGGGGGCCGCGTCGTCAAGAATGTCGCGGGCTATGACCTCTGCAAGCTGTTCGTCGGGAGCCACGGCACGCTCGGTCTGATTCTTGAGCTGACTTTTAAACTGCGCCCGCGCCCGCCGCTTGAGGCGACGCTGGTGGCCCGCTCGCGTGACGTGTACAAGCTATTCTGCGCGGGCCGCGCCGTCATCGCCGACCAGTTGATGCCATCGGCGGTCGAACTGCTCTCGCCCGGCATGGCCGCCGCGGTTGACCCTTCCAACGGCGGCAACGTGTACTCGCTCCTCATACGCTTCGCGGGGACGGCGGAGGCGGTCTCGTACCAGTTAGGGCGCGCGCGGGAAACGGTCAAAGGGCAGGCCCCCGTCGCCCCCCACGAAGTGGTGTCGGGCGACGATGAAACTCTCTGGTCGAATCTGTCTTCGGCTGGATGGGACGACGAGACTCGTCTCGTGTGGCGCGCGGGCGTGTTCCCTTCGAAACTCCTTGAGCTGATCGGCGAAGCCGCAAAAGGACGGAAAGGTAAGGAGGATTGGGCGTGGCACGCGGGGCTCGGCGACGGGCGTCTTCGAGTCTTCGCCGAGGCGGCGACCGAGGGAAGACCGGAGAATCTTTCGTCGCTACGAAGCCTGCGCGGGGCGGCGACGCGTGGGGGCGGCTCTCTCATCATCGAACGCGCGCCCGAAAATTTCAGACGTGAATTTGAAGCGTGGGGGCTCTCGCCTTCGACGGCGTCGCTGATGAAGCGCGTGAAGTATGAGTTAGACCCGGCGGACGCGTTTTCGCCCGGTCGCTTCGCGTTAGACGCGGAGGTTTCGTGAAGCCTCGTCCAAAGTTTCTATGTCCAAACAACTGACCCAACTCGCTGCTTCGCTCGCCGCCGAAGAGCAAAAGCTGCTGGCGTGCGTCCATTGCGGCCTGTGCCTCGAAGCATGCCCGACCTACGTCCACACGGGCGACGAGAACGACAGCCCGCGCGGGCGCATCTACCTCATGCGCGCCGTCGAAGAGGGGCGTCTCGACATCGGCTCGCCTTCGTTCACGCGCCACATTGACCGCTGCCTCGGCTGCCGCGCTTGCGAAAGCGCGTGCCCGGCGGGCGTCGAGTACGGGCAGCTTCTCGAAGCCGCGCGCAACGACATCGGCCTCGCCGGTAAGCCGCGCGGGTGGACTTCGCGGCTCCTGCGGCTCGCACTCCGTCACGTCTGGCTGCAACCGTCGCGGCTCCGCCTCGCGTTTCGTATGGCGCGACTGGTGCGAGACACGGGATTGGCGCGCCTCCTGCTCAGGACGAAAGCGGCGCGTGCGCTGCTGCCCTCGCGCGTCGAGTTCGCGCTGGCCCTGCTCGACAGCTCCTCTGCGTCTCGGGGGGAAGTTGAGAAGCGAAGCGGCGGCGCGGGTAAAGGCCGCGAGCCCGCCGCGACGCCGGTCGCAGCGTTGGGCTCGCGGGTTCGGACGGAGGGCGACGGGAGGGCGCTGCTGTTCGAGGGTTGTGTGATGGAGGGACTCTTCGCGCGCGTCAACCGCGCGACCGTGCGGGTGCTGGAGGCGAACGGCTGCGCGACGGACGCGCCGGGGGGCCAAGTCTGCTGCGGCGCGCTCCACGCGCACGCCGGAGACCTCGAAGGCGCGCGCCGTCTCGCCCGTCGCAACGTCGAAGCGTTCTCCGACGCGGGGGGCGCACCCATCGTCACCAACGCGGGCGGCTGCGGCGCGATGCTCGTCTCATACGGTCAACTCCTTGAACACGATGAAGAGTATGCCCGACGCGCGCGTGAATTGAGCGCGCGCGTGCGCGACGTGAGCCAGCAGCTCGAAGCGACGGGCATCCGCGAAGGCGCGTCCGTCGGCGACGCGCCCACGACCTACGACGCTTCGTGCCACCTGCTCCACGGGCAGCGCGCTCACACCTCGCCCTTGCGCGTGCTCGCGGCGATTCCGGGCTTAAGTCTCGTGCCGCTCGAAGGCAGCGACGTGTGCTGCGGCGGCGCGGGCGTCTACAACCTCGTCGAGCCGGAGTTATCCGAGCGCGTGCTCGACGAAAAACTCGCGCGCGTGCGCGAGAGCGGCGCGCGCACCGTAGCCACCGGCAACCCCGGCTGCCACATGCAGCTCGGCGCGGGCGCGCGCCTTCGTGGGATGCGGCTCAGCGTCTGCCATCCTGTAGAATTGCTCGACGAGTCGTACCGGCGCGCGGGCTTCTATGGCGAGAGAGACGCGCGTTGAGCGCACGGCGCGGCCAACTCTTGCTCAGTCTGTTTCCGATGAAGAAACTGCTCAAACTTTTCGCTTTCGTCCTGCTCACGGCCCCGCACGCTTGGGCCGCGCAGGAGGGCGTCGTCGCCGCGCAGAGCGTCAACGCGCAGGACGCTGGCGAGCGCGTGCGCTCGCTCTACGGGTCGGCCCAAAAGCACGAGGCCGCGGGGGACTGGCGCGCGGCGCAGGGGGTTTGGGAAGAGGTCTTAAAGCTCGCGCCCGCCGACGCGCGCGCGTGGGTTAATCTGGCTCGTGCGCAAAGGCGAGCACGCCGCGGCCATCCCGCACCTGCGCCGCGCCCTCGCGCTCGACCCGAAAGCCGAAGGGGCGCGGCGCGCGCTCGCCATCGCTCTCGCCGGGGCGGAACGATTTCAGGAGGCGAGCCGCGAGATCGCGCAACTGCTCGCGCGAGCGCCGCGCGACGCCGCGCTGCTGGAACTGGCCGCGCGCTCCTTCATGCAGCAGCGACGCTTCGCCGAGGCGGTCACAGTCCTGCGTCGCCGGCTCGACCTCGAAGGCGCGGCGGGCGAGATGTGGGCCTTGTACGGCGACGCGCTCGACGGCGTGAGCCGCACCCCCGAGGCCACCACGGCCTACGAGCGCGCGGTCGAACTCGACCCCGCATCGAACGTCACGCGCTACGGGCTTGGCTACCTCTACTGGAAGCTCTACCGCTACGAAGACGCCGAGCGCGTGCTCTCGGAAGTCCTGCGGCGCGACCCGAAGGACGCACGCGCCGCCTTCACCCTCGGCGACCTCTACCTCACACGCGGCGACGCGGCGCGCGCCGTCCCACTGCTCGAACAGGCCGCGCGCGCCTACCCCTCGGAGTTCGACACGCGCTTCGCGCTCGGGCGAGCTCTCGCGCAGACCGCCGACCTCGCTCGTGCGGCGGAAGAACTCCGCGAGGCTGTCAGGGTCAATGACAAGATCGCCGACGGGCATTTTCAACTGGGCCGCCTGCTGCTGCGCCTCGGGCACAAAGAGGAGGCCGCCCGCGAATTCGAACGCGCCAGACAACTCCACGACGAGAAACGCGCGCGCGAGGCCGTGCGGACGCCGCCGAATCCCTAATTGCGGAATGCGGAGTGAGTATTGAAAGGAGATGCTCTTCCAATACTCACTCCGCATTCCGCATTCCGCATTCCGCATTCCGCATTCCGCAATCGTTTAGAGCGCGTCGAAGGCGATTCGCCCGCCGACGAGTGTGAGGCGGACGCGCCCCTCGGCGTCGAGCGCGGTGAGGTCGGCGCGCTTCCCTTCTTCAATCGAGCCGCAATCAGCATCCATGCCGAGCAGCCGGGCGGGGTTGAGCGAGGCCACGCGCGCGATGTCAGTCTCGTCGAGGCCGAGGCCGGAGACGGTGCGGACGGCTTCGAGCATCGTGATGACCGAGCCGGCGATGCTCCCGCGCTCGTTCGAGGTGCGCCCGCCCGCCACTCGAATCGTCTCGCCCCAGACGCGGTACTCGCCGTCGCCGAGCCCCGCGGGCGCGACCGCGTCGCTGATGAGCGAGACGCGTGCGGGCGTCTTGCAGCGCAGCACGAGCCGGAGCATGAGCGGGTCGCTGTGGACGCCATCGGCGATTAAGTCCACGCTCACGTCGTCGGCCAGCAGCCCCCAACCGATGGGGCCGGGCATGCGTTGGTGGAGCGGCGACATCGCGTTGAGGAAATGCGTCATGTGTCGCGCGCCCGCCTCGCGCGCGCGTTCAAGCACCTCGACGTCCGCGCGCGTGTGGCCGATGGAGATGACCCAGCCGCGCGCATGAAGCTCGCGCACCAGCTCGATGCCGCCCTCGATTTCGGGCGCGAGAGTAATCATGTGCGCCGCGCCGGGAGCATCCAGAGTCGCCAGCGCGTCAACGTCCGGCGACCCCTTGAAGGTGCGAAAGAACTGCGTGCGGAGCGCGCCGCACTGCTGAGAATTGACGAAGGGGCCTTCGTAATGTATCCCGACCGCGCGCGCCGCAGGGGGGCGAACACACTCTGCGCGCATCAACTCACCGACGGCCCCGACCGCGCGCCGGTAGTCCTCGACGGGCGCGGGTACGAGCGTCGGCAGCCACGCCGTGACGCCGCTACGGGCGAGGAAGAGCGCGACGCGGTGCAGGTCTTCCGGCCCGGCCTCCAGAGTGTCCACGCCGACCGCGCCGTGGATGTGAACGTCAACGAAGCCGGGGAAGAGTGTGAGCCCTTCGAGATTCAGCTCGCGCGCGGCTCGCGTGCCCGCGCCGCCTTCGTCGAGGATGCGCGCGACTCGCTCATATTCCACGAAGACGGTCTTTCCTTCCACGACCCCGCCCGGCAGAACGAGCCGCGCGCCGCGAAGCGACAATGTGGGAGGCTGTGAGACTTTGTCCTTCATGCTCGCCCATCATGCAAAGCAAGACTAAAGAGGTGTGCCCGCGAAGCCTTGAGAGGTTCCGCGGGCACACGCTCGTCAGTTGCGAAACGTCTCACACTAGAACGAGAGCTTCGCGCCGAACTGGAGCTCGCGAGGCAGGCGCGCGCCCGTGGGCAAGCCGAACGTGGAGGCGGTGGTGATCGTCGTGCCGATGCCTGTGAACTGCGTGTGGTTGAAGACATTGTATGCCTCCGCGCGCAGTTGCAGCCGGACTCGCTGCTCCTGAGAGAAGTAGATATTCTTCGTCAGGGTGAAGTTTGTCTGGTTGCGCCCGAAGAGGCGTGCGAACGCGCGCGGCGCGTTGCCGTAAGTGCCCGCCAGCGGCGAAGAGAAAGCAGCGGGGTCGAAGATGAAGGGCAGCCCCGTGAGGGGGTCAATCTGCCCGGCGCGCCCGCCGTTCGGGTCGGAGACGAGGTTAGGGTACTGACCAATAGTGGCGGCGACGTTGCTCGCGCCGGAGACGACTCTCGCCACCGGCTGGCCGGACTGGATGTCCGTGATGCCCGCGAATTGCCACCCGCCGAGGAAGCCGCGCAGCCACGGGTTCGAGTCCTTGCGGAAGAAAGGAAGCTCGTAGACATAGCTGGCGGTGAAGATGTGCGGGCGCGAGGTACGCGCTTCGGCATACTCCGCGCGATAGTTGCGCGGATCCTGAGGAAGGTCAACGGCATCGCGGTCGTTCGTCGCGTCGGTCAGGCTCTTGCTGAAGGTGTAGCTGGCCGTCAGACTGGCGCCGCTGGCGAAGCGATAGGCGAATGACGAGAGCATCCCGTGATAGCGCGAGCGCGCGCTTGTCTCGCGATACTGGATGCGGCGGTAGCCGAGGAAGGGGCGCACGGTGTTGGCGTTCGCCAGCCCGACGCGATTTACGTCCGCGGGTGACGGGTAGTTGATATCAACGGGGCGAATCAGGTGGTCGCCCTTCGTGCCGACGTAGGAGAGATCAACGACGGCGTTGCGGAAGACCTCGTGCTGGATGCCCACAGACCATTGCTGAATCATCGGCGTCTGGAAGTCATTGGCGGTGGCTATCAGGTCGCGCACGGGGAGCGCGCCGAGCGCACCACCGCTCGGATTGGAGAAGGTGACGGCTGAGCCGCTGAACGTTGAGCGGCTGTTGAACGGCGGGTTGACGAAGGCGTTCTGCTCGAAGATGCCGACGAGCGGCTGGTCGTAGTAGAGGCCGTAACCGGCGCGCACGACCGTCTTCCCCTCCTTGAACGGGTCATACGCGAAGCCGACGCGCGGGCTGAAGTTGTTCTTGTCGGACGGGTAGATGGAGTCGCCGAAGCGCGAGTTGACGCCGGCGCGGGCGATGCCGTTAAGCTCGTTGCCTGTCCCGCGCACGAGCGTGGCGCAGGCGGCGGTGGTGCAGGCCGGGGCGTCGGCGCGGTTGTAGAGCGCCGGGTCAAAGGACGTGAGCACGTTGTTCTTATCCGTGATGGGGATGAAGAACTGGTAGCGCACGCCGAAATCCAGCGTCAGGTTGGGCCTTAGCTTCCAGGTGTCCTGCGCGAAGAACTCGCGCCGCCCGAAGCGCAGGTTGACCGTGACGTCGAACTGGTCTTCGGTATAGCTGTCGGCGCGGCCCAGCAGGAAGTCGGCGAAGGCGATGCCGGTCTGCGTCAAACTTATCGCTCCCGACGTGCCGCGGCTGCGTGTTCCGGCGAAGGCGAAGAGGCCCTGCGTGATGTTGTTGGCGTTCTCGTCCTTCTTCTCCCACGAATTCTCGCCGCCGAACTTGAAGGTGTGGTTCCCCGTCGTCCATGTGAGCACGTCGCGGATGACTTGATTCTTGTAGACGATATTGAAGCCCTGAAGCGAGTTGATGTTGGCGATGGCGCTCGTGAAGGAAATCTGTGGGATGACCCCCGCGTTGTTCTCGGGGAAGACTTCGGTGATCGTGCTGGCGGCGGGAAAGTCCGACTTGCGGCTCCGTCCGACGACCTGCGAGCCGATGAGGTTCGACGAGAAGTTATAGGTCGCCTCGTTGACGATTGTCGGGTTGATAACGGTCGTCACCGAAGCGACAAACGTCATGCCGGGGATGCGGGTGTTGGTCGTCGTGATGTTCGGGAGCGTGGTGTTGGCGAAAAGACCGCCCGGCTCCTGCGTCCTGTTCAGGTCGTGTGTGTAGCGCCCGAAGAGGCGGTGGTTGTCGTTGATGTTGTGGTCAATGCGGATGCTCTCCTGCCGTGTCCTCAAGGCGTTGATTGGCGAGAAGTTGAACTGGTTCGTGCCGGTGTTTGGCAGCGGGTAAGCATCCAGTATGGCGAGCGCACGCACGTCGAAATCGCCCGCGGGGATGATGTTGCCGGCGTAGGCGAGATTGTCCGACTGGCGGAAGACCATGCCGGCGCGCGCCTGTGTGATGTTGCCGTTCGTGTCCGTGACATTCAGCGGCGTGGTCGTGCAGGTGCCGACGCCGGGCGTGGTACAGCTCGCGGGCGTCGCCGCGCTCGTGCGAAACAGCGGCAGGCCGAGCGCCGACGAGAAGTTGCCTGCGCGCTCGGCAAGGCTGGGCACGACGACCGTTGACTCCGTAATGCCGCGCGTGATGCGGCGCTGCTCATGCGAGAAGAAGAAGAAAGTCTTATCGAGCCCACTCCAGTAACCGTCTCCGCCTTCGCCGAAGCGCGGAATCATGACGGGGCCGCTCAAGGTGCCGCCGAAGTTGTGGTAACGCAGGCGCGGCGTCGGGGCCACGGGGTTGCCGTTCGCGCGCCGACCGCGCCGGTTGTTGAAGAAGGTGTTCGCGTTGAAGCGGTTATTGCGCGCGAAGTCGTAGATCGAGCCGTGGAACTTGTTCTCGCCGCCGCGCGTCACCAGCGTCACCGTGCCGCCGCCCGAACGCCCCACCTCAGCCGTGTAGTTCGAGGTCAGCACCTTGAACTCCTTGATCGAGTCCACCGTGGGGGTCGAGAGCAGCGTGATGTTCGAGCCGACATCGGTGTTCGACACGCCGTCCACGAAAACATTGACGCTGTTGCGGCGCATGCCGTTGATCGAGACGTCGAAGCGGCTCGTCAAGCCGAGGCCGGTCTCGTCGTCGAGGCTCGAGCTAACGCCCGGAACGAGTTCGAGCAGCTTCGTGAAGTCGCGATTTTGAAGCGGTATCTCAAGGACCTGCGTGCCCGAGATGAGCGTCTGGCCCGTGGGGCTATCCTGCACGACGTTCTGCTCGCTCGTCACCGTGACGGTCTCGGAGACATTGCCGACTTCGAGCGCGACGTTCAACTGCCGCCGGTCCTGAGCGTTGAGGGTGACGCTCTTCTCGACGTACTTCTTGAAGTTCGCCTGCTCGACCGCGAGCGTGTAAGTGCCGGGGCTGAGCGGCGTGATGACGAAGAGCCCGTCGTCGTTCGACTGCACTCGCCGCTCCTCGCCGGTCGCGTCATTGGTCACGACGACCGTCGCGCCGGGGACGATGGCCCCGGTGGAGTCCGTGACCTGCCCGTTGATCTGGGCGGCTGTTTCGCCGACCTGCGCGAGCGCGCCGCCCGACATGCCGAGGCAGAAGACGAGCGCCAGAAACGTGCGAAATGCAATCCTTGAGTAACAGGTCATTGCTGTGTCCTTTTCGTTATTGAAAGTTCGGGTTGTTCCCAAAGGTTTGCCGCAAGACGCGTCTCGAGGTCTCGGCAGACCCTCGGGTCTTAATCGAATAATTGCGGTTTGCTGTGTGCTTCAAGTGCTGAAGCGAACTGCCGTTCGCGTTTAGTGCTATGACCAATGCGCTGGAAGTTGCTCAAAGTTATACACCCGCGCGTTTGCCGGTGGCAAGAACAAATTCAGTCTCACGCAAGACCGCGACTTTGCTTGATTAAACCGCGAGTGTGCGTGGTCATTTATCCGGGGGCTTGAGGTCGAAGGCGCTCTGCCGCACGCGCTCCAGATAATCGCCCGCCGGGTTCAACTCGCCCGGCTTGACCGTGAAATCGTAAGAAAACAGGATTATGCCGTCAGCTCCCGACGCGCGAGCAACGTTAATCTTCTCGATTGTCCCTTCGACGGGAAGGCGGTACGCGCCGATGCCCGCCCACACCTGACGACCCGCGGCCTTCGCCGCCGCGCGCGCGACTTCGATCTGCTTGCGGAAAATTTCGGTGTCGGTCGTGTAGGCCATCGGGCAGACCACGTCGAGGATGCCGAGGGCGAGCCAGCGCCGCCAGTCCTGAAACCGGCGCGCGTAGGCATTCTCGTCGTTGGCGAAGACGGCGGCGGAGACCAGCACACCGGGGCGGCGTTTCTTCACCCCGTGATAGACGCGCTCGACGAGCCCCGTGATCTGCTCGCGCTGGAAGTCGGCGAACTGTTCCTGATATGCGTCGGCGGCGGCGAGCGGGTTGGTTTTGAGGGCGGCGTCGAGGAGGCGGCGTTCGGGGGCGCTGAGGCGCGGCTCAAGCCACGCGCGGAAACGTTCGAGCGAGTGGCGGCTGTAATCGAAATCGGGACTGGCGAGGCGCACGTAGTCGAAGTGGAGCCCGTCCACTTCGTAGTTGGCGAGCACGTCCATCCAGATCGAGTAGATGTGCTCGCGCACCTCGGGCCGGGAGGGCGAGGTGTAGACGCCTTCGAGCTCGCCGCGATTCGCCTTCGACCATTCGACTATCGCCGCGCGGTAGCGCGGGTCGGTCGGGGGCATCGTGTAAAGCACGGCGGCGACGGCACGCGGCACCGCGAGCCATTCGGGGTGCGCCTGATAGACGTGGCGCGGCTCGGTAGGCAGATCGTCGAGGTTGGCAAGCAGGCTGGTATTGAGCCACGCGTGGACTTTGAGACCGCGCCGCTTCGCCTCCTTAATCGTCACGGCCAGCGGGTCGAAAGACTGCGGCTGATCTTTGAGCGCCGGCGAGCGCGGCTCCCATTGCGAGCGGTAGAAGGCGTCGCCGCGCCCGCGCACCTGCACGATGAGCGTATTGAAGCCATTCGAGTGCGCGCGCTCGACCAGCTCTCGAATCTTCTCGGGCGAAACGAGCGTCGT
>JAIVJM010000330.1 GCA_020199995.1 Acidobacteriota bacterium | reverse complement strand
CTGGATGTCAGTGGCCTTCGCCAGACTGGTCTCACCGGGCACGACCTTCTTGTAGAGCGTGGTGTCGGCAACCGTCACGACGACTACCGAGCCCGCGTCAGTCTTGACGAATAACTGTTTCGCCTTGGCGTCTACGGCCACCACGTCGCCGAGCACGCCGTTCGGAGTGATGCCCGGATCGTTGGTCTGCGCGAAGGCGCTCGCGGCCCCCGTCAGGGCAATGACTATGAGAAGAAAAAGGGCAAGGATTTTTTTCATGAGATGACCCTCTGTGCGTCGAGCTTGAAAATACCGCGTGAGCAGTTTTAGTGTTTGAGTTCTGGCGTGCGATTTAAGATTGACTGACCGAACGACAGTTGTTTTACGTCCCCCGGGCGCCGATTGTTCCAAAACCTACAGGGAACTTACGGCGCGGCTGTGTGATATTTGCCGTCTCATTGCGGAGGTCGAATTTCGGACTAAATCGGACGCGGCTGAAAGGCGCACGAATCCCTCCGTCTTTACTATTCTGTCGAGATGTGGGGAAAGTTCCACACTTCCGGAGGGCCTGAGCTGACCGAGAGTTAGACGCGCGGGCGTGAGAGATAGTTGGTATGGAGGCGTGGACTAAAATCCATTTTTATGGACGCGTGAGGAGATGAGCAACGTCATAAGTCTGAAGTCTAAAGTCTGAAGTCTGAAGTCTGAAGTCTGGAGCCGGAAGGAGAAGAATTCTTTTTTCCGGCTCCAGACTTCAGACTCCACACTTTACACACACTCCCCACGCTACTTCTTCGCGGGGGCCTTAAGCGCGGTCTCGATGGCCGCCTTGAGCGCCTCGTAAGTCCGTTCGGGCACGAGTCTGCCGTTGACGTAGAGCGAAGGCGTCGCGTTGACCCCGACCTTCTGGCCGTCGAAGAGGTCGCGCTGCACCTTCTCGGCGAACTTGCCGCCGTCGAGCGCCGCGTCGAACTTCGCGCGGTCGAGGCCGAGAGCAGTCGCGTACTGCTTGAGCTTCTCGACTTCGAGCGCCGACTGGTTACGGAAAAGGACGGCGATGAAGTCCCAGTACTTGCCCTGCTCACGCGCGGCCTCGGCGGCCTCGGCGGCCTTGAAGGCGTTGGCGTGCATCGAGAGCGGGAAGTCGCGCACGACGAACTTGACGCGGTCGCCGAACTCTCCCATCAGGCGTTCGACCACGGGGTGCGTCGCCGCGCAGCTCGGGCACTGGTAGTCCGTGAACTCGACGACCGTGACCGACGCGTTCGGGTTGCCCTTCGTCGGCTGGTCGTCGGTCGAGATGTCGTAGGCGGGGGGCTGCGGCGCGTTGAGGAAAGACTGAACCTGCGCCGCGTTACGCAGCCGTGTGGCGAAGGCGGTCTCCGTCTTGCGCGCCTCCTGCTCCTGAAGGTACTGGATGATCTGTCCTTTGACCTGCGCGTACTCGCCGTTGATGCGCTCCTTGTTCTGGTTGTAGAACTCCTGCGCCTGCGCCTCAGTGACCTGCGGCACTTTGCTGCTGACCTCGGCTTCGAGCAGGGCGTTGGTGGTGACGCCCCTCTTCTGCGCCTCCGCCGTGAGCAGCGTGTCGTTGATCTTCAGCTCGACGTCCTGCTTGCGCAGGTTGTAGACCTGCTCCTGCACGCTGTAGATGAGCGGGCGCAGAGAGTCTTCAACATCGCCGGAAGTGATACGCTGGCCGTTGACGGTGGCGAGCAGGCGCGCGCGTTCGGCGGAGGCGGCGGGCGGCGTCACTTCCGTCACGAGCACTTTGACCTGCGCGGCGGCGCGCAGACGCTCGGCCAGCTTCTTCGCCTCGTCCTGCTGCCGCTGGTCACTCAGGTAGGCGAGGATGTTGTCGCGCACGTCTTTGAACTCGACCGCGCGCCCGGCCTGTGCCTGGATGCGCGCCCTGTTCTGGTCGAAGAAGGACTGCGCGTCGGCCTCGGACGGGTGGATGAACTTGGCAATGACTTCGGCTTCGAGCAGCTTGATGGTGCTCATGCCGCGCTTCTTCGCCTCGGCGTCGAGCAGGATGGAATTGATTTGCAGGTCAACCTCGCGCCTGCGCGCCTCCGTGACTTGCGTCTGAAGTTCGTTGATGCGCTGCTGCGTCTGCGGGCTGATATCCTGCGCGGTGATCTTCACGCCGTTGACGATGGCGAGCACCGCGGGCAGCGGCTTGTCTTCGCAGCCGCAGGACTCAGTGGCCGCAACGGTTGTGTTCGCGACGGGAGCGGAGTTTGTGGCTGCCGGGGCCGGGGTGGGCGTCGGCTTGGCGGCGGGCGTAGTCTTCGACGCGGGGCCGGGACGCTTGGCAGTCTGGCCCGCGGCGCGTCTCTGTGCCCGCGCGGCGGGCGCGCAGACGAGCAGTGCGAGCAAGAAAAAATATAAGAGTTTCTTCATCAACCCTCCGATTCATCTTTCATTCAAACGAATTCTATTCATCCGAAAAATCAAGAAGCCTTGAACCAGTTGCCGACCATCGTAAACTCTTTCTTCTCGGGGTCGATGGTGACGATGCTCGCGCCGGCTGCGCCCACACGGCGGTTTGGCCCGAAGGTGATGCGCGGCGTGACGCCCGTCTCATAATCGTAGAAGCCTTCGAGCGCCGCGACCAGCTTCTCGCGCGTCAGGTCACGGCCCGCGCGCTTGAGCGACTCGACGAAAACTTTGGCGGCGGCGAAGGCCGCGAGCTGCGAGGCCGTGTGGCGCGGCGCGAACTTGTACTTCTCATGGAGCGCGCGAAACTCTGCCATTCCCGCCGGGCTCATGTCCGCCGGGACGGTCGGGAAG
>JAIVJM010000329.1 GCA_020199995.1 Acidobacteriota bacterium | reverse complement strand
GCGACGAGCAGCGGCGACGCGGCGCGGACAATTGACGGTCGAAGCATGAACAGTTTCCCTTCCTGTCGGAACTTCATTCGGTTTATGGATTTCGCCGGCCTGAGCATTATACGGATTTTTCGCTTTCCAGTAATCCGCCCGAAGTCGGAACGCCGAATGAGGCGACCGGCGCGAGCCGGCGCGGAGAGACTCGACAAATCGTCTAACGCGGGACTTTCTGCAATAATGTGCCGCCACAGCAAACAGGAGCAGTTGACGTGCAGGAGCTACTTCGGACATACCCGGTGGTCTTTGAGACGCCCGTCGCGTGGGGCGAGATGGACTCGCTCCAGCACGTCAACAACATCGTCTACTTCCGCTACTTCGAGAGCGCGCGGATGGCCTACTTCGACAAACTCGACTTCTGGACTTACATGGCCGAAACGGGCGTCGGCCCCATTCTCGCCTCGACCCAATGCAAGTTCAGACTGCCGCTCACCTACCCGGACAACGTCTTTGTGGGCGCGCGGATTTCCGAGGTCGGAGACGACCGCTTCGTGATGAAGTATATCGTCGTCAGCCACAGGCACGCGAAAATCGCCGCCGAAGGCGAGGGCGTCATCGTCTCTTACGATTACCGCGAGCTGAGGAAGACCGCCCTCCCCGAAGAGATCAAGGGGCGCATCCGGGTTCTGGAAAAGAACGACGGGAGCTGACCGCGACATGGAGGAGGGAACGCGCGACACGGAGAAGAGAATGAACAAGACAATCTTACTCGCCAGCCGTCCGCAGGGCATGCCGACGCCCGACAACTTCAAGCTCGTCGAAGCGGAGATGCCGCGACCGCAAGAGGGGGAAGTCCTCATCCGGACGCTGTATCTATCGGTTGACCCGTACATGCGCGGGCGCATGAACGACCGCAAGTCCTACGTGCCGCCGTTTGCATTGAACGAGCCGATCACGGGGGGCGTCGTCGCCGAGGTCGTCGAATCCCGCTCCGACGCTTTCGCGGCGGGCGACATCGTGACGGGCCTTCTTCCGTGGCAGCTCTACACCGCGGCGAAAGGCGACCACGCCGAGGTCACTTCGGTCAGAAAAGTTGACCCGCGGCTCGCGCCCGTCTCGACCGCGCTCGGCATCCTCGGGATGCCGGGGCTCACCGCTTACTTCGGCCTCCTCGACATCGGCCAACCCGCGCCGGGCGAGACCGTCGTCGTCTCGGGCGCGGCGGGCGCGGTCGGCACGCTGGTCTGCCAGATCGCCAAAATCAAGGGCTCCCGCGTCGTCGGGATAGCCGGGTCGGACGAGAAGAACCAATATCTGACGGATGAGCTCGGCGTGGAGGCCGCCGTCAACTACAAGACTTCGATTGACCTCCGCAGCGCGCTCAAGGACGCCTGCCCCGGAGGCGTTGATGTCTACTTCGATAACGTGGGCGGCGAGGTCTCCGACGCCGTGTTGACGTTGATAAATAACCGGGCGCGCATCGTCATCTGCGGCCAAATCTCGCTCTATAACCTCGAGCAGCCGGACACCGGCCCGCGCGTGCAGCCCTCGCTGCTGGTCAAGAGCGCGCTGATGCAGGGCTTCATCGTCTCCGACTACGCCGCGCGATTCGGCGAAGCCTTCGGGCAGTTGGGGCGATGGGTCGCCGAGGGGAAGCTGAAGTATGCCGAGAGTATCGTCGAGGGTTTTGAAAACGCCCCGCAAGCTTTCCTCGGACTCTTCGCGGGCGAGAATCTGGGCAAGCAGTTGGTCAAGGTGGGCGACTGAGCCGGAACAAAGCAGGTCACGTCAGTTCGGCAATAAGGGCGGCGGGCGCTTCCGGTGATACCTAAAAACGAACAAAGCACCGTGAAGTTGTTTGGAGAGTAATCTGCGAGCCCCTGAAAGGGGCGGAATAGTTTAGCCCACGGCGTGAGCCGTGGGGATTGAGCGGGAAGAGGACATCAAGCCCCGTCAGGGGCGAAAGAAATTCGAGACGCGCCGGACGCAAGTCGGATTTCTTTCGTCCCTCACGGGACTCTCAATATTTTGCGGCGCTATTCCCCACGGCTCACGCCGTGGGCTAAATTACATCGCCCCTTTCAGGGGCTTTTTCAAATGGCTCACGGCTGGCCGAAGCGGCGCCAGTATTCGAGCGAGGTGCTGAAGGCCGCCACCATCTGCGCCTGTCGCGAGTCGCCGTTGAATCGCACGGAAATTAAGCAGGCGTGGCCCGGCTCAGTATCAATCGAGTACAGAGGGCATTTTGAGAGCGATTTACCGGACGACAGAGTCACGGCTTTAGCCTCTCACCCGGGCGGCGCGGGCTGGCACTCGTCTTGCTGAAAAGAGTTACCCGACAGGAGACAAGGCGGGTCGAAGCTTCGAGGCGGGTCGGGCGGCGAACATGGGAACTGACGCGGGCGAGCCGGCCTTCACATGTGCTGGTCAAACAAAGGAACAATCAAAAACCATATGAACTTAAAGAAAAAGATTTTGACGATGATCGCGGGCGCGGTGCTGCTCGCTTCGACGCTCTTCAGCGCAGGATATGCCCGCTGCCCCGGCGCAGGACAAGATTGAGAAGACGGAAAAGAAGGACGGCATGAAGAAAGCGGCCCCGACCGGGACTCCCGTGTTGTGGCGCGACCCCGGCGACCTCTCCACGCGTAACATACTGCTCGGTCGCGGGGGCGAAGAGATGAAGCCCGATTTGTCGAGCGTCTCGTTCATAGAAGACGAGTCGGCGACCGGCTACTCGCCGAAGTTCCGCGTGCGCGACGGCGCCGGCAAGGTCTGGATGGCGAAGTTCGGCAGGGAGGCGCAGCCGGAGACTGTCGCCGCGCGGCTCGTGTGGGCCGTGGGCTACGTGGGCGAGACCAACTACCTCGCGCCGTGCGTCCAGATTAAGGGCGCTCCCGAGCCGAGGAAAAAGGTGGACAGGTGCGAGGGCAAGGGCTTCGCCAATGTCCGCTTCGAAGCGCGCCCCGAAGGGCACAAGCGGCTCGAAGCGTGGAGCTGGAAGAAAAACCCGTTCGCCGGGACCAAGGAGATGGAGGGACTCGTCGTCCTCATGGCGCTCATCAATAACTGGGACCTCAAGGACTCGAACAATAAGATCGTCTATGTGCCGGGGGGCGAGGGCGCTGAGGGCGAGCTGCACTACATCATCAGCGACCTCGGCGCGACCTTCGGCAAGACCGGCAACTTCATCACGCACAACCGCAACGAACCGAAGGACTACGCCAAGAGCAAGTTCGTCGAGCGCAGGGAGGGAGGCAAAGTCGCCTTCGGCTACGCCGGCAAGAATCGGGGGCTGCTGAGCGGCATCACGGTCGAAGAGGCGAAGTGGATCGGCGACCTCCTCGCGAAGCTCACGGACGAGCAGTTGCAGGATGCCTTCCGCGCGGCCAACTACGGCCCGGAAGACGTGATGCTCCTGACGGCGGCGCTGCGCGGGAAGATCAACGAGCTGGTTGCTCTTTAAAGTAGTCTGACGCGGGCCGTCGCCGGGGCGCATGACAGTCCCGGCGACCGTCCGCTGCCCGGCATCGTGTTGGCAAACATGTTCATCGATGAAACAGAAAATTAAATCACGCACGGGCTTCGCGGTCGGCGCGTCGTTGGCGCTCATGGCGGCTTTGACGTCGGCCCCGCTCTCCGCCGCGTCTTCTCCGGCGGGGCGGGACTCTACGGTTGTGCTGACGAAGGAGCAGCAGGCGGTCGCGGCCTTCGTCGAGCGCGTGAAGGAATACATCAAGCGGCGCGAGGCGCTGGAGGAGAAGTTGCCGAAGCTCTCGAAGGAGAGCAGGCCCGAAGACATCGAGGCGCACAAGACCTCTTTCCAGGAGATGGTGCGGGCCGACAGGGCGGGCGCGAAGCAGGGCGACGTGCTCGGCCCCGACATCGCCGCGCACATCCGCGCGACGATCAGAAGAGCGTTCAAGGGGAAGGCTCGCGCGGAGCTGCGCAAAACCGCGCTGGAGGCGGAGACCAAGGGCGTCCCCTTACGCGTCAATCAGCCCTACCCGGAGGCTAAAGAATTGGTCGAGATGCCGCCCACGCTGCTGCTCAAGCTCCCGCAACTGCCGAAGCAGCTGCGCTATCGTTTCGTCGGTCGGAACATGCTGCTGATGGACAGAGAAAACGGCCTCATCCTTGACTACATGCTGAAAGCCATTCCTTAAAGATTCGGGCGCGTGACAGAACGCGCAACAGAAGAGGAACTTTTATGAAACGGACTTTAGCTTCACTCGCCGCCGCCTTGCTCGTCTTCGGCGGCCTCGCGAGTGAGACGCTCGGGCAAGCCGGTTCGCCTACTGCCGTGAGGGCGTCGGCGGCGGCGAACGCGTCCGCCGTCAAAGTCACACTGCCGCTCAAGACCGGCTCGGTGCGCTTCATGGTCGTCGGCGACACGGGGACGGGAACCAACCAGCAGCAGCAACTGGCGGACGTCATGGTTCAGTATAAGCAGGCCTTCCCTTACGAGTTCGTCCTGCTGCTCGGCGACAACATGTACGGCGGCGAGACCGCGGCGGACTACAAGAACAAGTTTGAGAACATCTACCGGAAGCTGCTCGACGAAAAGATTCCGTTCTACGCGACGCTCGGTAACCACGACGATTCCAACCAGCGCTTCTACGAACACTTCAACATGAAGGGGGAAGAGTATTACCGCCTCCAGAAGGGCCACGTCTCGTTCTACTCGCTGAACAGCAACTACATGGACAAGAAGCAGTTGAAGTGGCTGGAGGAGCAGCTCTCCGCCGACACCTCGGAGTGGAAGATCGCTTTCTTCCACCACCCGCCTTATTCGTCGGGTGGGAAGCACGGTTCGAGCACGGGCTTGCGTGAAATCGTCGAGCCCATCTTTCTGAAGTACGGCGTCAACGCCGTCTTCGCCGGGCACGAGCACTTCTACGAGCGGCTCAAGCCGCAGAAGGGCATCTACTACTTCATCTCGGGCGCGGGCGGCAAGCTGCGCGAAGGCGACGTGAAGAAGAATTCTCCGCTCACGGAGAAGGCGTACGACGGCGACCTGTCCTTCATGCTCCTCGAAGTCGCCGGAGACCAGATGCACTTTCAGGTCATCTCACGCACAGGGGAGACCGTGGACTCGGGCCTCCTCACGAACCAGCGGAAGAAAGCCGCGGCGGCCTCGTCGTCGAAGTGACGACGGGTCGCAGTAGAGTTTAAAGAACATGGATGGGGGATAAAGGAGCGGGGGCAAGCCCCCTTCCAGACCTTCGAGCTTACCGAGCCTCTCAAGCTCCGGCGGAGGTTTCAGCTTCCGCAGCCTCGAAAGTCAGGAAGGGGG
>JAIVJM010000046.1 GCA_020199995.1 Acidobacteriota bacterium | reverse complement strand
AAATCGGCGGCGAGTCGGTCGCGCCTTCGTCGCGCGTCCTCTACTCGAACGGCGTCCTCTTCAACGAGCGCCCCGTGCTGATGAACGGCATCATGCTCAGCGAGGGCATCCTCATGAGCGACGGCATCCTCATGAGCGACGGCTACCTGCTCGGCAACGGCATCATGCTGATGGACGGCATCCTCATGAGCGACGGCATCATGCTGATGGACGGAATTCTCATGAGCGACGGCATCATGCTCACCGACGGCATCCTCATGAGCGACGGTATCCTGATGAGCGACGGTATTCTGATGTCGGACGGCATCATGCTGATGGATGGCATCCTGATGTCGGACGGAATTCTCATGAGCGACGGCATCATGCTCAGCGACGGCATCCTCATGTCGGACGGCATCCTCATGTCGGACGCGGTCAAGCTGGGAAGCGACGGCATCATGCTGATGGACGGAATTCTCATGAGCGACGGCATCATGCTCACCGACGGCATCCTCATGAGCGACGGTATCCTGATGAGCGACCGCTCGGGCTTCTGACGAGAGCCTTTCGCGGACGGCCACCCCGTCTGACTATCTGCCCGGGACGCAACGGTCAGACGGAGAAGAGAGAGTGGGCGGTGTTGTTTGGGGCAACACCGCCCACTCTCTTTCGTAGGAGGCGAAGAGTAAGCCGCAAAGCAGTAAGCAGTAAGCAGTCAAGAAGGGTTATCCGTCTTGACTGCTTACTGCTTACTGCTTTCTGTCTTTCGGACGTGTCAGCGCGGGCCGAAGCGTTCACGGTATTCGAACGAGGTGATGAAGGCCTGCACCATCTGGGCCTGCACGAAGTTGCCGTTGAACTCGTTGAGCTTCGAGAGCCAGAAGTTGAAGCCGCCGAAATTCGTGTCCGGCGCATCGTCCGGGTTGCGGCGCATGTAGCCGAAATACTGCATCAGCACGAACGCCTTGTTGAACTCGGCGGCGACGAGGTCTGCGTCCTCCGCCACCTTCCCGAGCACCGAGGCGCGGCCCGCGTTGGTGTTGTTCGCCAAAAGCTCATTGACGAGTGCGGCGCGTTCATCAGACGAGAGCACGCCCCCCGCGTTTGCGTCGAGAGCGTTCACGAACTGCGCCGGGCTCATCCCCGCCGGGTATCGCGCGAGGAACTCCGGACGGCTCACGAGTTCGAGCGCAAAGGCCTGCTTGTTGGCTTCGAGCTGCGCGGGCCAGTTGCCGACGCCCACCACGACGCCGCGTCCGATGCGCTGCGTGTCCGGGAAGAATTGCTGCATGCGGACTGGCACGGGCCGGTTCGGGAGGTCTCCGAAGGCGGCCTTGTAGATGCGGTAGACGAAATAGCCCGTCTCCTTAAACTCTATCGAAAGGAAGAAGGCAGCCGAGACATTGACGCGCTTGTCCGCGATGCACTGCGTGTTCGAGCCGCACGAAGCAATCTCGTTTGTCCAGAACGAGAGGCCGCCCGCGTCCGGCTCGCGCGAGAGGAAGTCGCGATAGTGTTGCGCGACGAAGAACTGCGCGTTGTCAATCAGGTTTGCGCCCGCTGACGCTGTCCCGTTCGGCAGGTCAATGGTCAGCCCACCCGAGATATAAGAGATTTGGCCCGTGCCGGACTGAAGCCTGAGGCTGTAGTCGCCGGGCGGCGTGACGACGCTCAAGTTCACATCGAAGCTGAGCACGGGGATGCCGAACCCCGGTATGTCCTGAAGGTTCGCGACGGTGATGAAAGGCGAGTTGGCGGTCACGGCGTTGACCGAGCCGATGTTGTCGCCGCCGACGAGGACGGTCGTGCGCTGGCCGGGGACGAGCGGGACGGGGGTGGTCGAAAGCATCCCGCTGCTCGCCGTGCCGATGAAAGTCGGGTTGAAGGCGACGACCCCGCCCTGAACGTTGAAGCTGAAAGGGGTCGCGGCGTCAGCCGTGACGTTGGCCGTGCCCGCCTCGGTCGTCGAGAAAGGCACGGTGTTGGTGGACGAGAGCCCCTGATACGCGCCGCTGCGCGAGGCGATCTGGTTGGCGGCCACGGGCTCGTCAAGGTATTCGGCGATGACGCGGTACTGTCCCGGCGGGAGGCTCTCTATTCGGTAGAAGCCGTTCGGGAGGGCGATGTTGCCGGCCACGACCCGTCCCGTCGCGATATCCTCGGCCCAGACGTGCGCGCCGAAGGCCGCGGCCCCGCCGACATAGCTCACAGTCCCTTCGATGCGGCCCAGACCGGAGCGCGGGCCGTAGATGGAACGGAGGCCCGCCACGTCGTCGCTGGAAAGCGTCCGGACGGCTTGCGCGGGCAGGTCGAATGTCCCGTTGACTCCCTGTCGAGGCTGCATCGAGGCGGCGAGCACCGCCGAATGTTCGAGGCCCAGCATGTGTCCGATCTCGTGGACGAAGGTTGATTCGAGGTCGTAGCTGCCGTTGGTCCCATCGGTGGAGAAAAAGCTTGAGACGAGGCCGCCCGTGAAGGGGTCCCGTCGCGCGATGTTCGGGTTGATGGCGAGGTCGGCTTCGAAGATGCCGCCCGACGCGTCGAAAAAGACGCGCGCCCGTCCGGGCTGGACGTTGCTGGAAAACTGCGGGCTGTTCTCCGGGGCGACCGTAATCAGGCTCACGCCGTCCTGCGCCATCGTCTGATTCGGCGACGAGCCGACGATGGCAAACTCTATGTCGGCGGCCTGCGACCAGCGCGCTAAGGCCCTGCGCGCGGCCCCCACCACATCGCTGCCCGGCTTGATGTAAGTCTGCGGGGCCGTGAGCGAAGACGAGAGCGCCACCAAGATGGTTTTGGTCGTCCACTTGACCTGCGTGGCGGCATTCGTGCCCGTGAACTGGAGCGTGTAAGAGCGTGCCGGCATGACCGGCGCGAGGACGAGTGCGGCAAGCAGAAGCAGCGTGGCTGTCAGACGCATGTTTACCCTCTGAGAGGTGTTGGACACCAACACTTCAAACTGAATCTTCGCGGCCCGTCCCGCCGAAGATGCATGGAGGGATGATAAGTCCCTGCCGGGACACGGTTTAAGTCAAAAGGCCCCGGCGGGGGCGGCGGGCAGCGGCGCGTCTCAACTCGACGCGCGCGCCCACACGCCCCGGACGGGGCACAAGGCGGCGGCGGGGCGGCCCGTGTCGCCGGGCCTCTGAGAGGTTAACGTTTCCGGGGTCTTTTGACGGTGGCGCGCGGCGCGGTTGAGCCGAAGGCTTTGGAGGACGTCGCGCCCGCCCTGCCGTCGGCGATGGCCGCCGAGTCGTCGAAGGGGGCGGAGGCGGCGGCCCCCTGTCGTGTTCCGCGGAGGTCTGCGAAGGCGACGACCGCCAGCAGCCCCGCGACGCTCAGGGTAGCAAGCACGTACAGCAGCGCGATCTGCTCTTGCCACAACAGCCCGATGACCACCGCGACGGCCACGAGGCTCAAGTAGAGCGATGTGCGGCTCTTCCCGCGCGCTCGCGCGCTCGTGGGCGACGCGCCGCGGCCCTTCCCGCGCGCGTGTGTGCTGGTCGTTCCATTCGCGTTTCGGCTCATAACAATCTCTCCTGAAAATTTCGTCGCTCCGGCAAAAACGGTAATTTACCACACGCGCCGCCCGGCGGCGAGTCGTGCGCCCGCGCGAGCACTCTCCACGCCGCGCACAAAAAGAGGCTGGCCGGTTTGAGCGGCCAACCTCTTCGAGCTTCATCACGGCACGGCGTCTACTGGATGATTCGGTACGAGCCCTGCGTGATGACGTTGCTCGCGCCCGACTGCGCGAAGCCGAGCAGCGTCATCGGCAGATTCTTGAGGTCCCACGGCGAGCCGTCCGAGACATCAATGATGTCGTAGGGCTTGAGCGCGATGTCGGGCTGCTTCTGCTTCCGGATGGCGTCGAGGTTGGCGACGATAATCTCCGGCTCGAGCTCGCCGCCCGGCTTCGTGCGCACGATCCGCACCTTATCGGTCTTGGCCCCCTTGCGCGCCCCGCCGACCTGCGCGATGGCGCGCGAGAGCGAAAGGTTCTCGCGCAGATAGAGGCTGTTGGGCGCGACCACCGCGCCGGTCACGTAAATCGGGTAGGCCTCCTGCACGACGATGATGTCGCCGGGGCGAACCCACGGGTTGGCTGTCTCCTTGCCCGCACGCACGTCGAGGATTTTGTAGGTCGAGTACGGGACGGCCAGCGCGTCGTTGCCCGACTTCTTCTCCGCCGCGAGTTGCAGGGCTGACCTGCGGCCTCTTGATGTACTTGGCGAGCGCGTCCGTGATCTCTTTTCTGATCTCGCGGTCTGTGCGGCACTGCGCGACGATGGGCACGTCAACGAAGGGGACTTCGACCTTCCCTTCGTCGTCCACGACGAGTTGCCCGTTGAACTGCGGCTCGTTGAAGACGCGCAGGTCGAGTATGTCGCCGGGGCCGAGCAGGTACTTCTTGATGCCCATGCCGTCTAATGAAGACCCGGCGGACGACGAACCCATGTTGGCGGCGGCGTTGCTGACCTGCGGCGGCGGGGCCGACGAGCTACCGGACTGCTGCCCCACAGCGGCGGGCGCGGAGCAGACGCCGAGGGCGAGCGCAAAGAAAAGGCTTTTGACTTTCATAATTCTTCTTCCTCGTGGAGTGAGACGCAAAAAAACATCGGGCGTGTCCTTCGTTCGCTTCCGACGAAACCTTGTAGATGCAGTTAGCACATGCGCCGGCTGCCCCTCGGGCCTGAAACTTTTCCGCCGCGGCCTCGCGGGGCGCGGTTCACGTGGCTTCTCTCGTGTCGGATCGAGCCGGTGAACTGGAGGCGGCAATTGTCGCACAAAAGGCGGCAAAGACCAATCAAACACGAGGCCGAGGGCCGAGTTCGCGGGGCTCGCCCGGCGGCGCGGTGGCGCGGAACTGCGGGCGGGCTGGGGCGTCGCTCACTTCACCGAACCGTCTCGCCGCCGCCGTCCGGCGCATCGGCGTTGAAGTCGGCGGGCGCGCGCCGGCGGCGCGCGTCCCCGTTGAAGTCCGCGCCCGGCGGCTCGTCGGGGCCGCTCTCGATGGTCGAGATGCGCGCGCGCAGCAGCTCGATCTCGCGCTGGATGCGCGTGGCCGCCTCCTCGCGCGCATCCTCGCCCATGTCCGCGCGCGAGAGATAGAAGAGCGCGTCCCGGTAGCGCGCCACGGCCCGCGCGTACTTGCCGCGGAAGGCCGAGCGCTCGGCCATCTCGACCCACTGGCCGACCTTGACCGAAGCGATGAAGTTGCGGACGGCGAGCGTCGAGTCGCGCAGCTCCGACTCTTCGGGGTAGAGCTTGAGCGCCTCGCCGAGCACTTCGAGCGCGCGCTGCGCCGTCTCGATGCGGTCGGAGAGGCGCACGCGACGCTGCGCGTCCTGCGTCAGGCGCGTCGCCTCGCCGCGCGCCCACCCGAGGAGATGCTTCTTCTGCTGCACGCGCACGCGCTCCTGCCCCGAGCGCAGCGCCACGCGCATCTCGTTCCCCCCGCTCGACGTGCGCAGGGCCTCCTCCGAGTTCGCCACGTACTGCTCGCACAGGCGGTAGGCTTCGAGGTGAGCTTCGGGCGTCGCGCCCGCCGCGTCCAGTTCGGCCAGACGCTGCTGGAGCGCGCGCAGCGCGGCCACTGAGCCCTGCATGCTCGACCAGTTGCCCGCCGGCGCGGAGGAGGAGGTAGAGGAGGAGGAGGAGGAGGCGGTCTTCAGGACGGGGCGCGGCTGCATGTCGCCGCCGCGCATCTCGTGCTCCAGCTCGCGCGTGTAGCGCGCCCACGCGCGGCGCATCACGATCTCGCGCGCGGCGGCGGCGATGAGGATGACGAAGCCCGCGGCGAGCCCCGCCGGAATCCACGGCGCTTCGTCGCCGTCGGCGCGCAGGAGGAACCAGATGATGAGGAACAGTCCGAACGAGAGCCCGCCCGCCGCCATCATATAGCCGACGGTCGAAGGCATGCGCGGGGCCACGGCGCGCGCGCGCCGCGGCCCCGCGCCCGAAGGCGAGCGCCGCCCCGTACTCTTCTGCGCGACTTGTTCGACTGAACGGGCTGGCAAAGGTTTCTCTCCGGCTCGGACGGGTGCTCGCTCGGCTCGCGCTTCTCTCCCGGCACGAGCGCTTTCGCGGCCCCGAGGGGTGTTGCTCGTCGCCTGCGATTGGGCTCGGATTATATTCATTCTTCGCGGCCCCGTCCATCAACCGCCCCGCCCGCGTTAATTCCTCTTGCCGGTGCGGAGTCGCGGACGCGGCGGAGACGCCGACGAGCGCTCGCTCGCGCTTCACAATAAGGCTGGAAGTCACGCCGGGATGTGTTTATACTGGCTGCCGTTTCGAGATTTCCAGAGCTTTGAAGTTGCACGCCCATCCTACCTCGACAGCTTTCTTCCGGCGAAGGGATTTTGCAGAAGCTGACGAATGCGAGGGTGACTGAAGCAGCTGTTTCGACGAGGAGTCTGAAATATATGGAGATGAAGTGTCAGAAGTGCGGCGCTCCCGCATCCGACGATCAGGCTTTCTGCTCGAAGTGCGGGGCGGTGCTCGGAATGAGCGACGCGGGCGGGCCGCAGCGCGAGGCCCCTCCCAATCTGGCGGCGACGGTGGTCGGGAAATTCCCCTTCCCCCCGCCGCCCTCCAGACCGCCCGCCAACCAGCCGCCGCAGGCCGCGCAGGTTTCGCGCGCACCCGCGACAGCGGCGGCCCCCGCGCAGCCTCCCGCGAGCGCGCCGCCGCTGCCTGCGCCCGTCGCGCCCGTCGCAGCCGCGCCGCCATCGCGCAGCAACGCCACGCTTCTCGTCATCATCGGTTTCATCGCCGTGTTGCTGCTCGGCGGGCTGCTGATTTTCCTGTTCTTCTTCAATCTCCAGCGCTGATGTTGACGAAAGAGCACCCACCTCGAATCTCCGGCGACGGCGCTTGCGCGCCACGGCGACGGCGCGCGCGCGAGGCACACGGCGCATGAGCCAACCACCGGCCCCACACTACCCGCAGGCTTCAGGCGGCCCGGCGTTCGCGCCGGCGCGGCGGAGCGGTCTCAAGTGGGCCGCCGCTCTGCTGGCCGCGCTCTTGGGCGTGCTCTGCGGACTCTCGACGCTATGGATCATCGGGTACGGGACGGGGCTGGTTCCGTTCCTCACGGGCCTCGTCGTCGCCGCGCTGCCCGTGCCCGTCTACGTGACGCTGGTGCTGTGGCTCGACCGCTACGAGCCGGAGCCTTCGTGGCTGCTCGCGACCGCCTTCTTCTGGGGCGCGCTCGTCGCGGTGTTCTTCGCCATCCTCATCAACTCGTTTGGCGTCGCGGTCGTGCAAGAGGTTTATAACGAGGACGCCGCCAACTTCTACGGGCTCGTCATCTCGGCCCCGCTCGTCGAAGAGAGCGCGAAGGCGCTCGCCATCGTCGCGCTCTTCTTCTGGAAGCGCGACGAGTTCGACGGCGTGCTCGACGGCATCGTCTACGCGGCGATGATCGGGCTCGGGTTCGCGATGACCGAAAACGTCAAGTACTACGGCGAGGCCGTGACCGAGAGTAACGCCGTCGGAGTCTTCGTCGTGCGCGGGCTCTTCTCGCCCTTCGCGCACCCGCTCTTCACGAGCATGACCGGGATCGGCCTCGGGCTCGCGCGGCAGTCGCACTCGCGGACGGCAAAGGCCGCGCTCCCCTTCGTCGGATTCGCGCTCGCGGTCGTGCTGCACGGCGGCTGGAACGGCTCGGCCTATTTCGCCGGGAAGCTCGACAACGGGCTGCTGGTGCTCGGAATGTACTTCCTCGTGATGGTGCCGACCTTCGTCGGACTGCTCCTCGTCGTCTTCCTCGCACTGCGCCGGGAGGGGGGGATCCTTCGCGAGCACCTCCGCTGCGATTTCGAGCGCGGACTGCTCACGCATGAAGAATATCAATGCGTGTGTTCGGTGCGCAGCCGCGCCCGCGCCTCGCTCGACGCGCTCACCCGCAAGGGCCCCCGCGCCTGGCGCGCGCGCGTGCAGTTCAACCGCGCGGCGAGCGAACTCGCCTTCCACCGCAGCCGCGTCGCGCGCGGCATCAAGGCCCGCGACGGCTCGGACGCGCACCGCGAGGCGTCTTACGTGCGGCAGATTTACGAGCTGCGCCTGTGGCTGGCCTCAAACAAGGCGTGACCGGGGGCGGGAGGAAGTGTTCCCCCTCGCCGCCGCCCTCGCCCCTCATCCTCGCAGTGTGGTGAATCTTTAGACGAGAACGCCCCGTGAAAATAAAACTCCTGCCCAGCACCTTTGACGAACGCGGCTGCGCCTCGCCGGAGCAGCGTCTCAGTTGCTTCGTCATTGACGACCGCGTGACGATTGACGCCGGGAGCATCGCCATCGGGCTCAGCGACGCGCAGCGCCAGACCGTGCGCGACGTCATCATCACGCACCCGCACATGGATCACATCGCCACGCTCCCCATCTTCGTGGACGACCTCTTCGCGCTGCTCGACGAACCCGTCCGCATCCACGCCACCGAAGAGGTCTGCGGGATGATCGAGCGCGACATCTTCAACGGGACGGTCTACCCGCCCTTCCAAAAGTTCAGCAACGACCGGACGCGCGTCATGGAGTTCGTCCCCTTCCGCACGGGCGAGGAGTTCCGCGTCGCGCACCTGAGAGTCACCGCTGTCGCCGTCGAGCACATCGTCCCCACCGTCGGCATGGTCTTCACCGACGGCGAGACCAGCATCGCCTTCAGCTCCGACACCTCGGCCACCGAAGAGTTCTGGCATCTCGTCAACCGCCAGCCGCGCGTTGATGCGCTGCTCATCGAAGCCTCTTTCCCGAACTCGCTCTCGCAGCTCGCCGCCGTCTCCGGCCACCTCACGCCCGAGGCGCTCCGGCAGGAACTCGGCAAGCTCTCGCACACCGGCCTCGAAGTCCTCGCCGTCCACCTCAAGCCCTCCTTCCGCGAACAGCTCATCCGCGAACTCGCAGACCTCGGCGTCCCCCGCCTGAGCGCGATGGAAGCGGGCCGGGAATATTCGTGGTAATTACGGGATAGATACGGCGTGGCAGTAAAGAGGTGAAGTCCCGCGCGGTCTGACGATGGGTTGTGGGATAGTGTTTATTTCGATTCTTGACAGAGACCGCTGCCCGCTTCTTCAGCATCAGCCGAACCGGCCAGCAGTCCTTCCATGTGCTGCCGCGCCTTCCACGCGCCGGTGCGTTCGGCAACGGCGACGCCTTCACTCCACGCGCCGCGCGCCGCGTCGCGTTCGCCCAGATTCATGTGCGACGTGCCGAGCATCTGGTAGGCGGAGGTGTAGTCGGGGTTAAGCGTGACGACGCGGCGGAGTGCGTCGGCGGCCTCGCGCCAGCGTTCGAGCTTGAAGTATTCGTTGGCGAGGCCGTACCAGATCATGGCCTCTTCGGGCTGCGCTTCGGCCATCGCCAGAAGCGCGGCGATTCTCTGCTGTGACATGATTCCCTCGCGCCTCCTTCAAGAGCGCGGCGACGCGCCCTAGCGGATCGCCTCGAACTCGGTCTCGGTGTGCTGGCCCGCGAAGCCTTCGAGCGTGACGCGCCCGCTCGGGAGCACCGCCCCGACATGGAAGGTTCGCTCGGCGCGGTCGCGTCCCGGCATCAACTCGGCGCGGAAGGTCACGCTCATGCCGGGGCGCGCCCAACGGTCGGCGCGCCCGCGGTTGTACTCCGGGTAGATGGACTTCTTCTCCGGCGTCGAACCCCTCCGCCACCCCCAGAGGGCCGCCCCCGTGGCCCCGGCGGCGAGGCCCGCCAGCGCGCCGAACAGACGTTTGGTTCGCTTCTTCATGCAGTGACTTCTCCACCCGACTCAGATAAAGGAATGCGCAAGCCCGCTCCCCATTGGATAAGTTCGGGGGCGGACTTGCGCTTTGCGGCACACCTCGCGCCACGGCGTCGGGCGCGCGCCGTCGCCGTCACGGCGTCAGCAGAGCGGGTCGAGCTTTTCGCTGATGATGGGCAGCAGGCCGCTCAGAGACTTCTCCGCGTTGATCGCCGTGTAGTGCGTCCACTCGTCCGGCACTTTGTCCTCGGGGAAGATGGCTTCGACGGGACACTCGGGGACGCACGCGTCGCAGTCTATGCAGGTCTCGGGATTAATCCACACCGCGTTGTCGTCGAGGTGGAACGCCTCGACCGGACAGACCACCACGCAGTCCGTGTAGCGGCAGTTCACACACGGTTCACAAACGGTATAAGTCATCTAACTTTTGCCTCCTAGAGAATGTGTATGACGGCGGCGGCGCAAGACGCGTCCGACTTTCTTTCGCCCGCAGGTGCGGCTGCGCCGGCAATCCAAGGATGTCTACTTCGGCGGATATATTAAGCACGAACCGGCGAGTTTTGAAAGCGAAAATTTGCAGCGGGCGGAGAAAAAATCGGGGGCGGGGCGCAGACGCGTGGACGCGCCTCGGAGGCGCCGGCCCCTCCGCAATTCCGGCCCCGCGCGCGCGGATTCCCGCGAGAGACGGGACGGCTACCGCCCCACTCTTTAGTCGCCGTCTGGACGGCGCTTGTGTTTGACCGTGCGCTCCGCCGGGTGCGCGCGCTCCTCCGGCTTGGCGCGGTTGATCGGATGCCCCGGAGGCGCGACGGGCTTGCGGACGGAATCGAACACGGGCCTCGCCTCGCCTTGCCTCGGCTGTTTTTGGCTGCTCTTCTTCATCTGGCCTCCAGCGCTGGGGATTGTGCCCGGATGCTATGTGCGCCGCCGCCCCCATGTCAATGTTCGCAGGCTTCCGCCGCCCCGCGCCGTCTTTTATTAGTCGAGGCGGTTGGGTAGGACGTGTGTTGTGACGGAGGACGTGGCGAGCGTCGCGGGGCGGAATAAGCCGACGACCGGAAACGTTTGTCGTTCCCGGTCGCTCGGTGTTCCGTCGCTTGCTTCGCGCGGAGAAGAATCGCTGTCAGGTTCCGTTCAGGCTGGAGTGGTGTCTGGCCGCCGCCGCCGTCTCGTCTGGTGTTTGAGGATGAGACTCGGTGACGGCGCGTCCGTTACTTTAAGCCTTGCTGGTCTGCGGCGCTCTGTCAGAGAGCAGAGACTTAATCGCCTGCGAGGTCTCCATGCGGCGCTTCTGCTGGAATTCGTTGACCCACTGGCTGACGGTCGCGACCATGTCGCGCGCCGCCTCCTGCGTCGTCTTCCGCTCTTGCACCGGCTCTTCCTGTGCCTGCTGCTGTTGCTGGCGATCTCGCTCGCCACGCTTGATGATCTTGATCGGGGTTTTCTTGGTCATGACTATTAAGTCCGTTATCTATGATCTTTCGTTCCTCTTTAGACGAACAGGGTGGGTGGAAAGTTCCCTTTTGTTCGATTACCGTCTCCCGCTTCGGGGATGTGCGATCAGTTAAAGCAAACCGGAGGCCAAAGGTTTCTCGTTGGCTATTCGGGAAATGCCAAGACTAATTCTCGTCAACACAACGCAATAAATCTTTGACAACTGTGTGGGCTGCGCCACACACGGGCGAGTTTTGTGGAAGCGAAGGAAGGGAGCGTGGAGAATGATGCACGCCGCGACAGTCCGGTTGCCCGCATCGCGCCGGGCTGCATTTCACGCTTTCAGCCGGTCGCCGCGCAACACGCGCGAACACAAGCGCCGCGGCAATGGCCTCATTGCATACATGCCCTTGAATGTCGCGCCGCTTTCGCAGATTGCCAACCCGCCGCGACACAAACGCTCTTTGCCAAAGAACGGGGAGAAGTGTGCCTCCCACGCCTCTCCACTCAGTAACGCGTAAACCTCCGGGAAATTGCATCAACCGAAGCAAAAATATTTCGCGGGGATGAGGCGCGGGACGCCCGCCCGCGCTGGCATGAGCGTTGCCCTTCGCCAGCGCGTCATGCGTTTGAGCGAACTCACAATCATCTACTTCGCGACCGCCGCGCCCTTCGGCGTGGCGTCCTTTCTGCGTCAGCCCACGCGCGGCGCGAGTCGCGCACGCTCGCTCGTGCGGGCCGCAGGCGCGGCGCTCCTCTGGCCCTTGACGGCGTCGCTGCTCCTGCTCGAACGTGGGACCTCGCCCGGAGCGGGCCGAGGTAAGGCGGTCGCGCGCGAAGACCTCCACGAGGGTCGGGTCGAGCAGGCGAAGCGCGAGCTGACGAACGCGCTGCGCGCCGCCGAGGACGTGTTGGACGAAGCGGGCGACGTCGGCGAGGCGGACGCGGGGCGCGACGCGCGGGGCGAGGCGAGAAGATACGCCATGTTCGCCGCGCGTGAGAGCGTAGAGCGCTACGTCGGCCTCACGCTCGCGTGCATGGGTGCGCACAGGGAGGCGAGCCCTTCGGGGCGGGAGATGGAGCTGTGCCGCCTCGCCGGAGGCACGGGCGACGATCTGCTGCTCGCCGGTCGCTGCATCCACAGACGCAACGCGACGCGCCTCTTCGCCCACCGCGAGCGCGCACGCGCGGAGATGATTCACGCCCTCGCCTACGTGCGCGAGCTGGCAGATACTTTTCCCTTCGCCGAGGAGATACGCGCGAGCGCTTCGCGCCGGATTTCCGAGATGCTGCTGCGGGCCTTCGCGCGCGCCGTCGAGCTGCTCTCGCTGCTTGAAGACGAGGGGGCCGCGCGGCGCGTGGCCCGGCTGCTCGACGCCGAGTGCGCGCGGCTGCGGCGGTTGGAGGCTGAGGGGGCGGACGGAGTGCCCATCGGCGGGCGCAAAGGAGAGGCCATATGTACGACACCAGTGGCACACAGAGCATTTGCCACGCCACTTTTACGGACTACGACATCCGGGCGCGGGTGAGCTGGCTCAAGGCCGAGCTCGCCTGCGACGAGCGCGGGCGGCGCAGGCTCGCGCGGCGCGCGGACGAGGAGTCGCAAGCCATGCGGATGCGCGAGCCGCTCTCGAACGCCGAGGCCTTCGCGTGGTTCGGAACCTTCCTCGGCCTCTTCCCGCCGGCCGCGCTCTTCAGTCGCGCGCTCCACAAAGGCGTCTCGACCGAGAGTGATTTGGGCGTGCTCCTCGTCTGCATCGTGATGAACTTCATCTGCTGCGTGGTGGGGCGCGCGATGGGCAGATGTCTCGGGGGCAAGATAGGCAACACGCGTGAGCGCGCATGGCTTCTGACGCTGCTCTCGGCGCTGTTGCTCGGATTTTTCTGGGCGGTCGTGACGGGGGCGGCGGGTGGCCTTCTCGTCTTCGGCATCGGCGCGTTCTTTGGAGCGCTCTGCGCCGGGCCGGTCGCGCTCGCCGGATTCCCCGCCTTCATGCTCCTTCACCGTCTGCTCTCGCGCGGTGGTATGATTGAGGAGCGCCAACTCTGGCCGCTCGCGTTCGGCGTGCCGTGCGTCATCGCGGCACTGATCCTGAGCCCGTCCGTTTTCAAGTGAGCAGTCAGCGGCAAGCAGTCAGCAGTTCTTCTGTCCCTGCTGTCTACTGCTCACTGCCGACTGTTCACTGCTGACTGTTCACTGCTCACTCTTTCATGCTCTTAGCGCTGCTCCTGCTCTCTCTCTTCACGCTGGTGCTGCTCGGCTTCTACGTCTTCGTGGCGGCCCCGCGCAGCCGCACGCACCAGACTTTCGCCGCCTTCGTCGCGTGCATGGTGTTGTGGACGGTAAAGGACATCGCGCTGTGGGGCTTCACCGGCGAGGGCGAACGGCTGGCGGAGTGGTGGGCGAGCGTGAGCTTCGTCATCGCGCTCCTGCTTCAATACTCGCTCGTCGTCTTCGCGTGGGTCTTTCCGGAGAACGGGCCAATCCCCGCGCGCCGCGCCGCCGTAATTTTCGCGCCCGGCATCGTCATCGTGCCCGCCGCGCTCGCCGGACTGATGTGGGGCGGCATCGCCTTCAGCAGCGGCGAGCTGGAAATCAGGCTGACGCCTCTGGCCTACGCCTTCGGCCTCTATGCCTACGGCGTCTTCGCTTACGGCTTCGCGCTCCTCTATCGTAAATACAGGCGCTACCGCGCGACGCTGTGGGGCAAGCAGCTCGGCGCGATCCTGTGCGCGCTGGTCGTGACGGTGACCTTGAACACGCTCGCCAACATCGCGCTCCCGCTCGCAGGTATTTACGCGCTGCTGCCCATCGGCTCGGTCTTCGTCCTGCTCGGCGTCATCATCTACGCCTACGCCATCACGAACTTCAAGCTCTTCTCCCTGCAATCGGCGCTCGACCAGTTCCGCCTCTTCCCCATCGCCTACAAGGTCGCGCTCTCAATCGCGCTGGTCGCCGTCCTCAGCTTCGCGCTCTTCCAAATCCCCATCGTCTGGTGGAGTTTCACTGACCAGACGCCGGACGCCTGGAAACGCTACCTCGTCTTCAGCGTGATCATGGCGCTGGTGCCGAACCTCGTCCTCGTCGCGCTCGTCATCCGCATCATCTCGCGCCCGCTGCGCCGCCTGACCGAGGCGGCGGTGGACGTGGCGGGCGGGGCCTACGGCACGCAGGTCTCGCTCCCGAGCAACGACGAGGTGGGCCTGCTCGCCTCCTCATTCAACGAGATGAGCCGCAAGATGGCCGACGACATCGAGCGCCTGCGCTCGATCGGCGAGCAGCTCGTCCGCACCGAAAAGCTGGCCGCCGCCGGGACTCTGGCCGCCGGAGTCGCGCACGAAGTCAACAATCCGTTGGCCTCGATCTCTTCGCTCATCCAGATCATCCAGTCGCGCACGCCCGACAACGAGGAGGACGCCGAGACGCGCGAGATGCTGCGCCTTATCCAGACGCAGATCGCGCGCATCACACAGGTCTTGCGCGACATGATGGACTTCGCGCGCCAGCGCCCTCCCGCGCGCACGCCGCTCGAAGTCGCGCGCGTCGTCGAGGCGAGTATCCGCCTCGCCAGCTTCGACAAGGCCTTCAAG
>JAIVJM010000220.1 GCA_020199995.1 Acidobacteriota bacterium | reverse complement strand
GGCTCGTTCGAAGCTGCGACTGACGCCATGAGAGTGGGCGGGTTGCTGTTCGAGGCGGCTCAGGTCAGACACCTGCGCGAGGGACAGTCGGCGCGAGTCTTTGTGGGCGGGGAGAGCGTCGGCACTCTCGGCAGACTCTCGGAAGAGACTGCGGCGGTGTACAAGTTCCGGCAGCCCGTCTATGTCGCCGAGGTGAACGTGGGCGCGATGCTGGGCGCGGAGGTGAGCCCCGTCCGGTATGCGCCGCTCGCGCGCTTCCCCTCGGTCTTGCGCGACATTTCGCTCGTCGCCGACCGCGCCGCTTCCTTCGGCGAGATGCGACTCGCCGTCCTCGGTCTGCGTATCGAGCAGTGCCGTGCCGTCCTGCTGGTTGATGTTTACGAGGGGGCGAGCCTGCCCGAAGGCATGCGCTCGTTGACGCTGCGCGTCGAGTACCGCGCCGACGAGCGCACGCTCCGCGACGAGGAGGTGGACGAGATGCACGCGCGCATCGTCGCCGAACTCGAACGCGGGTTCGGGGCTCAATTAAGAGGCTAGAGTCTAGAGGCTGGAGACCGGTGGTGAGCTATTTACCAGTCTCAAATCTCCGGCCTCAAATCTCTGCTGATTATTTCTTGCGCTGGCGGCTTTGAAGTCGCATAATCGGGCGGCAGTTTTGAGGCCGCGATTTTTTGGAGAGAGACGCGATGGTCGGACTAACCGGTCTGGAAAAGTTCTCACACCTGGAAGATAAAATTTACCGCACCATCGAGCTGACCAAGACGCTTCGTCAGGAGAAGGAAGCGTTGGAGCGCGAGATCGGGACGGTGAGGCGCGAACTCGGCTCGCTGCTCGACGAGAAGGACCGTCTCGAAACGCAGGTCGAGCGGCTGCTCTCCGAGCGCGACACGATCCGCGCGAAGGTCGAGGCGATGCTCGATGCCATCGCCGTGCTTGAGCCCGAGGCGGTCGAGGCGATGCGCAGGTAGTTCACGGCAGGGCCCCTTTAAAAAATCATGAGCGCCATCAAAAACCCGGCTGAGACAGGAGGCACTCCGACCATTCGGGTGGAAATCTACAACCAGACCTACAACATCCGCTCCGACGGCGACAGCGAGTACGTCATCAATCTCGCCGAATTCGTAGACCGGCGGATGCGCGAAATCTCTTCGGGCACGCTCACCGTCGATTCCCTCAAGGTGGCCATCCTCGCCGCGCTCCACATCGCCGACGAACTCCACCGCCTCAAGCGTCTCCACGAACAGGCCGACACGCAGCTCGCCTCGCGCAGCGCCGAATGCGCCGAGATGCTCGACCGCGTGCTCAAATCCCGCAGCGCCGCCGAACAGCCCGCCTCAGGCCAGAGCGGAATCTCCTTCTCTTAAAACGAAATACGAGCCCGACGCGGGCCTCCACGCCGCCGGGAATGCGCCGAACTTTTCGGAGGGCGTTTTCTGACAACGGCCCGCACCCTGTGCTAATATCTGGACAGGCTGAGGGAATCATTTCTGCGGGGTTCGTCACCGATTTCCTATGTTGAGCCAATGCCGTTGAAAAGGGAGACCGACGCCACAGCCAGTGCGATCCCTCATTGACAGGGAACCGCCGGAGGCTGCGGCTTCTTTTGAGGTCACCCACCTGTAAAGCAGGTTCAATTACGGCTTCGGAACGGCCCGCGCGGATTTCCCTCCGCCTTCTTCGTTATCAAAACCGTAAACCGTGAATCGTGCCAAGAAGGAAGCAGGTCTTTCTTGTCACGATTCACGGTTTACGGTTTACGGCTTTTTAGATTGGAATGACGCATGAAAGTTTTGATGATCGGGGACGTGGTGTCGCGTCCGGGGCGCATGGCCGTGCTGGAGCGCATTCAGGACTTGCGCGAGCAGCACGCGATTGATCTGGCCGTGATGAACGCGGAGAACGTGGCCGGCGGGTTCTCCATCACGCCGTCTCTGGGCGACGAGCTGTTCGACGCCGGGATTGACGTGATGACCTCCGGCAACCACATCTTCGACAAGCGCGAAGTCTTCGACTACATCGAGCGGCAGGGCCGGCTGCTCCGGCCCGCGAACTACCCGAAGGGGACGCCGGGGAGCGGGGTCTGGATGGGCGAGGTGCGCGGCACGCGCGTGGCCGTCCTGAGCCTCATGGGGCGCGTCTTCATGCCGCCCTCGGACGATCCATTCCGCATCGCCGACGAAGTGCTCGGCGCGCTCGACCCCGGCGTGCGCGTGCGCCTCGTGGACATGCACGCCGAAGCGACCTCGGAGAAGATCGCGATGGCGTGGCATCTGGACGGGCGCGTCTCGGCCGTCGTCGGCACGCACACGCACGTCCAGACGGCGGACGAGCGCATCCTGCCGGAAGGCACGGCCTTCATCACCGACCTCGGAATGACCGGGAGTTATGCGGGCTGCATCGGGATGGACAAAGAGGACGTTATCGCGCGCTTCATGACGGCGCTGCCGCGGCGCGCCGAACACTCCAAAGGCGACGTCCGCATCTGCGCCGTCGTCATCGAAGTTGACCCCGACACGGGGCGCGCGCGAGAAATCACGCGCCTCTCGCTAAAGCACGAATCTTGAAAACAGCGAGCAGAAAGCAGTGAGCAGTGAGCAGTGAGCAGTAAGCAGTAAGCAGTGAGCACTGCTTACTCTTCGGGAAGCGGCGTCGAAGGGAGCGGCGGGGAGGAGAGCGCGAGGCGGTAGTCCTCGGGCATCGAGATGACACGGTTGTTCGTGTCTGTGACGACGTGGCCCGTCTCGCCCTCGGCGATGACGACGCCGTCAGAGGGGCGCATTATCTCATAGCCGAAGCGGACGGAGCGGCGGCGCAACTCGGTGATGTGGGTGCGGACGGCTAACTCGTCGTCGTAGAGCGCGGGGGCTTTGTAGCGGCAGTAAGATTCGGCGACGACAAGGAACGCGCCGTCGTTCTCCTCCATGTCCTTGTAGGAGAAGCCGCGCGCGCGGCAGAATTCCGTGCGTCCGATCTCGAACCAGACGAGATAGTTCGCGTGGTACACTACGCCCATGCGATCCGTCTCGGCGTAGCGGACGCGGACGGTCGTCTCGTGCCAGTCGTCGAAGAGGGCATCCGCTTCTGCTGGTTCCATCATCTGAGAATAAAGCCTCCTGCTGCCGTCGCCCGCGGGCGCACAAGCCGAAGTGAAGAGATTCCAATCGCTCGGTGAGCGGACTATAAAAGCGAAGGGTTCTTGATGTCAAAGAAAAACAGTTCGTCGAAAGTCTTCGGGGCGGCGGCGCTGGCCTGCGCGCTGTTGGCGGGGAGCACGGCGGCGGGCTCTGCGCAGAAGGCGCGGCGGACAGCGGTCGTCAATCCGCGCACTGCTGCTGTCCGCGAGGCGACAGCCGAGGTGCTGCGCGAGACGAGTGAGATTAGGAAGCTCCCCGTCAGGAAGCAGGTGCGCAGCGGGGCGCAGACGCGCACCGAGATCGAGCAGATGCTCATCCGCAACCTCGACGAGAACGCGACACCGGAAGAGCTTGAGGCGTCAGAGCTGACGCTCAGGAAGCTGGGAATGACGCCCGCCGACTTCCGCCTGCGCGCCTTCCTCATCGGCCTCCTCACGGAGCAGGTCGCAGGCTATTACGAGCCCAAGACGCAGGAATTCTACCTCGCCGACTGGATAGACCTCGACGGACAAAAGCCCGTCATGGCCCACGAGCTGACGCACGCCCTTCAGGATCAGCACTTCGACCTCAAGCGGCTCGATAAACTGCCGAAGCACGAATCCGACGCGGGCCTCGCCGCCCACGCGCTCGTCGAGGGCGACGCGATGGTTCTGATGATGCAGTACGTGATGCGCAGCCCCGTGCGGCAGCTCGCGATGCTGCGCTCGCTCGTCACAGGCGGCGCGGGCTCGACCGAGCAGTACGACAAAGCGCCGCGCGTGCTGCGCGAGACGCTCGTCTTCCCCTACGTGCAGGGCTCGGCGTGGGCCGGTCAGCTCTACAAGCGCGGGGGCTGGGAGATGGTCTCCGGAGCCTATAAGAATTTGCCGCAGTCCACCGAACAGATTCTCCATCCCGAAAAATACTTCTCGCTCGAAACGCCGACGAAAGTCGCGTTCAGGAGCATCGCGGAGGCGCTGGGGAAGGGCTGGAAGGTGGCCGATCATGATGTCAACGGCGAGTGGAGCTACTACCTCATCCTCGACGAATATTTGCAGTCGAAAGAGACTTCGCAGAAGGCCGCCGAGGGCTGGGGCGGCGACCGCTATGTCCTCTACACGGGGCCGAACAAGTCGGACGTGCTGCTCACGCAGAAGACGGTCTGGGACACTGAGGCCGACGCGCGGGAGTTTTACGAAGCTTACGCGCAGCGCACTTCTAAGCGCTACGCCGCCGCGCCAGTCGCGTCGGAGCCCGCCGTCCGGAGTTTCTGGAACACGAAGGAGGGCGGCGTCCTCGTCGAGCGCGTCGGGACGACGGTGCTCGTCGTCGAGGGTATCCCCGAGACTTTGAAGGCTGAGACTCTGGCCGGCCTGCTCATGGCGAAGACCTGAAAGGCCGTTTAAAAGTAATCTACAAGCCCCTGTCAAGGCGCGGAATAATTTAGCCAACGGCGCTGGGCCGTGGGCTAAATTATTCCGCCCCCTTCGGGGGCTATTTGTCATGACCGCATCCGGCTGCTCCGCGCGCCGGGGCCGTCCGTTGTTTTCGCCCGCGCTCCTATGCTATTTTCCAGGTACCATAAAGCTCTAATATCTCAGCAAACAACCGGCTGCGGGTTTCTTTGAGGGACGACTGCGCACGAGCCGGTGTGGAATCGTGATGAAGTCTGAAGCACCTCCGGTTTCCGTCGAAAAAGTCTCGCGCCTGCGCGCGTTGACGGCGGAGCTGCGGGAACTCGAAGCCGGGCTCCGCGAGGGGGGGGGGCCGGACAAGATCGAGAGGCAACACCAGCAGGGGAAGCTGACGGCCCGCGAGCGCCTCGCGCTGCTGCTCGACCCCGGCACGTACTCACAGGAGATCGGCCTGCTCGTCGCCTATGACGAATACAAGGGCGGGGCTCCGGCGGCGGGCGTGGTGACGGCGTTGGGACGCGTCGGAGGGCGCGAGTGCGTCGTCGTGGCGAACGACGCGACCGTTAAGGCCGGCTCGTGGTGGCCCGAAACGATCAAGAAAATCTTACGCGCGCAGGAGATCGCCATGCGCTCGCGCGTGCCGATCATCTACCTCGTTGACTCGGCGGGGGTGAATCTGCCGTATCAGGGCGGCGTCTTTCCGGGCCAGTACGGCGCGGCGCGAATCTTCTATTACAACTCGATCATGCGCCGCCACCTGCGCGTCCCGCAGATCGCGGCGGTGATGGGGCCATGCGTCGCGGGCGGCGCATATTTGCCCGCGCTCTCGGACATCATCATCATGGTCGAGGGCACTTCGTTCATGGGGCTCGGCGGCGCGAACCTCGTCAAGGGCGCGACCGGTCAGACGATTGACAACGAGACGCTGGGCGGGGCGTGCACGCACACGGAGCTTTCGGGCGTGGCCCACTACCGCGTGAAGGATGACGAGGCGTGCCTCGAAAAGATCAGGGAGATTGTCACCGAACTCCCGTCCAACCCACCCTCGCCCGTCTCGGTCGCGGTGAGTGTCGAGGCGGCCCGGCCTCTCGAAGACCTCTACGCGCTCCTGCCGGAAAACCACCGCCAGCCTTACAACGCGCACGAAGTCCTGCGCTGCATACTCGACGCGGGACACCTCGACGAATTTCAGGCCGACTACGCACGCGAGATGATTACGGGCCACGCACGCATCCGCGGGATACAGGTCGGAGTCATCGCGAACAGCCGCGGCCTCGTGCGCGAGCCGGGGAAGCCGCCGAAGTTCGGCGGCATCATCTACACCGACTCCGCCGAGAAGGCGGCCTACTTCATAGACCTCTGCAACCGCCAGCGCACGCCGCTCGTCTTCGTGCAGGACGTTTCGGGCTTCATGGTCGGGGCCGAGGCCGAGCACTCGGGGATCATCCGCGCGGGCGCGCGCTTCGTCGAGGCGATGGCGACCGCCGCCGTGCCCAAGATCGTGCTCACCATCAACCACGCTTCCGGCGCGGGCTACTACGCGATGGCGGGCCAGGGCTTCGACCCCGACTTCATCTTCAGTTGGCCCACCGGCAGGATGGGCGTGATGGAGGGCGACTCGGCGGTGCAGGCGCTGTTCGGGACACAGCTCGAACGGCTCAAGCGCGAGGGCGGCGAGCCGGACGAGAATCTGAAGGACGAGATGGCGCGCGTTCGCGCCGACTACGACCAGCAGCTCGACGCGCGCTACGCCGCCGCGCGCGGCTTCGTGGACGCCGTCATCATGCCCGAAGAGACGCGCGACGTGCTGACGCTGGCGCTACGCACGAGCCTGAGCTACGCTGGGCCGCACCTCGGGCAGTTTATCCTGCCCGCAGAGCTTTTCTGAATCGCGGGCCGTCGCGCCCGCCGACGATTTTTCGTGCAAGCGGGCAGCCATTTGTGCGAAACTATCGCCCAACCCCGGCAGAGTTTCTTCGGACGTTCCCCATTCGCCGTGCGCAGCTACCTTCCACTGACGATCAGGGCGCGGCGGAAAAGACCTTGACCGTTCTTCAACAACTCGCCGACGCGCTTTAAGGGGCTTCCCCGCGCGCGCGCGGTCTCTCAAACAGGAGGAGAAACACCCGTGAGCAAGAAGAGCAGCGTTCTTTACCTTGTCGTCCTCGCCTGCGCGGTCTTCACCGCGGTCACCGTCGTCACCGCCGATGTCGGCGTGCTCGCACAGAACACGAACAGCAGCACGACGTCGGACGACAGCATGATGCAGAACACAAACAGCAGCATGACGCCGGCCCGGCGCGGTCGTCGCCGTGGCCGTCGCCGTGGCCGTCGTGTCGCGCGCCCCGCGGCGGTGGCCGCCGGCATGGCGGCTGACGCGAACGTCGCGGCGGACACCATGCCGAGCACGGCGGGCGACACCCAGACCGATCTCTCCGGCACCTACACCGGCAAACTCAAGATGACCGGCTCGCACGAGATGGAAGGCGACGGGACGATCACCATCAACGGCAACAATGTCACCATCGAGGGCGGTGGGATGACGCACGCCGGGCGCATTTACGCCGTCACCACGAAAGGCTACACGGGGGCCACGATGGCTTTCCCTGACATGCAGGACTCGGCGACCAACACCGTGCTGATCGTGATGTCGCGTGCGCGCAAGAGGGGCGACCGACTGACGCTCACGCCCGTGCCCGGCGCACGCAACACGCTGGCGTTCAGATAGGGGCAGGCGCGAGCGCGTTGGGCACGCACGCATCCCGAGCGTCAAAACGATGACGGGTTTGAGACCCGGACTCGGAGAGCGACTCCGCGCGCGACGCGTGCGAGGGGGCAAGCAGCCGGCGGGAGGATGACGGTCGTGCGATACGATTCGCTCCAGCCGGGCGGTCGAAAAGTGCGGGCGGCGCATCTCTTTTTGAGGGATGTGCCGCCCGCACTCAGTTGTGCGGATTGGTGAAAAAAGAGTTTCTTGATTAAACTTGCTTCTAACTTCAAAAGGGAAATCCGAGAAGGAACGGAATGAGAGAGAAGGTTCGCATTGCCAGCGGGCAGGGCTTCTGGGGCGACATGCTCGACGCCCCCGTGCGACAGGTGCGCGGCGGCCCCATTGACTACCTGATGCTCGACTATCTGGCCGAGGTCACGATGTCCATCATGCAGAAGCAGCGCGCGCGCGACCCCTCGGCGGGCTACGCGCGCGACTTTGTTCCGCTCATGCGGGAGATTCTGCCCGACTGCGTCGAGCGCCGAATCCGCGTGACGGCGAACGCCGGGGGCGTCAACCCCGAAGGGTGCGCGGCGGCGGTGCGCGAAGTGGCGCGCGATGTTGGTCTCGCGGGCCGCCTGCGCATCGGCACGGTCACGGGCGACGACATCATGCACCGGCTCGACGACCTTCTCGCGCGCGGGATAGAGCTGCGTAACATGGAGACGGGCGAGCCGCTCTCGACGGTGCGCGACAGGATTCAGAGCGCGAACGTCTACCTCGGCGCGTGGCCGATGGTCGAAGCTCTCGGGCGCGGCGCGCAGGTCGTCATCACGGGCCGAGCGACTGATACGGGTCTCACGCTCGCGCCCATCATCCACGAGTTCGGCTGGGGCGAGACGGATTGGGACAGCCTCGCGGCGGGCACGATTGCGGGGCACATCATCGAGTGCGGCGCGCAGTGCTCGGGCGGCAACTGCCAGTTCGAGTGGCAGTCCATTCCGAACCTCGCCGATGTCGGCTACCCCATCGTCGAAGCCCTCCCCGACGGGACTTTCTTCGTCACGAAGCACGAGGGGACGGGCGGGCGCGTCTCAGTCCAGAGCGTCAAGGAGCAGCTCGTCTACGAGATGGGCGACCCGCGCGAGTACATCACGCCCGACTGCGTGGCCGACTTCACGACCGTCCGGCTCAAGGATGCGGGGGCGGATCGCGTGTACGTCCGGGGCATCGGCGGCAAACCCGCGACCGAGTTTTACAAAGTCTCGATCAGCTACTCGGCGGGCTACAAGGCCGTGGGCACGCTTGTCTATTCGTGGCCTGATGCCTATCAGAAAGCGAAGGCCGCCGATCAAATCTTACGCGCGCGTCTCGAACGACTCGGCCTGCGGTTCGAGCAAACCCTGACCGAGTTTGTCGGCGTCAACGCCACTCATGGGCCGCTCGCGGGCGACCCTGCGCCGGACATCCCGGAAGTCCAACTGAGAGTCGGCGTGCGTGGTGAGGATCGAAGGGCAGTCGAGCGCTTTACCAAAGAGATCGCGCCCCTCATTCTGACGGGGCCGCCCGGCGTGACGGGCTTCGCGGGCGGACGCCCGAAGGTCGAAGAGATCGTCGCCTATTGGCCCGCACTCATCCCGAAGACGGAGATCGAGACGCACGTGGAGGTGCTTGAAGTTTGAGCGAGAAGCGGGAAGAAGAGGCGACGCGCGAGCGGGCTGCGTCGCCCGCGGCGTGGAGTCGGCAAAGCTCGGAGCCGCTGGCTGACTGCCGCGTCTTTCGCGTGCGGCGCGACCGCAACGCCGACCCGCGCGACGGGCGTGAACACGACTTCTTCGTCATCGAAGCGCCGGACTGGATCAACGTCATCCCGCTCACGGACGCGGGCGAGGTCGTCCTCATCGAGCAGTACCGGCACGGCGCGGACGAAATCTCGCTCGAAATCCCCGGCGGCATGGTGGACGCCGGCGAAGGCCCGCGCGAGGCCGCGGCGCGCGAGCTGCTCGAAGAGACGGGCTACGCGGCGGCGGAGCTGATCGGGCTCGGGAAGACGCGACCGAACCCGGCGATTCAGGACAACTGGATTCACACGTACCTTGCGCGCGGCGTCGTGTTTCGGCACGAGCCCGTCTTCGCGGGGACTGAGCACACCGTCGTCCGCCTCGTCCCGCTCGAACGCATCCCCTCGCTGATCGCCGACGGGACGATCAACCACGCGCTCGTCGTGGTCGGCTTTTACCGTCTGGGGCTGTGGCAAAAGAACCTTTTCAATGTGAAGGCATGAGCGATGAGCGGAAGTTATTCAGTCCTCATCATTGACATGTTCCATTACGACCCCGAAGAGGATTACACGATCGACGGCTTCCCGAGCGTCGAGCTGGCGAACGAGTTCGCGCGGCGCTGGGTGAGGGATTCGGTCGAAGAGTTGCGGGCGGGGAACGGGACGAGAGAAGAGTTGCGGCGGCTGTGGCACACGTTCGGCGAAGACGCCTCCGTCCTCGGCGGCGAGCCGCACTACGCCGGCTCGCACGAGCTGGACTTCTTCATTGCCCATCCGGCGACCACGGCGGAACGCGACTGGCAGGAGATCAAAAAGCTCGCCGGCATCGCCTGAGGCGCGCGCGGCGGGAATCGAGATTATGCGAATCAAACTGGTCAAGCTCGCGCACGCGCGCTCGGGCGACAAAGGCGACACGGCGAACGTCGGGCTCATCGCGTTGCGCGAAGACATCTACCCGCTGCTCGTCCGCGAGGTCACAGCCGCGCGCGTCCGAGAGCATTTCGAGGGTATCTGCAAGGGCGAGGTCCAGCGCTTCGAGCTGCCGAACCTCGGGGCGCTCAACTTCCTTTTGCACCAAAGTCTCGGCGGCGGCGGCACGCTCTCGCTGATGACCGACGCGCAGGGCAAGACTTTCTCCACCGCGCTGCTGCGAATGGAGATCGAAGTGTCGAACGAGGAGGCGCACGCTCTGCGTCTGCAGCCATGAACGAGAATCTATCCAACCTCGAATCGTCCGTCCGCCACGGCTTCGCGCAGGTCGGCGATGTGCGCCTGCACTACGCGGAGTGCGGTGGCGGCGAGCGGCTCGTGATTCTGCTCCACGGTTTCCCTGAGTGCTGGTACTCTTGGCGGCACCAGTTGAAGGCGCTCGGCGACGACTATCATGTCGTCGCGCCCGACATGCGCGGCTACAACCTGAGCGACAAGCCTCCACATGTGAAAGACTACAGGGTCGAGCGACTGGTGGATGACGTGACGGGATTGATCCGGCACTTCGGGGCGCGACAGGCCGCCGTTGTCGGGCACGACTGGGGCGCGGCGGTCGCGTGGGCCGTGGCGGAGAAGCACCCTGAATACGTCTGGAAGTTGGCGGCGCTGCAAGTGCCGCCCGGCAAGGTCTGGGCGAAGAATATGAGCCTGAGGCAGTTTCTCAAGAGCTGGTATATGTTCTTCTTCCAACTCCCCTCGATTCCCGAATGGTTCATCAGCCGCGACGATTTCGCCGGCATCGAACAGACGTTGCGGAAGACCGCGCGACCGGGGACTTTCAGCGACGCAGACATCGCCGTCCTCAAAGCCGCACTGCGCGAGCCCGGCGCTTTGACCGCCGCCGTCAACTACTACCGCGCCAACCTCGGCCCGCTCCTCCTCCGCCGATTCAAAGGCGGCGAAGAGACAGGGGACGTGCGCGTCCGCGTCCCGACGCTCTTCATCTACGGCGAGCGGGATTTCGCCATCGTCCCCAAGACGGTGGAGGGCGTGGGCGAACACGTCGCCGCGCCGTACAGGGAAGTGCGTCTGGGGAGGGCCAACCACTGGGTGCAGCAGGAGCATCCGGCGGAAGTCAACGGCGCGCTGTTGAGTTTCTTAGACGAACAGACACTTTAGTATGGAAGAACCAAGCCCCGTTCTTTACGCCATCGAAGGCCCGGTCGCGCTCGTCACGCTCAACCGTCCCGAGAAGCGCAACGCGCTCAACAACGCGCTCGTCGCCGGACTCAAAGAAGCCCTCCTCGACGCGGACTCGCGGGAGTCTGTGCGCGCCGTCCTCATCACCGGCGCGGGCGCGGACTTCTGCTCCGGCGCAGACCTCTCCGCGCTCCGAAAGATTTCCGAAAGCTCGATTACGGAGAACCTCGAAGATGCGCACGAGTTGATGGAGCTGTTCGCGCTGATCCGTCGCGTGCGCGTCCCCGTCGTCGCCGCCGTGCGCGGGCGCGCGCTGGCCGGCGGATGCGGGCTGGCGACCGCCTGCGACCTCGTGTTGGCCTCCGCGTCGGCGCGCTTTGGCTACCCGGAAGTGAAGATCGGCTTCGTGCCCGCGATGGTGATGGCTATCCTGCGCCGCAACGTCTCGGAAAAACGCGCCTTCGAGCTCATCACGCGCGGCGCGGAAATCTCGGCGCAAGAGGCCGAGCGCCTCGGCCTCATCAACCACGTCTTCGACGACGAAGACTTCGAGACGAAGGTCGAAACTTATGTCGCCGAGTTCGAGCGGGTGAGCCGCTCCGCCGTCATGCTCACCAAGCGGCTGCTCTACCACATGGACGGCATGAGCTTCGACGCCGCGCTCCAGTCCGGCGCGGACGTGAACGCCATCGCGCGCATGACCGAGGATTGCCAGAAGGGAATCGCTCGCTTCCTCAAGAAGTAACTCCCGCGTCGGTCGGGGTCGCGGCTTTCTCAACCCTCGACCGGGCGATCCCAAAAGCTCCTTCAAGCGCGTCCTCCGCCAGCACATCAACCAGTCCGATTTCCAACGCCTCGGTCGCGCCCACACGCCGCGTCGTCACGAACATCTCGAAAGCCCGAGCCGCCCCGACGAGACGCGGGAGCCTCTGCGTGCCGCCCCAACCGGTGATGATGCCGAGTCGCGCGCCGGGGTGTGCGAAGACGGCGTCAGGCGACGCGACGCGGACGCGGCACGCGAGCGCGAGGTCGAGCCCGCCGCCCATGCAGTAGCCGTTGACGGCTGCGATGGTCAGTCGCGACGCGTCGGCGATGCGCCGGAAGAGACGCTGCCCACGCGCGGCAAACTCTCCGGCGGCGGCGGGCGTCAGGGCGTGAAGCTCGCGGATGTCCGCGCCGGAGGCGAAGACATCGTCCGTGCCCGTGAAAATGACTGAAGTGATTTGATTGCGCGCGGCAAGAGAATTGAAGGCAAGCTCAAGCCCTTCAAGCGTGGCGGTTGAGAGAGCGTTTCTTTCCGAAGGACGGTTGATGCGGATGACGGCAAGACGGTCGCGCACTTCGACGGCGACCGAAGGGGCACGCGCGCTTTCGCCACCTCTCGTCACGTGCGCGGGCGGACGCTGGCGCGGAGGAATTTGACGATGTCTTCGGTCGAGGTGCCGGGGAGAAAGATTGCCGAGACGCCCTGCTCTTTGAGGCGGGGGATGTCTTCCTGCGGGATGATGCCGCCGACGACGACGAGGCAGTCGTCCATCCCGCGCTCGCGCAGCAGTTGGATGATGCGCGGGCAGAGCGTGTTGTGAGCGCCGCTCAAAATCGAGACGCCGACCGCGTCCACGTCTTCCTGAAGCGCCGCCGCCGCGATCATCTCCGGCGTCTGCCGCAGGCCCGTGTAGATGACTTCCATCCCCGCGTCGCGCAGCGCGCGCGCGATCACTTTAGCGCCCCGGTCGTGGCCGTCGAGGCCGGGCTTGGCAACAAGGACGCGAATCTTTCTTTCAGACATAGAGAGCTATTAGCCATTAGCTATTAGCTGTTAGCAAAAAGCCTGTAGCTCCTGGCTAAAGGCTAACAGCTAATAGTTAACAGCTTCTTAAAATGCCGGTTCTTCGTAGAGGCCATAGACGTCGCGCAGGGCGTTTGACGCCGACGATAGTCTGTTCGCCGCGCTCGACGGCCTTCTGATACTGGTAAGCGGACTCCTGAATCTCGCGCTGCGGGAAGCCCTTCTCGATGGCCTCGACCATGCCGCCCATCGCGTCTATCTTCTGGAAGTAGTCGAGCGCGCCGTCCTCCAGCTTCTTTGTCAGAGACTCGATGAAGTAGGAGCCGCCGAGCGGGTCTACCGTGTTCGCCACTCCCGTCTCTTCGGCGATGATCTGCTGCGTGCGCAGGGCGATGAGCGCGGCGCGATCGGTCGGCAGTGCCAGCGCCTCGTCGTAAGCGTCCGTGTGGAGGCTCTGCGTGCCGCCGAGCACGCCGGCGAGCGCCTGAATGGCGACGCGCACGATGTTGTTCAAGGGTTGCTGCACGGTGAGCGAGACGCCCGCAGTCTGCGTGTGGAAACGCATCTGCAATGTGCGCGGGTCGTTCGACCCGAAGCGTTCGCGCATCACCCGCGCCCAGATACGCCGTGCGGCGCGGTACTTGGCGATCTCCTCGAAAAAGTCGTTGTGCGCGTTGAAGAAGAAGGAGATTCTCGGTACGAAGGCGTCAACATCGAGCCCCGCCCGCACACCCCACTCGACATACTCGATGCCGTCGCGTAGCGTGAAGGCGAGTTCCTGCAGCGCGGTCGCTCCGGCCTCGCGGATGTGGTAGCCGCTCACAGAGATCGGGTTGTACTTCGGAACGTGCTGCGTGCAGAACTCGAAGGTGTCGACGACGAGCTTCATCGCCGGGCGGATCGGGTATATCCACTCCTTCTGCGCGATGTACTCTTTGAGGATGTCGTTCTGGAGTGTGCCGGAAATCTTCCGGAAATCCGCCCCCTGCTTCTCCGCCACGACGAGATACATCGCGAGCAGCACGGAGGCCGGCGCGTTAATCGTCTGCGAGACCGTCACTTCTTCGAGCGGGATGCCGTCGAACAGCACCTCCATGTCGGCAAGAGATGAGACGGCCACGCCACACTTGCCGACCTCGCCCTCGGAGAGCGGCGAATCGGCGTCGTAGCCCATCAGGGCCGGCAGATCGTACGCGACAGAGAGGCCCGTCTGCCCCTGCCGCATCAGGTATTTGAAACGCGCGTTCGTCTCCTCGGGGGTGCCGAAGCCCGCGAACTGGCGCATCGTCCAGAGCTTGCCGCGGTACCCCGTCGGGTGTATGCCGCGCGTGTAAGGGAACTCGCCGGGGAAAGAGGTGTCGCGCTCGAAATCAACATCCGAAGTGTCGGCTGGCGTGTAAAGGCGTTCGACTTCATCGAGAGAGACGGTCTCGAAACTCTTTTTACGCTCTGCACGTTTCTTCAGTGCGGGCGCCAGCGTCTCCTGTTCCCAGCGCTCGACCGCGGCATCATCCGCCGAAGTGATTTCTTTCGTTTCAGGCATAACACTCTCTCTCGGCTCCCACCGCATGCCACCGCCGGCGCAAGGCAAAATCAACAAGTTATCTCTGTTAAATGATAGAGAAAAAGATATTAGTTGACGCCCGCAGGGGTGTCAACCGAATGATTCGTCGCGGGTCTGCGCGGAAAGTTGGAACGGCGCGGATGCATCAAACTGAGCATCCGCGCCGTCAGGGAAGGGTAACCGAAAAGCGGGGAACAAGCGTGGCAGCTAACGGTAGGCGACCGGCGGAATAAATGATTGCGGAAGACCCTTGCCGCTTCGGCGCCCGCATAATATTTAATCTAGCGGAACGACGATCTCGTTGGGGCGCACCATGTTCATACGTTCGCGCGCCGTGGCCTCAATGGCGCGCGGGTCAGAGCGCAGACGCTCCACACGTTGCTTCAGGGACGCGTTGTCGCCTCTAATCTTCTCGACGTCGGCGCTCACCTGCTCGTGCTTCTTTTCGGCGGCCCACATCCCGGCGTGCGTGCGCATAGTGACGGTCAGGCAGACGGCAAAGGTCGCCAGCATAATCATGCAGAAAACCACCCAGGAGGGGATAGCCAAGTCGCGACGACGAAGGCCCGCGCGCGTCCCGAGCGACTCGACCGCCGTCGAAAGTGCGGGGGAGGGAAGCGTCAGAGCACGAATAGACGGTTGCTGAGTGGCGAGTCGGGCGTCAGTCCAATAAGGATTCGCGGCCATTTTTAGAAGCACCTCCGGGGCAGATTCAATTCGTTTTCTGCGTTTATACGCAAGAACTGCGTTGGCAAAGAAATTATGCTCGAGAACGTCGAAGACCCTGCAGGGATGGAAAATCGCGTTCATTTCCTTGTCGCACAAGAATTTAGCGACGAAGTGGCGGGAATGTAGCACGTGACTTATAAGCTGTAAAGACTTTCCTTTTCAACGATTGATGCGGATAAGTTCAATATTTACTTGAGCTAAGGGTCATTGGCGAGTTCTTTTGGCGAACACGGGGCGAACGGAAATCCGCGAGAAGGGCAGTGCTCAGGCAGACCCTTTTAACGCAGCAGGATAGCAGCATACAGACTGCGGCACAGGTGTGGAAAAGGTGATCGCGTCTCCTGAAAAGTTACTTGTCGGCTCGTCTTCAGAAGACTGGTCAGAGCCTCATGGTAAGGAGGCTGAGAAATTCGAGATATTTAATGAATGAAGGTAAATGCTGGGAGAAAAACAGTTAGAGAATATTTGAAGGGTCTGGATGCAGAAAGAGCGAGCCTGCGCCCCTCAAGAAGTAAGGGTCGCGTGCTCGCTCTCTCTGGGTTGAATGCTAAGCTCCCGTTCGTAAGCTTTTCTTTGTGATGAGCCTGTAAACGGCGAGCACGATCAGGGCACCGATGACTGCGAAAATCAAAGTCACGATAAATCCGGGGTCGCCCGCATTCTCAGCCCGCCCGCCGATGCCGAGCAGTCCTCCGACCCATCCCCCGACAATCGCGCCGACAATCCCGAGCAGGATCGTGACGATGGTTCCGCCCGGGTCTTTGCCCGGCATGATGACCTTTGCGAGTACCCCGGCCAGTAGTCCGATGATAATCCACCAAATAATCGTACCCATGTTTTAGCCTCCCGTGAAAAATGTCCTTTATTGCCGAAGATTGCTCTTCAAATCAACGGCAAAAAGTCTGTATTGAATTAATATTCAATAATCGTCAACTCGGCTATAGAAGCAAGATTGACGCCACAACAGCGATAGAAGTATCTCGGAGAGCCGACTTCCGGCGCTTAAACTGGGAGTTCGGAGAACCTTTTTAGTAAATTGAGTTGACACCCGCATCGTCAATTCAATAAACTGTGTTTGCCCTTCGTCGAAGCATTCTCAATGCAGCTTTGGACAATTCGACGAGCTTCTCCCCAAAATTAATCTCGTTTTCAATCTTGCCCTCATAGCCTGAAGCCGTTCGGCGAGTGCCTCTCTCTCACTTGCTGGTCTTAAATTGTCTATTCCGTCAAGGGGTATCCAAACTCTTTATGTCCGGCTCATTGTCTTCGTCTCGACCCGAGACGAACGAAAACGATGCGGCGTACGCGTTCCAGTTGCCGCTCCCGGCGATGGTGCGTGCTTTATGTAAAGCCGCAGCGACGGGCTCCGACGCGCTATACGATGTCATGCTCAAGGTGGCGCTCATGATGGACGCCACCGCGCAGACATACGGGATGGCGACTTTCGCACAGGCGTCGGACGAGCGACCGCGCTTGAAGTGGGTCGAAGGGCTCGATCAGGACGAAATCGTTGATGCCGAGTTAAGAGTCTCGGCGGCTTTGGCTGAGGCCGGCGACGCGGTCGAGATGAAGGCGGGCGAACGCACCATCTGCCTGGCGCTCGCCTTCGCTACGCCCCAGCACGAAGGGGCGGCGATATACGGGCGCTGCGTGCGGCCCCTCACAGAGCGGCAGGCGTGCGAGTTGAGAATCCTGTCGGATGTGGCGCGGCTCGCGCACTCCCACGCCCATCTGCGCGAGGATTTGCACCAGCCCTTGAAGACTCCGGCGCACGCGGCGGTGGCCGCCGCCTCGCTGCCCGGAATGATTTTCGTCAGCCGCGCGATGATCGGGGTGGCGCACTCGGTCGAGCGCATCAAGGACTCCGATTCGACCGTCCTCATCACGGGCGAATCGGGCACGGGCAAGGAGTTGATCGCGCGCGCGATTCATCGCCTGAGCCGCCGCGCTCAAGCGCCGTTCATCACCTTCAACTGCACGGCTGCGCCCGCCGATCTCATCGAGAGTCTTCTCTTCGGGCACCGTAAAGGGGCCTTCACGGGCGCGCACGCAGACCACGAAGGACTTGTGCGCGCCGCCGAGGGCGGGACGCTCTTCCTCGACGAAATCGGCGACCTGCCGCTCGCGCTTCAGCCCAAGCTCCTGCGCTTCCTGCAGGAGGGCGAGGTGCACACGCTCGGCGAGCAAGCGCCGCGCCGCGTCAACGTCCGCGTGCTGGCGGCGACGCACAAGGAGCTGTTTGAGGCGGCGCAGGAGGGCGCGTTCCGCGATGACCTCTATTACCGTGTCGCCGCACTCACGGTTCAAGTGCCGCCTCTGCGCGAGAGGCCGGAGGACGTGGCCGCGCTCATCTCGCATTTTCTGTCCCACTACGCGCGGCGCAATGACCGCGACGTGGCGGGCATCACGGTTGAAGCCATCAACGTGCTCCAGAACTACTCGTGGCCGGGGAACGTGCGCGAGCTGGCGGCGGAGATCGAGCGGCTTGTGCTCTACACGGACGAGGGCTCTTACATCGGCGTCGAACACATCAACCCGCGCATCCACCCGTCGGTCGCGCAAACTCCGGCGGACCAGACGCAGCCCGCCCCGGCGCACTTGGAGAACATGCTCGAGGACTACGAGCGGCGCGTCATTACCGAGACGTTGAAGCGCAACAACTATAACGTGGCGCGCGCCGCCACCGCGTTGGGGCTCGGCTCCCGCCAAACCCTCTACAAGAAACTCAAGCGCCTTGCGATCAATGCCGGGGACTTCCTCCAGGATGACCAGCAGCCCGGCCTTCAACTGCGTTCTGACGGGGTCTGAGCCCTGACGAGTTTTCCCACCCTCCACGCCCATTTTCTTCGCGACTTCAATGCTGCTCACATACGTCCTGTCTTTCGCCGTCGCCATGTTCATCCATGAGCTGGGTCACCTGCTGGCGGCGCGCGCGTGCGGCGTCGCGACGCCGGAGCTCGGGCTCGGCTGGGGGCCGAAGATTTTCGAATGCAGAATCCGCGGCGTCCAGTTCAAGCTGCACGCGCTGCCCATCGGGGCCTACATCCGTTTGGATATGCAGATGCTCCAGAGCAAGCCTTTGGCGCAGCAGATTTTTATCCTGCTCGCGGGCATCTTCGTGAATCTCGCCGCCGCGTTCGCGACGCCGGGCACTTGGTTCAGCCTGATGAATTACGTGCTGGCCGCGACGAACCTCATGCCGCTTTACCAGCAGGACGGCTGGAAGTGCGGGATGGTCCTCAGTTGCGTTGTCTTCGCCTCGCTCGCCCTCCGCTACTTCTAAAAAAGACGGGCAAACAGTAACGCGAGCGGTAGCAAGCGGGTTGATCTTCACCGAAGATCAACCCGCTTGCTACCGCTCGCGTTATTGATCCCTTAGCACAATCGCGCATGCTCCAGAGCCTGCCTGCCCGCATCTTCCATTCCGACTCGGCCCTCCGACTCCCGCTTGCTCTCACGCATCCATCTCGCATCGAGCCGTTCTATGTCGCAGCGCGTCGCCGACTGTTGAAGCCTCGTGGCGAACCCTGACAACGGGCGGCGACAAATCTCTAAATCCCTGAAAAAGCGTGGCTATAGCTCCCCCGAACGTGCCACGGGGGAGCGCGGCGCGGCGTGTCTTGTCGCCGGTGGTTGACAGCGCCGGGCTCCTCTTTTGCAGGCGGGCCGCGTGTTTACGCGGTTTTGGGGGAGAAGTGTGTCTGGCACAAGCCTTGTAATAGAGAGTCGCGTCCGCAGTCGCAACTGAATCGAGTGGCACCGCTTCAGTTGTCGGCATGAAAGAAAGGAATGACATGAAAGCAGTCTTCGCTAAGTCGCTCGTGATGCTCGCAGGTCTTGTGCTGGTCGTGCCGTTTGTCACGGTGGCGCTGCTCGTCGGGGCGCGGGCCGCCAACGGGGCGGAGAGCACTGAGCACCGTCTGCTGCTGGTCGCACTGGCCGTCGGCGCGGCGCTCTACAGCGGGGTTCAAAGTCTGGCCCGCAACGAGGCCGCGGCGTGGGGCGAAAATGCTTCGCGTCTGAAGTCTCGCGCGGGCGGGTTCTTGAGTCACGCTTTCATGAAATTTCACGGTTAACGAACGCCATCCGTCCGGCTGTCGCGCTGAAACAGTCTCACGCGTCCCGCACGGGCCTTGTGACCCTCAACCCCAAACCCATCTTGATAAGGAGCAAAAGAACCATGTTTAAGAAATTCATGCAGGATGAAACCGGTCTCGAACTGTCGGAGTACGCCGTCGCCGCAGCGCTCGTCGCGCTCGCCGTGATCACCGCCTTCACCGACCTCGGGACGGCCATCGGCAACCGCATCACGTCGCTCTGGACGGCGATTGACCCGAGCGCCGGCGGTTAATCACTCGAAGCGGATTTCGCGTCGGCGCGCTTCTGGCCGTGCGGCCCGGAACGCGCCGACGCGAAATAGCTCTCTGAAGTTTCCCCCCTCTCACCGACAGAGCACTGCCACCAACACAATTCTGTTTTTCGGAGCAACCAGTCCATGTCCCCCAACTTCGCCAACGCTACGGCGGCGCTGCTCGTCCCGCTGGCATTCATCATCACCTACTACGATGTGCGCTACCGGCGCATCCCGAACCTATTTGTTCTCGCGACATTCCTGAGCGGCATTCTACTCAACACATTTTTCGGCGGCTGGAGCGGGACGCTCGTGAGCCTTGAAGGATGCGGGCTCGCCTTCGGCCTGATGTTCGTGCTGCACCTGCTCGGCGCGATGGGGGCGGGCGACGTGAAGTTATTCGCGGCCATCGGCTCTGTTGTCGGGGCGCACCTGGTGCTCCCGACGTTCCTCGTCGTCGTGCTGACGGGCGGGGTGCTCGCCGTCGTCGCGATGGTGCGCGCCGGTTCAGTGCGCACGACTTTGCATAACGTTCTGCGAATCTTCGTCGGGATGTTGCCCGGCTGGCAGATGCCGCGCTTCGCCGTCCCGGCTGACCGCCGGCACACGATTCCTTACGGGGTCGCCATCACGCTCGGCAGCCTGATCTCGCTCGCGGTCTTTCGCGTCTGAGGCATCCGGCCCCGACTCGGCGAGCCATTTCAAACTTCGATCTGGAGAATTAAAGCCATGCGGAACAAACGTCTACTCGTCGTGCTCGTCGGAGCAGTGGTCTTCGGACTGGTCGCCGCGGTCTCAGTCAGCCGCTACCTTTCGAACGCGCACGCCACGACGCGGAACTCGTCCACGGTCGTCCCTCCAGCCGGGTGCAATGGTGGACGTTCTGACCGTCATCATCCCCCCTGACGACGGCACGCGGCGCGACCCCATCTCGAAGATCGTCTTGCAGAACGTCAAGGTGCTCGCCAACGGCCAGAACATCGACAAACCGAAGAACGAGCGCGAGGCCGAGTCGGTGCGCGCCGTGACCTTGCAGGTGACGCCCGAGCAGGCCGAGAAGCTGGCGCTCGCCGCCGTCGAAGGCAAGCTCCGACTCGTCATGCGCAACTCGGTCGATCAGGGCGACGAGCAGACACCGGGCGCGAACAAGAAATCGCTGCTCTCGGGCGAGCACGCCGAGCCCGCGCCGGAGCCGGGCGCGCTCAAGAGCGAGCAGAAGCCGGTCGCGTCAGCGCCCGCGCCGGTCATGCACCGGCGCCCGCGCGCTGAAGTAAAGGCGCGCGCTGAGAATTCAGCGCCGCCCGCGCCCGCTGCGGCCCCCGCGCCGCCGCCGCGCCCCTCAATCGAGATGATTCAGGGCACGAAGAAGAGCACCGTCGAATTCCCCTAACCCTTAACGCTTGATTGTGAGCGCTGAGCGAGAACTGAAAGACAAAAACTTTCTACTCCGCGTTCAGCGTTCAGCGTTCATCGTTTCAGCCGAAGGAGCCAAAAAGTCATGCAGAAAAGTTCTCTCGTCGCACGTCTTGTCAGTCTCGCCGCGGCGGCGCTCTTGTTGACCGCCGCAGCGCAGGCGCAAGGGCAGAATTCGGTGAGCGCCTCGTTCGAGAAGCCGCCCGCCGAGCCAATCCAGATCAACGTCCTCGTCGGCCAGTCGCGCGTTATTAACTTCGACCGCTCCATCGGTCGCTTCTCGGTCTCCGACCCGGCGGTGGCCGAGGCCGTGCTCGTCGCGCCCGATCAGGTGCTCGTCAACGGCAAGGGCTTCGGGCAGGTCAACTTCATCGCGTGGGAGCAGAAGGGTGGCCAGTTCGTCGTCTTCGACGTGTACGTTCGCGCCAACCTCTCGCTCATTGATTCGCAGATTCGCGAGCTGTTCCCGAAAAACGACATCAACCTGAGTCAGGCGAACGGCTCGGTCGTGCTCTCGGGCAAGGTCTCGGACGCGAAGACGGTCGCGCAGGTCGAGGCGGTCGTGCAGGCCGCGGGCTTCAAGACGGTCAACATGCTGCGAGCTCCGGTCAAGGAGATGGCGCAGGTGCAGTTGCAGGTGCGTGTCGCCGAGGTAAGCCGCAGCCGTCTGCGCGAGCTGGGCGCGTCCTTCGCGTATCAGTCCAGCCCCGGCGTGGGCGGAAGCATCGGCACGGGCGGCGGCCCCTTCTCGGTCGGCAGCGTCTCGGGCGGAAACATCCTCGGCTCGGTTGTCGGCAGCGCGCTCAATCTCTTCGTGATGGGCGGCAACTCCTACAACTTCATCCACGCTTTGAAGACGCAGGGCGCGCTCCGCTCTCTGGCCGAGCCGAACCTGATCGCGATGGACGGACAGCAGGCGAGCTTTCTGGCGGGCGGCGAGTTCCCCGTGCCGATGGTGCAGAGCGGTGGCGAGAAGGCCACGGTGACGGTCGTCTTTAAGGAGTACGGCGTGCGCCTCAACTTCAAGCCGACGATCATTGACGAAGACCACATCCGCCTCGAACTCGAACCCGAAGTCTCGACCATTGACTTCGCCAACGGCGTCAAGTTCGACGGCTTCGTGATCCCCGCCTTAAAGACGCGCCGCGCCAAGACGGGCGTCGAGCTGCGCGACGGCCAGAGCTTCGCGCTCGCGGGGCTGCTGGATAATCAGGAGACGCGCTCGCTCCAGAAGATTCCCGTGCTCGGCGACATCCCCGTGCTCGGCGCACTCTTCAGCTCGAAGTCGTTCCAGAAGAGCGAGACCGAACTGATGTTCATCGTCACGGCGCATCTCGTGAAGCCGATGAACCGCGACGACGTGCCGCAGATGCGCGGCGTGGACGGCCTCAAGGGCAGCTCGCCCCTCGGCGTCGAGCCGAAGGGCGAGGGCATCGAAGGCGACCACGGCTTCTCGACGGGCGCGGGCGCGACGAGCGGCGCGACGAACGCGGCCCCCTCAACTCCCGCGAAGGAGTCGAAGGAGTCGAAGGAGTCGGTTGCTTCGTCAGAGAAGAAGGACGTGGCGAAACTGCCCGTCATGCCGAGAGTCGAGTTCGTCCCCGCGTTGCTCACGACGGAGACCAAACCCGCGACGCTCAAGACGACGGAGAGCGCCAAGCCGTAACGCAGTACGGCGTTACGGCCTCGCGGCCCGTTTTTGGGCCATCGTCGTCTGATGAAAAAGAGAAGGGCAGGCAGAAATGCCTGCCCTGACCCAAACCGGGAGGAGGGGGAGATGTTGCAGAGAGAGAAGGTCACGGAGAGAAAGTCGGAACGCGGCTCGATCCTCGCGGTCACTGCCTTCGGAATGTTGTCCTTCCTCCTCGCCGTCGGCCTCTGCGTCGACATCAGCCACTTCTACGTCGTCAAAGCCGAGTTGCAGAACGCGGCGGACGCCTCGGCGCTGGCCGGGGCGAGCGCGCTCAACTCCGCGCCCGGCGGCATCACGGAGGCGACGACACGCGCCGTGCAGGTGATGAACTACTACGAGTTCAACAACGAGGGCGTGACGATCAACCCTGAGAACGTCAAATTCGCCGCCAACTTCGGCGGGCCATATGTTGACGCGGCCTCGGCGCAGGCGCAGGCCGGAAACATTCGCTTCGTGCAGGTCGAAATCCCCCCCAAGCAGGTCAGCGTCTTCTTCGCCACCCCGGTGCTCAACACGAATACAGTCAACCTCTCTCAGGAGGCGATTGCCGGGATGAGCGTCCCGCCCAACGTCTTCTGCGAATGGATTCCGCTCGCCGTCATAGACGACGAGGCCAACCCGATGATGCCCGGCAACACTTACGTCATTCGCGGCGGCTCACACGGCAGCGTTTCGCCGGGCAACCGGCAGATTCTCGCCGTCAACGGCTCAGGCGCGAGCGTCGTTCGCTTCAACCTCGCGAAAGGCGTCAACGAGTGGGCAATCGCCCAGCCCCGGTCACGGCGCCGCCCCGAACCGCCGCATCGTGCTCATCCCGATGATCAAGCTGAGCGAGTTCGACAACGGTCGCGACACCGTCACCTTCTACAAATTCGCCGCCTTCTTCCTGCAAAAGAAGGTCGAGGGCGGCGGCAGCGGCGACATCACTGCCGAGTACATCGGCGAGCGCATCATGTTCGGCGCCGGCGGCTACAATCCGAGCGGCGGCCCCGTCAACCCGCAGCTCGCGCAGCCCGTGCTCTACAAGTGAAAGGCAGGCGTCAAGACATGTTGAGAAGAATCAAAATATGGCCCACCGACTGCCGCCGGTTCGCGCGCTGCGAGCGCGGGACGCAGCTCGTCGAGCTCGCCATCGTGCTCCCCGTCTTGCTCGCGCTCTTCGGCGCGACCGCCGAGTTCGGGCGCTACTTCTACACCTACACGACGCTCGACAAGGCGACGCGCGTCGGCGCGAGGTATTTGACAGTAGCTCCGCCGGGCGCGACCGACGAGCAGGCGCAGAACCTCGTCGTCTACGGCAACACCTCGGGCACGGGCGAGCCCATCGTGAGCGGGCTCACGCCCGACCAGATCGAGATTACACGCAATGGCGGCGGGGCTTCCTCGCTGCCGCAGCTCGTCACGGTGCAGATTCAGGGCTACACCTACGAGCCGCTCTTCGACATCGGCCTCATCATCGGTCGTTCGAGCGTCTCGCTCAACATTGACGTGAGCCCGAGCACGACGATGCGTTCTTACTCAACGATTCCGAGCTAAGCAGAGGAGTGGTTCAAGTGTTGAGGCACGGCAGAACATTTCACAGAGACGAGCGCGGCGCGGCGCTGGTGGAATTCACCATCGGCGCGGTGGTCTTCCTCACGGCGATCTTCGGCGTGCTGGAATTCTCGCGCCTCCTGTGGACGCACAACGCGCTCTCCGACGCCGCGCGCCGCGCCGCCCGTTACGCCGTCAACCACCCTTCGGCAGAACTCGCGGCGGTCAAAAATATCGCCATCTACGGCAACGCCGAAGGGACTGGGACAACGCTCGTCAACAACCTCGACGCGGCTGAAGTTGATGTCGAGTACACCAACTCGACCATCACGGGCGTCTTCAGCTACCCGGACGGCTCGGTCTCCGTGACCATCACCAACTACCAGTTCCAGTTCGTCGTGCCGCTCTTTGCGACCACTCTCTCGATGCCCGACTATCGCACGACGCTGACCGCCGAGAGCGCCGGGATGATTCCCCCTGACATCGGGCCGGGCACGACTCCGACCCCGACGCCCGCGCCGACGCCGACCTCGACGCCGACTCCCGCGCCGTCCGCGACGCCGACCCCGGCTCCGACGCCGACTCCGGCTCCGACCGCGACACCGGCACCAACGGTCACACCGACGCCAGCGCCGACACCGACTCCGACACCTGTGCCGACGCCCACTCCCGCGCCGACCCCGCGCTCATGCAAAAAGGGCGAGAATCCTTCGTCCGCCGGCTGTGTCTGTCGCCCGCCGTTGCGCACTAACGGCAGCGGCAAGTGTGTCTGACGCGAGATGAAGCAGCCCGGCTCACGCGACAACTCTGAACAGCGATTGAAAGAACAAACGATGACCCAACAGCTCACCTTCGTCATACTCAGCAACGGCCCCGAAACCTTCCGCGAGCTGCGCGGTGCGCTCGCCGAGCGTGAGGGCGCGCGCGTCCTCGCCGGCGGCGACGACGCCGAGCAGGTCATGGAAGAGATCAAGCGCCTGCGCCCCACGGCGGCCATCATCGCGCTCAGCTCGACGCCCGAGAACGAGCTGCGGATGGTCGCGCGCGTTGCCGCGGAGTGCCCGCGCACCGCCGTCATCTGCACCTCGCGCGACGCCTCGCCCGACCTCATCCTCCGCTCGATGCGAGCTGGTGCGCGCGAGTACATGCGCCTCCCCCTGCTCCCCGAAGAGTTCAAGACGGTCTACGACCGCACCGCCGAGTTCTGCGCCGGGCAGCCCGAAGCGCCGAAGAAGCGTGGCCGGGCCGTCGCCGTCTTCTCCAGCAAGGGCGGTTGCGGCACGACCTTTATCGCCACCAACGTCGCCGCCGCGCTCAACGCACCGACCGTGCTGGTTGACCTCAATCTCCAGTCAGGTGATCTCGGCCTCTTCCTCGGCGTCGAGCCGAAGTATTCAATCGCCGACCTCATCGAGAACCGCGAGCGCGTGGACGACTCGCTGATGCGCAGCTACGTCGCGCCGCACTCGGAAAACCTCGCTCTGCTCGCCGCCCCGCGCGAGGCCGATTCGGCGGACGACATCGAGCCCGAGCACGTCTTTCAGGTGCTTGAGCTGCTGCGCGAGCGTTACGACTACATCGTCATTGACCCGCAGCACACCTTCGACTCGATCACTTTGGCCGCGCTCGATCAGGCCGACGAAATCCTGCTCGTCCTGACGCTCGATATCCCCGCCATCCGCTGCACGCAGCGAGCTCTCGCCATCTTCGACCGCCTCGGCTACCCGCGCCACAAAGTCCACATCGTCGTCAACCGCTGGTCGAAGCAGATAGACCTCGACCTCCGGCAGGTCGAGCGTTATCTCGGCGAGCGCGTGATGGGCTATGTGCAGAGCGACTACCGGATGGCGGTCAACTCGATCAATCTCGGCCAGCCGCTCGTCGAGAGCGAGCCCACGTCGAAGATCGCCACTGAGCTGCGCCAGATCGCCGCGCACTTCAGCCTCACGGCCCAGTCCGCCATCACGACGGAGCTGCGGCGGGGCTTGCTCGGCTCGCTCTTCCGCCGCGAAAAAGCGGTGGAAAAAACCGTCAGCAGTGAGCTTTCGGCCATCAGCTAAAAAGCTGTTAGCGATGAGCTGTTAGCTATTAGCTTTCAGAATTCAGGAATCAGGAGGTCGCGAATCAGCCGGAAGCTCAAACTTATCTTTTTAGCGGGAGCGTCGAAGGGAATCAACGCTCTGACCGCTGAAAGCAAAAAGCTCATAGCTAACAGCTCATCGCTCTTAACACCATGTCACTTCGCGAGAGATTAATCAGGGAGCCGGGGCCGGGCGGGGCCGTCATGTTCGGGCGCGGCGAGGACGCGAGCGTACCGGGCGTCAACACCTTTCAGGAAATGAAGGCGCGGCTCCACCGCGCGATCATCAACCGGATGGATTTGACCAAGCTCGGCCAGCTCGACGCCGAGCAGGTTCACGTCGAAGTGGCGCGGCTCGCCGAAGAGCTTCTCGTCGTCGAGAACGCTCCGCTCTCCACGAGCGACCGCGAGCGTCTCGTCAGCGAGGTGCGGCACGAGCTCTTCGGGCTCGGGCCTCTGGAGCCCCTGCTGGCCGACTCTTCGATCTGCGACATCCTCGTCAACTCGCCGAAGAAAATCTACATCGAGCGCGGCGGCAAGCTCGAGCTCACGAACATCGAGTTCAAGGACGACGAGCACCTCATGCGCGTCATCGAGCGCATCGTCTCGATGGTGGGACGCCGCATTGACGAGTCCTCGCCGATGGTGGACGCACGCCTTCAGGACGGCTCGCGCGTCAACGCCATCATCCCGCCGCTCTCTTTGGACGGTCCCGTCCTCTCCATCCGCCGCTTCGGCGCGGAGCCTTTGCGCATGAACGCGCTCATCGAGAAGGGCGCGCTCACGAAAGACATCGCCGAGATGTTCGAGATGTGCGTGCGCGCGCGCCTCAACGTCCTCATCTCGGGCGGCACGGGCGCAGGCAAGACGACGCTCCTCAACGCGCTCTCCGCCTCGATTCCCGAGGACGAGCGCATCGTCACGATTGAGGACTCGGCGGAGCTGCAGTTGCAGCAGCCGCACGTCGTGAGGCTCGAAACCCGTCCCGCGAACATCGAGGGCAAAGGCGAGGTCGGGCAGCGCGAGCTGGTCAAGAACGCCCTGCGCATGCGCCCCGACCGCATCGTCATCGGCGAGGTGCGCGGCGGCGAGGCGATTGACATGCTGCAGGCGATGAACACGGGCCACGACGGCAGTTTGACGACCATCCACGCCAACACGCCGCGCGACGCGCTGACGCGCATCGAGACGATGATCCAGATGACCGGCATGCGACTCTCCGACCGCGCGATGCGCCAGCAGATCGCCTCGGCCCTCGACCTCGTCATTCAGGTTGCGCGCCTCTCCGACGGCGCGCGCCGCGTTACCTCCATCTCCGAAATTACGGGCATGGAGGGCGAGGTCATCACGATGCAGGAAATATTCCAGTTCGAGCGAAAAGGGATGGACGCCGAAGGCAAGGTCGTCGGGCGCTTCCGCCCGACCGGCGTCCGCCCGCGCTTCGCCGAGCGCCTCAAAATGTACGGCATGCAACTGCCGAGAGTCTTCTTCGAAGAGTAGCTGTTAGCTTTTAGCCTTGAGCGGTCAGCTCTCAGACATTCTCGCCGCTGATGCTGAGGTGAAAGCTGCCGCCAACTAAAAAAGCTGATAGCTGAAAGCTGAGAGCTAAAAATGATCCCCTTTCTTGTCTTCATGGCCTGCATGTTCCTCGTCTTCGGGGCGTACCTTCTGGCGACGCGCGATTCCGAGGCTAAGCGGAAGCGTCTGCAACAGCGCCTGTCGGACACGCTGCTCTATTCGAGGCAGACGGACGACGACGAAGTGCGGCTCGCGCGCGACGAGCTTTTGAGCGAAATACCGACGCTCAACCGGCTGCTGGTGAGTCTGCCGGTGGCGACACGCATCAGGCGCATGCTCGATCAGGCCGACCTCCACATCACGGTCACGCGGCTCGTGATGCTATCGTTGATGGCGGGCATGATGGCGGCGCTCGCCGTCTCGATGCTTTCAATCTCGAAGCTCCTCATGTTAGGCGCTGGTGTGGGCGCAACCTGCGTCCCCTTCGCGCACGTTGCCTTCAAGCGGAGCAGACGTCTCCACGCCTTTCTCACACTGCTCCCGGACGCGCTCGACCTGATGAGCCGCGCGCTCCAGGCCGGGCACGCCTTCGCCGAGACGCTTCACATGATCGCGACCGAGATGCCCGAGCCCATCGCCACCGAGTTCCGCAAGACCTATGAAGAGCAGAATCTCGGCCTCTCGCTCAAGCTCGCGCTCGACAATCTTTCGCAGCGCGTGCCGCTCCTCGACCTCCGGCTGTGCATCACGGCGATCATGATTCAGCGCGAGACGGGCGGCAACCTCGCGGAGATTCTCGAAAAGGTGGGCCACACCATCCGCGAGCGATTCCGCATCCTCGAAGACCTCAAGACCTTAACCACCAGCTCGCGCATGTCGGCATGGATACTTTGCGCGCTCCCCGTCTTCGTCGCCATCGCCGTCACCGTCATGAACCCCGATTATATGGGCGTCCTCTGGAGCGACCCGCGCGGCCATAACCTCCTCGCCCTCGCCGCTTTCATGCAGATCTCCGGCATGCTCATCATTCAGAAGATTTTGAAGATCAAGATATAGGAGCCGTGAGCTGTGAGCTATTAGCTTTCAGCTAAAGACAGAGAGCTAACCGCTAACCGCTAATCGCTAAAAGCTATATGTTAATCATCACCATCTCGATATTCGTCTGCGTCACGCTCGGCGTGATGGCGCTGTACTGGCTGATGTTCCGCCCGCCGAGCGCGGCCACCGAAAGGCTCAGGCGTCTGGGCGAGTCGGAGGGCGGGGTGCTGCCCTCCCAGACCGTGCTCGTCGAGGAAGGGGCGGGCGGCGGGTTTGCCGAGCGCATGGCCGGGCCGTTGCACCGCATCGCGCCGCCGTCCGCCGCTGAGGCGCGCAAGCTTCAGAAGTTGTTGATGCAGGCGGGCTACCGCTCGGAGAGTTCGCCGGTCATCTACCGCGCACTCCAGCTCGCCTCGCTCGTGTGCTTCCCGGCGTTCGTGGGGCTCGGCCTGAACGCCGCGCTCGTCCGCGTCTGCGTGGAACTGAAGGACGTTCACCCCGACATCAGCGAGGAGTTCGACCTCACGAATCTGGAAATCCGCGTGGGGCGCGAGCGCGACGAAGCCCTGCGAAACCTCTCGGAGCGGACGGGCGTTGACGACCTGCGCAGCCTCGTCGCGATGCTCATTCAGGCCGACCGTTTCGGCACTTCTATCGCCAAGGCTGTGCGCGTCTACGCCGACTCTTTACGCATGAAGCGGCGGCAGCGCGCTGAGCAGGCGGCGCAGAAGGCCGCGGTCAAACTCCTTCTGCCGCTCGCGCTGTTCCTCTTCCCGACGCTCTTCATCATCATCCTCGGCCCCGCCGCCTTAAACCTCGCGGACACTTTCATGAAGCAGTAACGGAGGCTTCGTCAAACCATGAACAAGAGCAGAATCATCGCCATCTTCATCGCCTTCATGCTGGTCATCAGCGCCACCGCCCTGTGGAGCGCCGAGGGGGACGAGCGCGACGGCGACACCGCCACCAACATCGTCGCCGAATCGGGCACGGAGGCCGGCACGAACGAGACGGAAGCGCCGTCGAAGAAGAAGGGCAACCGTCTCTTCCGCATCTTCAAAGCGCCGTTTAAGGCCGTCGGCAAACTCTTCGGCGGCAACGACGGCGGGAAAGTAGCGCGGATGACGGAGAAGGACGCCGAGAAGTTCGAGAGCATCGGCGTCATGCGCGTCGAAGACGCCGGCCACGGGAAGCTGCGCGCTGCGGGCGCGGAAGGGACTGCGCGCGAACGGCTCGAAAGGGGCCGCGCGCTGCTCGAACAGGGGAGACTGAACGAGGCGATAGCGGAGCTTTCGAGCGCCGCCTCGCTCGACCCGCGTCTGAGTCAGGCGCACAGCCTGCTCGCCGTCGCCTACGAGCGCAAGGGCCTGCGCGAACGCGCGAAGGATTCCTACGAGCGCGCGGTTGATGTCAACGAGTCCGACCCGCAGGCTTTGAATAACCTCGGCTACTCGCTCTACACGAGCGGCAATTACCGCGCGGCGGTCGAGCGCCTGAAACGCGCCGCGCGGCTCGCGCCCGCCGACTCGCGCATCCTCAACAACCTCGCGCTCGCACAGTGCCGCGTCGGCAAGTACGACGACGCCTACAAAAACTTCGCGCGCGCGGGCGGCGAGTATCAGGGGCGCATGAACGTCGCCGCGCTGCTCGAACGCGTGGGCCGCGAAGATAAGGCCGTCGAGCACTACGAGGCCGCGCGCCGCGTCCAGCCCGGCTCGACCGCCGCGCTCAGACGTCTCGCCGAACTCTACGAGCGCGGAGGCCGGAAGGACAAAGCCGAAGAGGCGCGACAGACGCTTCAGGCCGAAGACGCGAAACATCAGACGCTCGCCGCCGCCGGCGGAAAGTAAAAGAAACGATGAATGCGGAATGATGAATGATGAATGATGAATGATGAATGAGAAACAAGTAGCTTTTCAACATTCAAGCGGCTTCATATTCCTCATTCATCGCTCATCATTCAACTTCAGACGGAGTTTGAAAAATGACGCACGCAGCAGTTTTAACCCGCGTTGAGATCGAGACAATGGGGCCGCCGGCGCTCGAAGAGTTGCGCGAGGCGGACGTGGCCGAGAGCTTTCTGTGCGACCTCGCTTTGAAGCACGTCGCGCAGTTGCCCGACCCGACGACCCAGAGCATCTCGGAGGAGTTACGGCTGCCGCGCTCGCTGGTCGAAGAGCTTTTGGTGCATCTCGCGCGCGAGAAGATGATCGAGGTGAAGGGGCAGATCGCGGTCGGCGCGACGCGCTACGCGATACTCGAGCGCGGCTGGTCGCGCGTCGCACGGGCGCGCGAGCTGTGCGGGTACGTCGGCCCCGCGCCCGTCTCTCTGCGTGATTACTCGCACATGATGCGCTTGCAGGCCGTGCCCCCGCGCACGTCCACCATCGAGTCGGTGCGCGCCGCCTTCCGCGACCTCGTGCTGCCGGAGTCGCTCATGCTGACCCTCGGGTGCGTCATCAACTCGCGCCGCTCGCTCTTCATCACGGGGCCGGCGGGGACGGGCAAGACCGCCGTCGCCGAGCGCATCAACGCCGGGCTCCCCGGCTCGATCTGGGTTCCTTATGCTATCGAGGTTGACGGACAGATCATCCGCGTCTTCGACACGCACAACCACCGCGAGGTCGCCCCCGGAGATGCGCCGAGCGAATACGACCGCCGCTGGGTCTGCATCGAGCGCCCGCTCGTCATCGTCGGCGGCGAACTGACGCTCGACGACGCAGACCTCCAGTGGAGCGAGGCGGCGCGCTTCTACGAAGCCCCTTTCCAGATGAAGTCGAACGGCGGTACGCTCGTCGTGGACGACTTCGGGCGGCAACGCTGCGAGCCGCACGACCTCCTCAACCGCTGGATCGTCCCGCTCGAACGCCGCGTTGATTACCTGACGTTGCACACGGGCAAAAAAATCGAAGTGCCCTTCGAGCAGCTCATCGTCTTCTCGACCAACCTCGAAGAGAAGGATCTGGTGGACGAAGCCTTCCTGCGCCGGATGGGCTACCGCGCGAGGGTCGAGCCGCCGACGCCCCCGGCCTACGTCGAGATTTTCAAGCGCGCCGCCTACACTCGCGGCCTCCGCGTCGAGCAAGCGTGCCTCGATCATCTGCTCAACAACTACATGCTCGAACACAGGCAGATGAAGTCGTGCGAGCCGCGCGACCTGCTCGACCGCATGACTGACATCTGCCTCTTCGAGGGACGCCCGCCCGAGGTCAACGTCCGCCTGATAGACGTGGCGTGGCGCAACTACTTTGGCTCGTCGCACGGCTTCGGCGCGCAGGACTTCGGCAAACACGGCACAGGGGAGTTAAACGATGCGAACCCTTTACAAATCTGAACCACTGGCGCGGGCCGCTCTCTCACTCTTCGTGCTGCTTTCGTTTCCGGCGTCGGCGCTGGCCGACCAACTGCGGCTCACCGACGGCTCGACCATCGAGGTTGACGAGGCGTGGGAGGACGCGCAGGGGGTCTGGTACAAGCGCGGCGGCGTGACGCACCACGTCGAGCGTTCGCGCGTGCGCAGCGTGGTGCGCGCGAAACCCGTCACGGCGAACGTCGCCGACGAGACGACGAAGGCGACCAATGAGATTGCGGGCTTGAAGACGTTGGATGTGGTTGCGGCGCCGGGCGTCGAGACCGTGCAGGCCGTGTGGATATTCCTCGTCGGCGGCGCAAAGATGGAGGTGGACGAGGCGAACGAGACGGCGGAGGGCGTCTGGTACAAGCGCGGCAACCTCTCGATCTTCATCGAGCGTTCGCGCATCGACCACATCGAGAGGGAGCGGATCGTCGAGGTCGCCGGGGCGGGCGAGGTCGCCGCGTCGAAGCGCAGGCGGCGCGAGCGCGGCTGGACTTCCGGCAGCGCGCGCATTGATGGCCTCATCCGGCAGAACGGCGCGCGCCACGACGTTGACCCGTACCTCGTTTTCTGCGTCATGGAGCAGGAGTCGCATTTCAACACGCGCGCTCTGAGTTCGATGGGCGCGCGCGGGCTGATGCAGCTCATGCCGGGGACGGCGGCTCGCTTCGGCGTCCGCAACTCGCACGACCCGGCGCAGAACATCTCGGGCGGGACGCGCTACCTCAAGACACTCCTCAAGCGCTTCAACGGGCGCGTTGACCTCGTGCTCGCGGGCTACAACGCGGGCGAGGGCGCGGTCATGAAGTACGGCCACCGCGTGCCGCCCTACCGCGAGACGCGCAACTACGTCCGAAAAATCAGCGCCCGCTACCGGCAAGAATGAGGTGAAAGTCAGAAGTCCGCAATGATGAACGATGAACTGAAAGACAAAAGCGTTGTTTTTAGCTCATCGTTCATCGTTGCGGACTTCTGACTTTCTCTGGAACGTTCCGGCCATTGGCGATTGTATACAGGTTGAGGTGGATAGTTTATGAAGTTCCGTTTGATGAGAGTCGTGCTCCTCGCCGCCGTATTCGTGGCTCTGTGGGCGGCGGCTACGCCGGCAGCGCGCGCGCAAAGCACGGAAGGGATGTTGACGAACAACTCGATCGTCAAGCTCGTGCGCGCGGGCTTTCGAGAGAAGACGGTGATCACCATCATCCGTTCGCGCCCTTCGCGCTTTGAACTCGCGCCCGAGCGTTTGATCGAGCTCAAGAAGAGCGGCGTCAGCGAACGCATCATCCTCGCGATGCTCGCGCGCGAAGAGGCGGTCGCCGCGGCGGGCGAGGACTGGGAAGACGAAGGTTTCTTCGGCGAGGGAGGCGACGGCGCGAAGAGTCCGAAGGCGGGCGGCGAACCGGGCGGGGTGGACATCTTCGGCTCGTCGGGCGGCGCGCGCGGTCAGACGCGCACGCGCGGCGGGAGCGGCGGCGGCGAGAGCGATACGCTGACTACGGGGAGCGCCTCCGTGCGCATCATGCGTCCACCGGCGGAAGCTGGCGGCGCGGGCGGAGATGCGAAGCTCGAACGGACGCCGACGCTTAACAACAACAAGGTCGTCGAACTGGTGGAAGCCGGCTTCTCCGAGGGCACGATCATCCGTCGCATCGAGCAGTCGCCGGTTGAGTTCGATCTCTCGCCCGCGAAGCTGGTGGAGATGCGTAAGCGGCGCGTGACCGAGCCGGTCATCGCGGCGATGCGCGCGGCGATGGGCGAGGATAATGAGCAGCCCGCGCGGCCCGAGAGGTAAGGCGATGCCGTCAGCGAATCGTGTCAGGCGTGAGGTGAAAAAATCTTCGGCGTCCGCAGCTCCAGCGTACAAATGGGCGCGGCCTCTCGCGCTCGTGCTGATCGTCGCCTGTCTCGCCGCCAGCGCCTTCAACTCATCCGAGGCCCGGACGCAAACTCACACGCGCCCGCGCAAAGCATCTCCGGCGGCGGGGTCTTCAAACCCGGACGCAACTCAAACGCGAAAGAACGATGCCGGCAAAGTAGCTGCGGGCGGCGCAGGTGCGAGTGAAGCCCTGAAGCAGGAAGCACAGAAGCAGCCGGGCAGGCAAAGCGTCGAAGACGCCGAAGCGATTGACGAGGACGAGGTGGTCAAGATCAGCAGCAGCGAAGTGCTTCTGCCGGTGACGGTGCGCGACGCTTCGGGGCGGCTCGTATCCGACCTCAAGCGCGAAGATTTCCGCGTCTATGAGGAGGGGCGCGAGCAGCCTCTGAGCGAGCTTTCGCTCCGGCGCGTGCCGGTGGACGTGGCGCTTCTGGTGGACTCGTCTTCCTCGGTTGCGGCGAGCTTCGAGGATTTCCGCCGTGCCGCCGAAGAGTTCGCCTCGCGCCTCGACGCCGAAGACCGCATCAGCCTCATCAAGTTCGACGACCGCGTCGAGCTTCTGCTCGACTGGACGCAGAGCCGCCTCCAGTTGCGCCGGGCGCTCAGACGCCTGACGACCGGCGTCTTCACTCGCTTCAACGACGCGCTGCTGCTCCAGCAACACCGAGATCGAGCGCGCGCGCAAGCAGTCGGAGCTGGACAATCTGCTCGCGGGGACGGACTCCTCAGTCCGCTTCAACGAGCTGCGCATCGGCGACCTGCGCGAGGGCGTGCGCGTGCTCGACGCGAGCGAGCGTAACCTCGCGCAGCTGACGACGGCCACCGGCGGTCGGCTCTACAAGCCGCAAAGCTTCAGCGCGCTCGAAGGCGTCTACGGCGAGATTGCGGAGGAGCTGCGCAGCCAATACGCGCTCTACTACACGCCCACCGACGCGGCCCGCGACGGGCGCTTCCGACGCGTGAAGGTCGAAGTGCCGGGCCGTCCCCTCCAGATCAACTCGCGCGTCGGCTACTACGCGCCGCGATAGACATTGGAAAAGCATTCGCGACCCGGCGTCGGTTTGACAGGCGTCGGAGCGGTCGGGTATAACAAACCAGCCCGAGAGATTGTCAGGATATTTCGCACAATGACGCACCACCTCCACCACACGACGCTGCATCACGGCCTCCATCATCGCCGTGCCGGCAGCCGCGTGGGTGGTGACTCGTAAGGCGCAGGGGTCAGGAAAAGCTGGAAGCGCCGTAAAAGTTATCTTCGACTCACACGCTGCCGCCGACATGAAAGATGTCGAGCGGCGTTTTTGTTTTTGGGGAGCTATTGGGAGCTGTTAGCTGTTAGCTTATAGCTTTCAGCCAATCCCCGTTCCGGCGGCTTGAAATATTCAGCGGGCGCTTCAAGCCCGGTCAGGATTAAAAGCTAACAGCTAACAGCTAACAGCTAACAGCTAACAGCTAACAGCCATGAACGAACCACTCTCAAAACTTCCCGGCGGGATGCGCTACTACTTCGGTGGTGAGGCGCGTCTGCGGCGCGCGGTCGAGAATGCGGTGATGTCGGTCTTCGACGGCTGGGGCTACGAGGAGATCGCGACGCCCGTGGTGGACTACTACGCGCTGTTCGAGCGTGGGATGGGCCGCCCCGAAGCGCAGCGCACATTCCGCTTTACGGACACGGACGGGCGCATGCTCGCGCTGAGGCCCGACGTCACCTCGGCGGTGGCGCGCGCCGCCGCCACGCTCTTCAGCGAGAGAGCGCGACCCTTACGCTTCTGCTATGCCGCTTCAGTCTTCCGGCAGCGCCCGCGCTCGCACGCCGAATGGAAGCGGCAGACGCGCCAGCTCGGGTGCGAGCTGATCGGCGCGGGCGTCGGCGTGGCGGACGTGGAGGTGCTCGTTATCGCGGCGGAAGTTCTGGAACGTCTCGGACTGCGCGCGCGCTACCGCATCACGCTCAACCACGCGGGGATTTTGCGCGGCGTCTCGCAGGAACTCGGCCTCGACGAAGCCGCTCGCGAAGAGTTGCGCCGGCTGATTGACATTCGCGACGGGGCTGGGCTCGAAGCGCTGCTCGCCGGATGCGGGGGGGCGAACGCCGCCGCCGCTTCTCTGGCGATGCGGCTCGTGCGCCTGACGGGAAAGCGGGGGGCGCTCGAAGAGGCGCGCGCAGTTTCCGGAGGGCCGCACTCGAGTCAAGGCCTGTGTGCGCTCGCGGAGATTTGGGGCGTCATCGAAGCGCTCGACCTCGCCGAGTGTTTCGAGATTGACCTCGGCGATGTGTCGGGGATGAACTACTACACGGGGCTCGTCTTCAGAATCTACGTCGAGGGCGCGGGCGCGCGCGTCGGCAGCGGCGGTCGCTACGACGAGCTGGCGTCCAATTTCGGGCGGCGCGAACCGGCGGTCGGCTTTGTGCTCGACCTCGACGCGCTCGGCGAGGTGCTGGGGCGAGGCGGCGCGGAAGAGTTGTCGGATATGCCTGAGCGTGCGGCCTCCGTCGTCGAAGGCGGCGGGGCGCGGGAGTTATTTATGGAGGCGCGACGCAGGCGCGCCGAAGGGGAGCGGATCGCGCTCAGAACGGGGGGCGAGTGATGCTGACCATGGCGATTGCGAAGGGCCGGATGCAGGCGAAGGCGCTTGCGCTGCTGGCGCGCGCGGGGGTGCGCGCCAGCGTCGAGGCTCTGGCCTCGCGCCGCCTCGCGGTCGAAGACGAGAGCGGGCGCTTCCGTTTCGTCTTCGTCAAGCCGTCGGATGTGCCGGTCTACGTCGAGCATGGGATCGCGGACTGCGGGGTGGTGGGCCGCGATGTGCTGCTCGAAACGGGGGCCGACGTGTTGCAGCCGCTCGACCTCAAGATCAGCCGCTGCCGCATCGCCGTCGCCGCGCGCGAGGCTGAGCCGCGCGGTCGAAGAAGGGGGAGGGGGAGTAGCTTGATCGAACTCATCGAGAGGGGCGAGGACGAGAGGCGGCGTGCGAAGCTCGCGCGCATCAAGGGGCGCAGTGTGTCTCTGGACGAGGAGCTGATGCGCGCCGTGGCGGAGATCATCGAGGAGGTTCGCGCGCGCGGCGACGCGGCGCTGCTCGATTACACAGCCCGCTTCGACGGCGTGCGCCTGAAGGCCGCGGAGCTGCGCATCGGCGCTGCGGCCCTCAGGGAATCGGCGGCGCGAGTGGACGCGTCCGTGCTGGAAGCGCTGCGTGCGAGCATCCGCAACGTCCGCGCCTTTCACGAGCGCGAGCGCGTCGAAGGCTGGGAGATGGAGGCGGGGCGCGGCGTGCGTCTCGGCCAGCGCGTCACGCCGGTCGAGTCGGCCGGGCTCTACGTGCCGGGCGGGACGGCCAGTTACCCTTCGTCGGTGGTGATGAACGTCGTTCCGGCGCAGGTCGCGGGCGTGGGGCGCATCGTCGTGGTGACGCCGCCGCGCACGCTCGCCGAGACTCCGGCGGTGGCGGCGGCGCTCGTCGAGTTGGGCGTCGAGGAGATTTACACGGTCGGCGGCGCGCAGGCTGTCGCCGCGCTCGCCTACGGCACGGAAACAATCCCGCGTGAGAAGATCGTCAGGCGCTCGCTGGCGGATTACGGCGCGATCATCGTCGTGGGCGACATCGAAGAAGCATACGCAATCGTGAATGAACTTGCACCGGAACATCTCGAAATCGTCGTCCGCGACGAAGAGGCTGCGGCGTCGCGCGTCCTCCACGCCGGGGCCATCTTCTTTGGGGCATACGCGCCGGAAGCCGTGGGCGACTACTTCGCGGGGCCGAACCACGTTCTGCCGACGGGCGGCGCGGCGCGCTTCTCTTCGGCGCTCGGCGTCAGCGACTTCCAACGCCGCATGAGCATTATCCGCTACACGCGCGATGAGCTCAACGAGTCGGGACGCATGATCGTCGCGCTGGCGCGGGCCGAAGGTCTGGACGCGCACGCGCGCTCGGCGCTGATTCGGATGGAAGGATAAGATCGGAGGGGCTGGAACGAGTCCTGCTCTAACAGAAATATTATTGATGTCGAACCCTTTGGAAAAAATCAAATCCGCTGTCCGCGGGCTCCGCGCCTACACGCTGTCGCCTGAGCGCGCGTCGGTGAAGTTGAATCAGAATGAGAGCCCATGGGACGCGTCCGAGGCGATCAAGCGCGAGACGCTGCGGCGCATGGGCGGACGCGCGTGGAATCGTTACCCGGACTTCGTGCCCGCCGCTTTGCACGAGAAACTGGCGGCGTTCGCCGGTTGGAAGTCCGAGGGAGTTCTGGCGGGGAACGGGTCGAACGAGTTGATTCAGGCGCTTCTGATGGTGACGGTCGGGGAGGGCCGACGCGTGCTCATCAGCGAGCCGACGTTCGCGCTCTACAGGCAGGTGGCGACCGTGCTCGGCGGCGAAGTGTTGAGCGTCCCGCTCGACGCGGGGCTGCAATTCGATGTGGCTGCCTTGCTGGATTCGATCAGGACGAATGACCCGGACGTGACGATCATCTGCTCGCCAAACAACCCGACGGGCTGCCGGATGTCGGACGGCGCTCTCGAAACGCTGCTCGCGGCGGCGCGTGGCCTCGTCGTGGTGGACGAAGCCTATTTCGAGTTCTCCGGCGAGACGGTCGTACCGCTCCTCGAACGCCATCCGAATCTTGCTGTCTTCCGCACCTTCTCGAAGGCGATGGCGCTGGCGGCGCTGCGCGTCGGCTACCTGCTCGCCGCGCCCGAGCTGGCGCGCGAAGTGGGGAAAGCCTTGCTGCCCTACAATCTCAACGCCTTCTCGCAGACCGCCGCCGAAGTCTCAGTCGAGATGTACGACGGGGAACTCGCGCCCGTCGTGCGGCATATCGTCGCCGAGCGCGAAAGGCTCTTTGAAGAGTTGCGACGCGTACCGGGCCTCGCGCCCGTCGCTTCGCGCGCGAACTTCATGGTCGTCCGTTCAACGGTCGAGCCGAAACGAGTCTTTGACGAGCTGCTCAGGCGCGACATTCTGATTCGTGATGTGAGCGGCTACCCGATGCTCGCCGATTACTTTCGCGTGAGCGTCGGCACGCCGCGCGAAAACGACCTCTTGATCGCGGGGCTGAAAGAGATACTCGGATGAAGGATGCGAGGGAGCAGCAATCTCAAGTTCAGGTTTATAAATGTGAGATTTGAGATTTCAAATTCGGAAACACGCCGGAGAGATTGAGCACGAAAGGCGGAGGCTGAGTTAAATCTGATGAGCACCCAATTACAGACACCAACGCGCGAGGCGGAAGTGAGGCGGAAGACTAAGGAGACGGACGTGCGCGTCCGCGTCGGGCTCGACGGCGACGGGCGTTCGCAGGTCTCGACTGGCGTCTCGTTCCTCGACCACATGCTCGAATTGTTCGCGCGCCACGGGCTCTTCGACCTCGAAGTAGAATGTCGCGGCGACCTCGAAATAGACGACCATCATTCAGTCGAGGACATCGCCATCACGCTCGGGCAGGCGTTCGCGCAGGCGCTCGGAGACAAGCAGGGGATAGCGCGCTACGGCTCGGCGCTGGTGCCGATGGACGAGGCGCTGTGCCGCGCTGTGGTCGACCTTTCGGGCCGCTTCTATCTCGTCTATGAAGTCGAGACGCGCCGCCAGCAGATCGGCAACTTCTCGGTCGAGCTGGCCGAACACTTCTGGCGCTCGTTTGCCGAGGCGGCCCGCTGCAACCTCCAGCTCGATTGCCTCCGTGGGCGCAACACGCACCACATCCTCGAAGGCACATTCAAGGCCGCGGCGCGCGCTCTGCGTGAGGCCGTCGAGCGCGACCCGCGCGTCGTGGGCGTGCCGAGCACGAAAGGGGTTCTCTAGAGGATGTCGGCGCGCGTGGCGATCATTGATTACGGCGTCGGCAACCTCCGCTCGGTCGAGAAGGCCTTCCAGGCGGGCGGGTGCGCGGCGGTCGTGAGCGCGGACGAGGGCGTGCTGCGGCGCGCCGCAAAGCTGGTGCTCCCCGGCGTCGGAGCCTTCCGCGCCTGCATGAGCGCACTCGAAGAGCGCGGATTCGACGTGCTGTTGCGTGAGCGCGTGGCGGAAGGCGTGCCCCTTCTGGGCGTCTGCGTCGGGATGCAGATGCTTTTCGATGAGTCGGAAGAGTTTGGGCAGAGCCGCGGGCTTGGCTTCCTCAGCGGGCGCGTGCGCCGCTTCGTCGAACCCTTACGCGTGCCGCAGGTCGGCTGGAATCAGGTCGAGTGGCAGAACGAGCACCCACTCGCGTCGGGCATCGAAGGCGGGAGTTTCTTCTACTTCGTACACTCTTTTTACTGCGACGCGGACGACTCAGGCGTGGTTATCGGCAAGACGGAATACGGCGAGCAGTATGCTTCCGTCGTCGCGCGCGGGAACATCTGCGGCGTGCAGTTTCATCCGGAGAAGAGTCAGTCCGCGGGCCTGCGTCTGCTCAAGAACTTCGCGGAGAGCAGGAGGGAACAGTACCGCGAGCGGTAGCGAGCCGTTTGAGCATTGTTAAGGCTAACCCGCTCGCCATACTGTTAGCCGGCGTACTCTTTATCATGTTAGCTAAGCGTATCATCCCCTGTCTCGACGTTGACCGCGGTCGCGTCGTCAAAGGCATCCGCTTCCTCTCGCTCGTGGACGCCGGAGACCCGGTGGAACAGGGTAAGCGCTATGACCTCGAAGGGGCGGACGAGTTGACCTTCCTCGACATCACTGCCTCTTCGGATAAGCGCGACATCGTCGCCGCCCTCGTGCGGCGCGTGGCCGATGAGGTGTTCATCCCTTTCACCGTCGGGGGCGGGCTGAAGACGATTGAGGATGTGCGCGCCGTGCTGCGCGCGGGCGCGGACAAGGTCACGCTGAACACCGCTGCGGTCGAGCGTCCGGAACTCATCGGCGAAGGCGCGGAGGTCTTCGGTAGCCAGTGCGTCGTCGTCGCCGTGGACGCGCGCCGGAGGGCGGAGGGGGGCGCGGGCTGGGAGGTTTTCACGCACGGGGGCCGTCGCAATATCGGTTGGGACGCGGTCGAGTGGGCCGCGCGCGCGGAAGAACTCGGGGCGGGAGAGATACTTCTGACCAGCATGGACAGGGACGGCACGCGCGACGGCTACGACATCGAGCTGACGCGCGCCGTCGCCGACGCGGTTCGCATCCCGGTCATCGCCTCGGGCGGCGCGGGCCGGCTCGAACATTTCCACGCGGCACTGACGGAGGGCGGCGCGAGTGCCGTTTTAGCCGCCTCGCTGTTCCATTTCGGCGAATTCAGCGTCGGCGAGGTCAAAGATTATCTGCGCGCGCGAGGAGTCGTGGTG
>JAIVJM010000045.1 GCA_020199995.1 Acidobacteriota bacterium | reverse complement strand
ATTCCAACGTGCTCATCAAGGCGCGGGGCGGGCAACTCGACCCGCCGCTGCTGGCGGCGGGGCAGATGACATGCGGGCTCGTGCCGCTCATGGCTGTCGGGTGGGCGACTGAAGGCAGTCCGTTCGAGTTTCACTGGACGGCGCGGGCCGTCGTGTCGCTTTTGTACCTCACGGTGGTCGGCTCGGTCGTCGCCTTTCTGCTCTACTACTGGCTCGTGAGGAATATGGACGTGACGAAGACGATGTTGATCGCGCTCGTCACGCCGTTCTTCGCGGTGCTGCTCGGGATGCTGGTGCTCGGCGAGCGTCTGACGTGGCGGACGCTCGCGGGCGGCGCGCTCATCATGTCGGGCATCGGCACGGTCGTGTGGCGAAAGATGCGTGTCGCTGAAGCGGAGGAGGAAGAAGCGCGGGCGTCTTCGTAGTTTTGGCGGGACGCGCGGAGGGACTTAAAAAAGCCGAAGGGCTCACGCGAGTTTGAAAATCGCGTGAGCCCTTCTTGTTTGTCCGCAGTCGAAGCGTGCTTTAGGGCAGCGCCTCGACGATGATGAGGAAACGGAAGTTGCCCGTCGCCTGCACGCCGAGCAGGATGCGGATGTTGATTGACTGTCCGGGCGCGAGCGGCGTGATCGTCACCGAGTCCGCCGAGAGCGACGAGTTGTATCCCCCGCCGTTGGGCTGCGACGGGGGCTCCTCCAACGTCAGGGCGCGCACCGTCACGCTGCACGGCGGGACGGGCGATGTCGAAGGCGGAACCTGCAAGGCGGCGCACGTCCCCGCGTCATTGACGGGGCCGACCAGAAGGTCGGTCGAGGTCAGCGCGCGCAGGTCGGCGCGACCCGTCGCCGGCGGGAAGGTCGTTGTGTCCACGATGCGGAACCTGAGCCGCGTCACGATCCCGCCCGTGTTGTTGACGATCCGGCGGCGCAATTCCATCGAGCCGAATGTCTTGTTCGTGCCCGTGTCGCCCACGTTGCGGAAGCGGTTCGGCGCCTGCGACGAACTCTTCGTCGCGTCGAGCAGGAAGCCGCCGAACTGGCCGTCTATCAATCGCGGGCTGGAGAGATTCTCCGGCCCCGGCGCGCCGAGCTTCTGGGGCGGGCCGAGCGGAAGGCCGTCCGTGTCCACGAAGAAGAAATCGGTGTCGTTGTTGTTATTGTCCACAACGGCCCCGCCCGAGGGGCAGGGGCCGAAGGTGGCCGCGTTGCCGCCCTTGCCGCAACTGTCTCTGACCCAAGCGTTCTGTGTGTTGGCCCCGTTGATGACGACCGGGTGGCCCGTGCCTTCTTTGTAGAGCGTGTCGGTCTCGCAGACCGAGCCGACGGCGTCGAAGCGGGTGGCGGTCGAGAAGTTCGCCGTGTTCGCCGTGTTGAAGAGCGCGATGCCGCGCCCGCTGACGAGAGTGCCGGTGCAGCCCCGTTCGGGATGGTGAAGCGGACGATGCCGTCGGAGGCCGCGAGCGCGTAGCCGGCGGAGCCGTCGGTCGTCGTGACGGTGATGGCGGAGCTGGTCTTGTTGTAAATCTCGACGTACTCGTCCTCGTCCCCGCCCGTCCCGCGCAGGCGGTACTCGCTGATGACGAGGTCGCCCGCCGCGCCCGGCACGGCCAGTCCGATCTTCGCCCACCAAGTGCTCCAGCGCGAGTCGTTCGACTGAAGACCGTTCGGGTTGGCGGGGGTCACGACGCGGGGCTGCGCGTACTCCTGAATCGTCCAGAGGTCGGTGTCGTTGGCGGGGTCAACGACGGCGTGGCTGTAATCGCCGAAGCGGTTGCGGGTTCCGCTGAAGGTCTTCTCGTAGTAGTCCTCGCCGTCTTTGAAGACGACGGGGTCGCGCATCGTCCCCGCGGCGTCTCCGGCTTCGCGGAAAGAGTAGGCCGCGTCCACGAAGTCGTCCGACTCGAACTCGGAGAAGCCGAGGATCACGCTGTCATTCTTGTTGACGGCGATGGACGGGTAGGCGTACCACTTGCCGCCGTTCGTGGCGGTCGCGGTCGGGTCTTCGACGCGCCCGCCGTCGCTGAAGGCGATGCTGAGAGTGGTGGGCGTGGGCTGCGTGGGCGTCATCGCCGTCCACTGCGCGACGGTGTGCGAGCTGGCGACCAGTCCGCCCGCCGGGAGGGCAACGGTCTGCGCGTACCAGATTTTGCCGTTGCGGAAGACGACGTTGCCGCGCACCTGCGCGTCCTGCGTTTCGAGTTTGCGTGGAGTCGCCGGGCAGGTGAAAGTCGGGATGGGCGAGCCTGCGACGCAGTCCTGCGGCAGCAGGTCGCCGCCCGGATTCGTCCAAGCGCCGCCGGGCCGCGTGAAGGGGCCGAAGAGGCTCACCGACGCGGAGGCGGGCGTGCCCTTGATGGTTCCGACGACGACCGTCGCCGCCGCGCTGCTAAAGTGCTCGACGAGGTAGAGCGTCTCCTCGGTCGCCGAGAGCGTGGTCGCCGGGTGGATGCAGAAGTTGCTGCCCGCGTTGACGCGCGTACCGCTGAGCGTCCCCGCGCGGAGATTCGGGTAGTCGAGGACGAGGACTTCGCCGCGAATGAACGCGTTGTTCGTGATCGCGTGCATGTTGTAGCCGATGGCGACCCAGTTCTTGTTGAAGCCGAGCATCGGGAAGTCTGCCCAGCCGCCGTTGGCGAAGGGCGCGGCGCTGCCCGTCGCGACGCCGACGACGACGCGGTAGAGCAGGTATGTGCCCTGCGGGTCACTCGTGTTCGAGACGCCGATGAGCACGCTTGAGTTCGCCGAGCTGGCGTTCGAGACGATACAGGTGATCCAGCGGTTCTGGAACGGGTCGTAGACGATGCGCGGGTCGAAGACGCCCGTGCCGCCGGTCGCAGACCAGAAGGTCTCGGCGTTGACGGTCGAGAGGGGCACGCCAGTCAGCTTGTTGTGGATGCGGAAGTTGCTGTTGGTCTGCGTGAAGACCTTGTCGAGACCGACCGCGCCGTGGGTGTCGGGAGGGATGGTGAAGGTCGTCGTGCCGATCTTGGGGCCGTCCTCCTGCGCCAGAAAACTCTGCGAGGGGCTGGGCGAAGCGACGTTCGGCGGCGAAATCTCGCTGTTTGCGACGCTGACCGCCGAGGGGATTTCTTCCCTGCCGGATGTCGCCGGCGCGTCCGGCTCCGGCCTGCTCCCCGGCGAGTGAATCGCCTGCTGCTGCGCGGGGTCGCCGCTGCGGGCGGGGTTGCGCGCCAGCATCTCCGAGAGCTGCTTGAAGCTGACCACCCTCGCTTCGATCGGGGCGAGCGGCTCGGACGGCAACTGCCCGAACTCGGGTTGCTGCGGCGCGACCGCCGGGACGTTGTCCGCGAGGGTCGTCGTCGAGATGGCGCTCGCGGTCGTCGTCGTCGCGGGAGTGCTCGACTTGGAAGTCGCGGGGGCGCTCTTCTTGACCGCCCGCCGCACCTGCGCGGCGACGCGGCCCGCGCCGCCTCCGAGCAGGCACTGGCTGAGCAGTATCGCCGACAGAGCGAGCCGGCTCGCCTGCCTCAACAATCCGAATGCTTTGCGGGTGCGCACGGCACTTAACTGCGATGCGAGGTTAGGTCTACTTCTCATTAAAACTGACTCCTTGGGTAGCGGGGTTCTACTGAAGTTAGCCTACGGCGGTCGAGAGGAAGGCGGGAGAAGTCCCGCTTCTGTTCGGGCGGCGTAGAAGAAAGCTCACGCGGCGACTTGGAGTCGCACAATGACTTTTATGTGAATGGCAAATGAATCTGAAAACTGTCGGACAAGCGAAGCCGCCCGGACTGTGTGTGTGTCCCCTTCGGGCGATGTTATTGCGGTCGTTCCGAGAGTTGAAGGCGCGGCTTTACATCCGAACGATAACTCGCGTCCACGGTTTCAATCTCGGAGAAGCGCTGCGGCATCATAGACCAACTCCGCGACGGACTGCAACCTTTTGTAAATCAAGCGCAAAGGGGCGTTCGGCGGCTCGGCGGAGGCGGCGGCCCGCGCGGCCACCTCCGCCGAGCGCCGTCATCGCGGGCGCGGGGCGGGCTTCGGCGCGGGCTGCGGATTTGCGGGCGGCTGCGGCGAGCCGACCTGCGCCACGCCCTTCGTGCAACGCCCGGTTTCGAGGTCAATCGAGCCGATTTTGAGGAAGGGTTTTTTCTTCTTCCCGCCCGGCTTCGGCCCGTCGCGCTGCGGGCCCGCTGGCGGGGGCGGAGGAGTCGGCTGGCCCGCGCTCGCCGCGCTCGCAGGCTCGGCGGGCGGCGGCAGCGAGACGGCGGTGAAGACGAGCGAGACGCGCCCGTCGGCGTCGAAGCGCTGTAAGAGAATCGAGCCCGGGCTGTACTCACCGATGCAGGCCTTCATGGCGCGCCGGGCACGGCGGAAGGAAATCGTCCGCCGGATGTCGCGCGTCCTGCCGAGCGCGGCCCCGACCATGTGCGAGTCAACGCGCCGCCCGCGCGCGTCCGTGTAGAAGCCTATCGAGTCGTTGATGGTCGTCTCATAGCCGTCGAGACGGAAGCGCCACACGACCCTCCGGTCGCCCGGCGAATTATGAACCTTGACGGGCTTGAAGTGCGCGTCGAAGTAGCCTTCGGAGAAGCCCGTCTCGATGATCGCCGCCTTCGAGTCGCGCACCAGCCGCTCCTCTTCGGGCGTCAGCTTCGGCTCCGCGCCGGGCCGCTTCGCCGCCACGCTCGCGGCGCGCGCCGGCGTGGTCTGCGCGGCGGCCTCCGCCGGAGCGCCGAATGTCGCCGCCGCGCAGAGGACGAGCGCAGCGGACACTACTCTCAACTTTTTTCGTTTCATCATCTCTCAGGAATATTCCGTTGATTTTTTGGCGCCGCGGGAGGAGAGACCGCCGGGGCGTTGTGCCGCGCATTATAACAACCGCCGGTCCGTAGAGACCAGAGGTTGGAGACTGGAGGTTGGTTAAAAACAGAACCGTTTCTTTCAAGCCTCCAGTCTCCAGCCTCCGGTCTCTTTAGCCATGCTAGACAAAGCGCGAAGGCGCATCCTATGCTGGACGCGTTTTGAGCGGAGACTTGAGGGAGCAGACGGACGAGCAACTTTTGCTGGCCTGCCGACGCGGCGAAGAGGCGGCGTGGGAGGCGCTCGTGCGCCGCTACCAGCGGCTTATCTACGCCATCCCGCGCCGCGCGGGGCTCGACGAGGACGCGGCCTCCGAGGTCTTTCAGGAAGTCTTCACGACGCTGCTCGAACACATCGAGGGCATCGAGCAGCCCTCGCGCCTGCACGCGTGGCTGGTGACGACGGCGCGGCGCAAGACATGGCGCATCATCAGCCGCGGGAAGGCGACGCGCTCCTTCGGCGGCGGCGACGACGCCGAAGACAAGATGTATGCAGTCGCCGACGAGCGCGTTCTGCCCGACGAAGCGCTCTTTCAGCTCGAACAGCAGCACCTCGTCCGCGCCGCGCTCGGCGAGCTGGAAGAGCGCTGTCGGAAGCTCCTGACGATGCTCTTCTACGGCTCCGAGCAGCCGTCTTACACGGAGATCGCCGCCGCTCTCGGCACCTCCGAAGGCAGCATTGGCCCGACCCGCGCGCGCTGCCTCCGCAAGCTCCTCGACGTTCTGAAAAAGCACGGATTTGACGGGCCTTGAAAAGCCGTCAATCGTGAATCGTCAATCGTGAATAGCTAAAGCCTGTTCTTTCTTGTCACGATTTACGATTGACGGCCTTTCGATGTATTTTCCACGCGGCTCGGCGCACTGTTCCGGCGAGTGGGCGTCCGGAAGCGGCGCGCTCGTGGAGCAAAAAGATGAAATTATCCGCACAACATCTCTCATTCGCGCTCTTGGCCGATCTGGTCGAAGGGCATCTGGGGACGGAAGAACAGGCCTCGGCGCGGACGCACCTCGCCGGGTGCGCGCGCTGTTCGGGGCAGGCGGCTTCGCTCGCACGCGTCACCGGACTGATGCGCGCCGACACGTCGGAGGAAGCCCCCCACGACGTTCTCTCGGACGCCATCCGGATGTTCCGCACGCGCCCCATCGCGGCTGAGACGCCGGGTTTATTGCGTCGCCTCGTCGCCTCGCTCAGCTTCGACAGCGGCGCGCTCGCGCCGGCCTTCGGCGTCCGCTCGGGCGCGCCCGCCGCGGCGCGGCAACTCCTGTTCAGCGCCGGCGACGTGGACATTGACCTCCGGCTCGCGCCCTCCGGCGAGGGCTGGGCCGTCTCGGGTCAGGTGCTCGGAGCCTGCAGCACCGGCGGGCGGGTCGAACTCCTCGCGGGCGACGATGCCCCCGCATCTGAGGCCGGCCTGAACGACCTCTGCGAGTTCACCCTGCCGTCGGTTCCCGAAGGCGTCTACACGCTCCGGCTGCTTATTGACGACGCCGAGATAGAGGTTCCGGGCCTGACCCTGCGCGCTTAGCGAAAGGCAGAAAGCCCGAACCGTAGACCCAATCGAAACCCTACTCTAAAATTCCCCCGGCATGCCCACGGAGATGAACAGGCCGGAACTGGCCACGCGCCTTGTGCGGGCCGAAGACGAGACGGGGCGTCTCGCGCTCCTCGGCGAGCATCCGGCGCTCGCCGACGCCGCTCTGGGCCGCATGCTCAAGGACATCTGTCTCGACGGGCTGCGCAGCGACCCCGCGCGCGTCAACGCCGCGGCGGCGGCGCTGCGCACGCTCTCGGCGCTCGACGACGCTTCGGCGGAGACCGGCGCGCTCGTTCACTGGGGCGACGCCTGCGCGGCGCTCGTCGGCGGGCGGATGGAGGAAGCGGTCGCGCGACTCGACGCCGCCGCCGCGCTCTTCGAGTCGCTGGGAGAGCCGCACGACGCCGCCTCGACGCAGGTCAGCAAGCTCACCGCGCTCGCGATGCTCGGGCGCTACGCGGAGGCCGTCGAGTGCGGTTTGCGCGCGCGCGAAGTCTTCCTCGCCCACCAAGACCTGCCCGCCGCCGGGAAAATCGAGCACAACCTCGGCAACCTCCTCGGGCGGCGCGACCGTTACGAGGAGGCCGAGCACTACCTCAAGCTCGCGCGCTCGCGTTTCCTCCCGACCGAAGACCACAAGCAGCTCGCGATGATCGAGAACTCGCTCGCCTATCTCTACACGCTGCGTCACGATTTCAACTCCGCCGTTCAACTCTACGAGCACGCCTTCGAGCGCGCGAGCCAGGCCGGCCTCGCCGTGACGCAGGCCGAACTGGAGGCGAGCATGGGCAACCTCGCGCTCTTTCAGGGGCACTACGACCGCGCGCTCGACCTCTTGGAGCGCTCGCGCCGTCGCTACGCCGCGCTGGAGATGCCGCACCAGTCGGCCATCGCCGAGCTTGAGCTGGCGGACGCCTATCTCGAGCTTAACCTTGCGACCGAAGCGCTCGACGTCTACCGTCGCGTCGTCCCGACCTTCGCCGCCCTCGGGATGCGCGCCGAGCAGGCGCGCGCGCTCGCGCAAGGGGGACGCGCCGCTCTCGTCACGGGCCGCAAGGACGAGGCGCACCGGCTCCTCTCCGAAGCGCGCTCGCTCTACGCCGCCGAGGGCAACTTGGTGGGCGAGGCCGACGTCACGCTCACCGAGGCGCAGATGAGGCACGCCGAGGGCGCATATGCCCTGACGGCTATCCTCGCCGCGCAGGCCGAAGCCCCGCTTGCGCTCGCGGGGACGTGGCGCAGGATGCTGCTCGCGCGGTGGCTGCGCGGCGAGGCGGCGCGCGCCGAGGGGCACGAGCGGCTCGCGCAAATCCTGCTCGACTCGACGCTCAAAGATTCCGAGTCGCAGGCGCTGCCGCAGGTCGCCGAGCGCTGCCACACCTCGCTCGGATTGCTGGCCGCCGCGCGCGGCGAGACCGCAAAGGCCGAAGCCTCTTTCGAGCGCGCCGTCGCGCTCATCGAAACCCTCCGCGCGCCGCTCCCGGCTGAAGAGTTCCGCACGGCCTTCGTCGCCGACAAGCTCGCGCCTTACGACCAGCTCGTCCGCCTCTGCCTCGAAGACCCGGCGGGCGCGCGCGTCGTCGAGGCGCTCGGCTACGCGGAACGCGCGCGCTCGCGTGCCCTCGTCGAGATGATGAGCGGCGCTCTCAACCTTCACCCGCGCCCGCGGGACGAGTTCGAGGCGGAGCTTTTCGCGCAGCTCGACCGGCTCCGCGAAGAGCTGAACTGGTTCTACAGCCGAATCAACCGCCCGCCCGACGACGCGGGCCGCGGCGCACGTGGACGGGAGGCGATGCAGGCGCTCCACGACGCCGTCAGCGAGCGCGAGGCGCGGACGCTCGAAATCATGCGCCAGCTTCAGCAGCGCGCCGGCGGCGGCGCTTTCGGCAGCGCGGCGTCGCTCGGCCCCGCCGCGCCGCTCGATGTCGGCGCGCTCCGGCGCGAGCTCGGCCACGACACCGCTCTCGTCGAGTACACGAGCCTCGACGGCGAGCTGCTCGCCTTCGTCGTCACAAACGAAAGAGTCGAGGTCGTGCGTCGGCTGTCGAGCGAGCGCGAAGTCGGCGAGGCCATCGGCCAGTTCCGCTTCCAGATCGGCAGCTTACGCCACGGCTCGGCGCGGGTGCGCGCGCATCTCCCCACGCTCGCCGAGCGCGCGCGCCGCCACCTCTCGACGCTCTACGACCTCCTGCTGCGGCGCGTCGAAGCGCACACGGGCGAGCGCCGACTCGTCGTCGTCCCGCACCGCGCGCTCCACTACGTTCCCTTCCACGCGCTGCACGACGGCGAGTCCTATCTCGTCGAGCGCCGCGAGGTCTCCTACGCGCCGAGCGCGGGCGTGCTCCGCCACTGCCTCGGGAAGCCGCGGGCGGCCTTCGAGAGCGCGCTGCTCATGGGGGTCGCCGACGCGCAGACGCCGCGCGTGCGCGACGAGATCGAAGCCCTCGCGCCGCTCTTCAAAAAGTCCGAGGCGCTCCTCGACGAGCGCGCGACCATCGCCGCGCTGCGCGAAGGGGCGGCGCGCTCTGACGTCCTCCACCTCGCGTGCCACGGGCAGTTCCGGCCCGACAGTCCGCTCTTCTCATCCCTGAGGCTCGGCGACGGCTGGCTCACCGTGCGCGACGCCTACACGCTCGACTTCCGCGGCCAGCTCGTCACGCTCTCGGCGTGCGAGACGGGCGTCAGCGCCGTCGCCCCCGGCGACGAACTGATCGGGCTCGTGCGCGGCTTCTTCTCCGCCGGCGCGCCCACGCTTCTGCTCAGCCTCTGGACGGTGGACGACGAGGCGACCGCCGAGCTGATGAGAGACTTCTACACGCACCTGCTCGGCGGACTGCGACCCGCCGCCGCCCTCCGCGCCGCGCAGCTCAGGCAGATGCGCGAGCGCCCGCACCCCTTCTTCTGGTCTCCGTTCATCCTCGCCGGTCGCTGGTAAAAGACCGCCAGTCCGACATAAAAAACCCTCAGAGGCTGTTTGAGAAGTATGTTGCCGGAGCCCACCCGGGGTTGTCGGTCGGCAATTCCCTTCTCTTTCTCAAGATCGCAAAATTTGCCCGCCCGTATTGTATTTTTCGGCCGCGCGCAGGCACTGTTCTGTGGGCGCGAGGCATCAAAGATTGACGGCTCAAAAATGGTCTGTCGCCGTATCTCGTATCCCGGCGTTATAATTCTCGGAAGATCAAGCAAGTCAAAGATTTGCATGGGTTATTCAAGGAGTCTCCTCCAGATGTATCGCACTTTTCTGCGCCCCTTCGCCCTGCTGGCCCTCGCCCTCTCGGTGCTCGCGTCCGGCGTGCCGCCGACGCCTTTCGTCGCCCGCGCCTCCGGCTCTTCGGTCGAGAACGGCGAGGACGCCTACCTGCCCGGCGAAGTCAACGTCAAATTGTTCCGCGCCTCAGACCTCGTGGGCGTCGCGCAAGCCTTCAACCTCGATCCGCAGCCCATCGAACAGTTCGGCCAGCGCCCGATTTTCCGCCTCCGCATCAACGACAACGCCGACCCGCAGGCCAAGTCGGCGGCGCTCCGGGCCGACGCGCAGTTGCGGGTCGAGTTCGCCGAGCCCAATTTCACCGCCGGGTCGCCCGAGGGCAGCGGCTTCTCTTGGAGCGCGGGCTTCTCTTGGAGCGCGGGTTTCTCTTGGAGCGCGGGTGGCGAGAGTCAGTACGAGGGGCAGTGGGCAACGGACACGATGCGCCTCGACGAAGCGCACCGCATCACGCGCGGCGCGGGAACCATCGTGGCCGTGCTCGACACGGGAGTTGACCGACGACATCCGGCGCTGGCCGGGCGGCTCCTCGCGGGCTACGACTTCGTGGACAACGACGCCGACCCGAGCGAAAAGGGCAGCCAGTTGACCGGCCCCTACGGCCACGGCACGCACGTCGCCGGGCTCGTCGCGCTGGCCGCGCCCGAGGCGAAGATCATGCCCCTGCGCGTGCTCGACGAGCAGGGCGTCGGCAACATGTGGGTGCTCTCGGAGGCGATCCGCTACGCGCTCGACCCGGACGGGAACCCCTTGAGCGACGACGGCGCGGACGTCATCAACCTGAGCCTCGCGACGCTCCACCACTCGAACATGCTCAAGGAGATTATCGGCGATGCGTGCGACGACGCGAGCATCGTGGCCGCGCCGACGCCGACGCCGGGGCTCGCGCCGCAGAACGCGGTGGTCGTCGCCGCCGCCGGAAACCGCGCCTCCACCAGAGAGATGTATCCGGGCGCGGAGAGAGTTCACGGCGAGCTTTCGGTCGCCGCGAGCAGGAGCGACGACACGCTCGCGGACTTTTCGCAGCGCGGCGGGTGGGTGAGCGTGACGGCCCCCGGCGTCGGGATCACGAGCAGCGTGCCCGGCGGCAAGGTCGGCACGTGGGCGGGCACTTCGATGGCCGCGCCGCTGGTCGCGGGGCAGGCGGCGCTCGTGCGCGCGGCCTTCCCCAACCTCACGCCCGAGATGGTCGAAGACCGCATCCGCGAGACGAGCGCGCGGCCCGAGCCGGAGCAGCCGGTCAAGCGGAGGGTGGACGCGGCGGAATCAATCGTCCCATTCGTGACGAGCGCGGCCAACCCGATTGACGCGAGCGATAACTTCGTCCGCCAGAACTACCTCGATTTCCTCAACCGCGCGCCCGACGCGGGCGGCCTCTCCTTCTGGAAGAAGGAGATCGAAGACTGCGGCGCGGACGCGGCGTGCGCCGACTTCAAGCGCGTCAACACCTCGGCGGCCTTCTTCCTCTCCATCGAGTTCCGCGACACGGGCTACTTCGTCTACCGCATGCACAAAGCGGCCTTCGGCGACCTCGCGGGCGCGCCCGTCCCCGTCCGCTACGAGGAGTTCATGCCCGACACGCAGCAGGTCGGCGAGGGCGTCCGCGTCGGTGTCGGCGACTGGGCCGCGCGCCTCGAAGCAAACATGAATGCCTACGCGCTCGACATGGTCACGCGCACCGGGTTCAAGAGCGAGTATCCTTCCGACATGACGCCGAGCCAGTTTGTCTCGAAGCTCATCGGGCGCCTCGGCTTCATGCCGACGTTGGACGAACGCTCCGCGCTCATCTCCGAGCTTTCGCGCAACCCGACGGACGCGGGACGCGCCGCCGTGCTCCGCAAGGTGGCCGAGCACCCCGAACTCGCGCGCCGCGAGCTCAACCGCGCCTTCGTCCTCATGCAATACTTCGGCTACCTCCGCCGCAACCCCAACGGGGGCCGGGACACAGACTTCAGCGGCTATAACTTCTGGCTCAAGAAGCTTGATGACAACGCGGGCGACTTCCATCGCGCACAGATGGTCAAGGCGTTTATAGATTCCATCGAATACCGCGGGCGCTTTCGACAGTGAGCAGTAAGCAGTGAGCAGTGAGCAGTAAGGAGTCAAGACACTTTGAGCGTTTTGACTGCTTACTGCTTACTGCTTACTGTCGCAAATAATTCCGTGCTTGTGTATTTTTCTTCACCGCTTCGGCACTGTCGGGTTGTAGCCGTCGTGTTCGGGTTTTCGTCGAGTGTGCGGCTCCGGCTCGGAAGTGTTTTGGTAGGTAGGGGTTTTCGGGCGGGGGCTGCTCTCTCAAGAGGGCCGCGATTCTGACGGCAACTGGCGGAAATGGCCCGTCACGGGGAGAACGGGCGTCTCCGTTCCCTCTAGTTGTCAAGAAAATGTCGAACATTTTCTTGACAACTGTTTCGAACTCCGTTATTTTGCTGGACAAATTGAAAGCTGACTAAGGAGAAGTCATGTTAGGTAAACTGCTTAAACGAGCTTCCTTAATCGTCGGATGTATTCTTCTGCTCGCTACTAGCTCATACGCTTCGGGCTGCGACCCCGGTGATACCCTTGTTGCTATAGAATACCGCGATATGGTTCCCTACCCGGGATTCACTATGCAGGTTGCAGTATGTCAAGATCACTTAGTGCCTACTTTATTTTACACCGTGGTCATTGATGTATATTAGACCGTAAGCTGCTTTATAAAGCCAGAAAAGAATCGCGGCGTATTCTACGCGATTCTTTTCCGCTGTCTTATAAAGACATAAAGCTACTCAAACAGCACCGTGCTTCTTAAACCATTCATTTAGTTTTTTCCAGCCGTCATCCGCATCGTCTTTTTTGTAATCTCCACGATAATCCGCATGGAATCCGTGTTTTGCATCCGGGTAGACAATAATCTCCGACTTCGTCTTCGACTTCTTGAGGGCCTCGCGCATCTGCTCGATTGATTCGAGCGGAATGCCCCGATCCTTCGCGCCGTAGAGCCCGAGCACGGGCGCTTTCAAGTCCGCGGCCACATCCACCGGCTGCTTCGGCGTCAGAGGATTCGGTGGCTGTCCGGGCCTTGCCACCAGCCGACCGTACCACGCCACGCCCGCGTCGAGCGCGGGGTTGTGCGCCGCGTAGAGCCACACGATGCGACCGCCCCAGCAGAAGCCCGTGATGCCGAGCTTTTTAGTGTTCCCCTTCCCCGAAGCCTTCGCGTAGGCGACCGTCGCGTCGAGGTCTGTCATGACCTGCGCGTCGGGGACTTTCGAGACGACCTCCATCACCTTCGACATCTCCTCGATCTGCGTCGTGTCGCCCTGCCGCGCGTAGAGCGACGGAGCAATCGCCATGTGGCCGAGCTTGGCGAAGCGGCGGCAGACATCCTTGATGTAGCACTAAGCTAACCAGATCTTCATGCATAACTATTTTTCTGTTCCTTTCGGGTTTCGGGTGGGACTAACTCTAGCGTAGATGCGGCCCCGTGTGGAAGTCACGGATGAAGGTTTGGAAATGATGAATGCGGAATGATGGATTAAGACGAAGGCGCTCACTTTCATATCATCAGTCGTCATTCCGCATTCATCATTTCCCTATTGGATCACTCGCAGGTCGCGCTCGCTGACGATCTTCCAGCCTTCGCTCGTGCGCTGCCAGCGCAGCTCTTGCAGGACTTCACCGCGGCGTTCTTTGCCGCCGCCCTCGATGGCGTATTTCTTGCGGAAGCGCATGGTGGCCGTGCGCCCGTCGCGGCTGAGCTTGATGTCGGGCGCGCCCGCACGGACATCAACCGCGCTGGCCGCACCGAGAATGCGCGCCTTCTCCGCGCGCACGGCCTCGCGCGAGGCGTTGCGCGAGAGATAGAAGGTGTTGACCGTGGGGTTGTAGAAACTCATCTGCTTCGAGAGGTCGCGCGCGTTGGTCGCCGCGATCCACTCGTCGAGCGCGCCGCGCAACGCGGCCTGCGGGTCCGCGTCGGCGAGCGTGCCCGGCCCGGCGCTCGACGGCGGCGGCGCGGGCGTGGGCTCGGCCAGTCGGGCCGCTTCCGAAGGCGGCGCATCGGCGGTCTGGCTCGCCGCACGTTCGGCGGTCGGCTGGAGCGTCGCGGCGGGCTGTGCGCGGGGCCGCGCCTTCCTCTGGTAAGAGGAGAGCACGAACGCCCCGAGCAAGCCACCGGCTATCCCTGCGACAATGCAGAGTACGACGAAGGTGAGCGGCCCCTTGCGACGTCCCTCCTGCTTCGCCTCGAGCGGCACGGCGGGCTGCGCCGACTGTATTGATTTCCGGTCGAAGCGCGGTGCGACGACCGTCCGCTCGGGGTCGTCGGGAAACGCTTTTTCCGAAGGGCCAGCCTCGTCGAAGTTGCTTCTGCGCTCCATTTCGTTTCGCTCCTTGACTGCAAGCGATACACATTCCACGCCAGTTCATCGCTTCAAGCAACAACCAGTCCAGAGCCGCCGCGCGGGGCCGCTTAAAGAACGCGCGCGGACGTGGCAGAATGAGTTTGACTCTCCGGCGGATTTTGGCGGAGATACGTTTTGCAGCAAGCCCACCACGGAACAAGCATCAGCATGAGAGCACTCATCTACGCACTTTCGGCCTTCATGATTTTCGTGACGGCCCTCGCCGGCTGCTCGTTCAGAAAGCAAGCGGCAGCCGAGAACGCGTCGGCCAATTCCACGGCGGCGGCATCTGAGACGCCGACGCCGGTCGGCAGCGCGCCCGCGGAAGGCGGCGACGCACGCGCGCATTTTCAGCGCGGGATGGAAGCCTACCGCGGCAACCGCGACGACGAGGCGGTCGAGGCTTTCAAGGAGGCCGCGCGGCTCGACCCCGACTTCGCCGAAGCTCACTACCGGCTCGGGCTCGCCTACGCGGTCGTGGGGAGCGACGAAGAGTCCGAGAAGTCTTTCGAGGCGGCGGCGAAGGTTTACGAGAAGGTTTTGCGGGGAGACCCGAAGAACTCCGACGCGCAGTTCTTCCTCGGCCTGACTTACGGCAAGCTCGGCGAGTACGAGAAGTCGGTCAAGATGTTCAAGGAGTCCGTCCGCAACTCGCCCGCGGAGAACGACGACAAGTATTACGAGCTGGGGCTGGCGCACTACAAGATGGCGCAGTACAAGGAGGCCATCGCCGCCTTCAACAAGGCGCTTGAGATCAACCCCGACTACTTCCCCGCGAGCGACGCGCTCGAAAAGGCCAAGCCCGGCCTCGAACGCCGCAAAGCGTTCCTCAAAAATCTGGAGAAGCAGCGCAAGGAGCAGGATCGCAAGGGCACCACGAACATGAACGCCAATGCGAACCGGAACGGGAACCTGAACGCCAACACGAGGCCGAGCGCGCCCGCGCCCGCGCCCACCTCTACGCCCTGAAGGGGCGAAAGATAAGAGCCGCGGGCAAGTGCCGAAGCTCAGGCCGCCCACGGCCATGCTCTTCATCCCCTCCGGGGCTGCAATGTCGTGGATACGACTTTTTTACATTCGTACGGTTGACCCCCGCGCGGGCTTTTCGGAACAATGGCCGGGCGTCAATCTTGAACAGAGAAACTTTGGCACGCGCCCCGCTCGACAAAGTCCATGATTAATTATTCGCCGCGCCCTTCACCCCCCGTCGCCGTCTTCGTCCTGCTCTCACTCTTCTGCCTCTTGGCCTCGGTCGCACGCGCGCAGACGCCCGCCGCGCCGAGCGCCGCGGAGACGCAGCTCGCCCTCAGGAAGCTTTCGGTTTTGGGGAGCGCGCTTTACATCGCGGCGCACCCGGACGACGAGAACACGGCGCTGCTGGCCTACCTCGCGAACGAGCGCGGGGTGCGGACCGGATACCTCTCCGTGACGCGCGGCGACGGGGGGCAGAACCTGATCGGCACGGAGAAGGGCGCGCTGCTCGGGCTCCTGCGCACGCAGGAGCTTTTGGCGGCGCGTCGCGTGGACGGCGCGGAGCAGTTCTTCACGCGCGCCGTTGATTTCGGCTTCACGAAGAGTCCGGAAGAGGCTTTGCGCATCTGGGGCCACGAAGCGGTGCTCGCCGATGTCGTGTGGGTCATCCGTCGCTTCCGCCCCGACGTCGTCATCACGCGCTTCCCTTCGACGGGCGAAGGCGGGCACGGGCAGCACACGGCTTCGGCCATCCTCGCGCGCGAGGCCTTCGACGCCGCCGGAGACCCCGCGCGCTTTCCCGAACAACTGCGCGACGTCCAGCCGTGGAAGCCGAAGCGTCTGCTGTGGAACGTCTTCAGCAGGCAGGGCGAGCGCCCGAAGGACGCGGACAAGATGTTGAGCGCGGATGTCGGCGCTTTCAACCCGCTCCTTGGCAAGTCCTACACGGAGATCGCCGCGCAGAGCCGGAGCCAGCACAAGAGTCAGGGCTTCGGCTCCGCCGAGCGGCGCGGCGCGTCCGTCAACTACTTCGCACACCTCGCGGGCGAAGAGGCGCGTCGAGACATCTTCGACGGCGTGGACTTGAGCTGGCGGCGCGAGCCGGGCGGCGAGCCCGTGGGGCGACTCGTCGAACAGGCCGCGCGCGAATACCAGCCCTCGAACCCGCAGGCGATTCTCCCCCTCCTCGTCCGCGCCCACCGAGAACTGAACGGGCTGTTGACGAGTAATCCGAACCTCGACGCGGAGAAGGCCGGATTGAAGATGTGGGGACTCCGCGAAGTGATTCGCGCCTGCGCCGGTCTGTGGATTGAAAACATCGCCGCCGCGCCTTACGCGACGCCGGGCGGCGAGGTGCGCGTCACGACGACGCTCATCAACCGCTCCGAGTACCCGCTCAGGCTTGAGAGAATTTCGATGGGCTACGGGGGCGTCGGGTCGCGCGACAGCTGGAAGACGGTTAACGCGGAGATGAAAAACAATCAGCCCGCGCAGACCGAGACGGTCGTCCGCGTGCCCGCCGACGCCGAGCCCGGCCAGCCTTACTGGCTGCGCCGCGAGCCGGGCGAGGGTCTCTTTCAGGTCGAGTCGCCCGGACAGGTGGGCCAGCCGGAGAATGGCCCGGTGATCCCGGTCACACTTGAAGTCGCCGCCGGGCCGGAGGGTGAGAAGATTTTCTTTCAGACGGAGGTCTCGTACCGCTGGACCGACCGCGTGCGCGGCGAGTTGTACCGCCCCGTCGCCATCGTCCCGCCCGTCGCCGTCAATCTCTCGGAGAGAGTCCTCGTCTTCCCCGACCGCGCGCCGAAGCGCGTGCAGGTCACGCTGCGCAGCAACGTCTCGGCGGAAACGCGCGGCACAATCAGGCTCAAGCTCCCCGGCGGCTGGACTTCGACACCCGCCTCCATTCCCCTCTCGCTCAAGGGCAGGGACGAAGAGTTCAAGGCCGTCTTCAGCGTCGCGCCCGCGCCCGACGCCTCTTCGGGCACGCTCGCGGCGGAGTTCGAGACGGGCGGGCAGCGCCTCTCGCGCGGCTTCGTCGAGATCGACTACCCGCACCTGCCGCGCCACGCGCTCTTCCCGGCGGCTGAGGCGCGCCTCGTGCGCCTTGACTTGCAGAGGCGCGGCGACTCGGTGGGCTACGTCATGGGCTCGGGCGACGAGATACCCGAGGCGCTCCGCCAAGTCGGCTACGAGGTCAGGCTGCTTTCCGACGACGATCTGGAAAACGCCGACCTCTCAAAGTTCGACGCCGTCGTCGCGGGCGTGCGCGCCTACAACACGCGCGCCGCGCTCAGGCGGCAGCAGAAGCGTCTGCTCGCCTACGTCGAGGGGGGCGGCACTTACGTCGTGCAGTACAACACCAGCGACCGCGCGCTCGAAGGCTTCCAGCTCGGCCCCTACCCGTTCAAGCTCTCGCAGGAACGCGTCACGGTCGAGGGAGCGCCCGTCGCGCTCATCCAGCCGGCTGATGCGCTCTTGAACGCGCCGAACAAAATCACGCCCGCCGATTTCGAGGGCTGGGTGCAGGAGCGCGGACTCTACTTCCCCTCCGAATGGGATGCGCGCTACCAGACGCTCTTCGCCACGCACGACCCCGGCGAGACCGACAAGCGCGGCTCCACGCTCGTCGCGCGCCACGGCAGGGGCACATACGTCTACACTTAAGAATTTAGCCCACGGCGCGAGCCGTGGGAATCGTCGGTAAAAGAAGTCGAAGAGCCCTGGAGGGGCGAAAGAAACTCAGACTTGAGCGGCGGCAAGTGACGATATTCTTTCGCCCCTCCGGGGCTCTTCCGGATTATTCATTCTACCTGTCCCCACGGCTGACGCCGTGGGCTAAATTCTGCCGCCCCTTTCAGGGGCTGAAATCGAATCGAGATGCCAGAACAATCCGACGATTCCGACCAATCTCAAGAACCGAACCGGACTGACGAAGCGCCGCCCTTCGGTCGAAGCTGGACGATGTTGTACGCGGTCGTGCTCGTCAACCTCGCCGTCCTCATCGTGCTCTTCTACATCTTCACGCGGGCGTTCGCATGAGAACACTCGACTGGGTGGTGTTGTGCGCGTCGCTCGCCGGCGTCGTGCTCTACGGGCTCTGGAAGGGGCGGCGGAGCGAGAGACTCGACGACTTTCTGGTGGCCGACCGGCGGATGCGCTGGCACCACGTCGCGCTCTCGATCATGGCGACGCAGGCTTCGGCCATCACCTTCCTCTCGACGCCGGGGCAGGGCTTCACCGACGGCATGCGCTTCGTGCAGTTCTACCTCGGTCTGCCAATCGCGATGGTCATCCTCTGCGTGACGGCGGTTCCCGTCTACCGCCGCCTCAAGGTCTACACGGCTTACGAATACCTGGAGGGGCGCTTCGACCTCAAGACGCGGACGCTGGCCGCCGCGCTCTTCCTCGTCCAGCGCGGGCTCTCGACCGGAGTCTCGATCTACGCGCCCTCAGTCATCTTCTCGGTCATCATGGGCTGGGACATCCGCGTCGTCATCTTCCTCATCGGCGGGACGGTCACGCTCTACACGGCGACGGGGGGGGCGCGCGCCGTCGAGAACACGAACTTTCAGCAGTTCCTCGTTATCATGGGCGGGATGTTCATCGCCTTCGCGACGATCATCTCGTTGCTGCCTGCGGACATCTCTTTCGTCGAGGCCGCGCACGTCGCGGGCAGGCTCGGTCGCCTCAACGCGATTGATTTTTCGTTCGACGTGACGAACCAGTACAATTTCTGGTCGGGACTCGTCGGCGGCTGCTTCCTCGCGCTCTCTTACTTCGGCACCGACCAGTCGCAGGTGCAGCGCTACCTCACGGGCGAGTCCGTCGCGCAGAGCCGTCTGGGCCTACTCTTCAACGGGCTCGTCAAAGTGCCGATGCAGTTCTTCATCCTTTTCTTAGGCGCGATGGTCTTCGTCTTCTACCAGTTCAACGCGCCGCCAGTCTTCTTCAACCCGGTCGAGGTCGAGCGCGCGCGCGCCGGGCCGCGCGGCGCAGAGTTCCGCGCGCTCGAAGCGCAGTACGCCGTGGCTGCGGAAGAGAAGCAGAGGGAGACGCGTCACTTTATCGAGGCCCGCCGCTCCGGCGACGGGCGCGCCGAGGCCGACGCGGCTGAAAGCTTGCGCGCGGCTCAGGCGCGCGCCGTCGAGATTCGTGGGGGCGCGATTGAGCTGCTCAAGGAGTACAACCCGAAGCCCGAGGACACCAACTATGTCTTCCTCAACTTCGTCATCCACTACCTGCCCGCCGGGGTGGTGGGACTGGTCTTCGCGGCGGTCTTCTTCGCCTCGATGTCTTCGACCGCCTCGGCCTTAAACGCGCTCTCCTCGACGACCGTGGTGGATCTCTACCGCCGCCTCTTCAGGCGCGACGCGGGCGAGCGTCACTATCTCCTCTTCTCCAAGCTCGCGACGCTCTTCTGGGGCCTCTTCGCCATCGCGTTTGCGCAGTACGCCGGACAACTCGGCTCGCTCATCGAGGCCGTCAACCGCCTCGGCTCGCTCTTCTACGGCACGATCCTCGGCATCTTCCTGCTCGCCTTTTATTTCAAGCGCGTCGGCGGCACCGCCGCCTTCGTCGGCGCGGCGGCGGGCGAAGTGGTCGTCGTCGCCTGCTTCTTCTTCACCAAAATCGCCTTCCTCTGGTACAACGTCGTCGGCGCGCTCGTCGTCATCATTGTCGCGCTTGTCGTCAATCCGCTGTTCAGAAGAAGTCTGCAGGTCGGAGCCCCTGAAAGGGGCGGAAGAATTTAGCCCACCGCGTCGGGCCGTGGGCATAGGTGGGTTGAGAATGAAGTGAGCCCCCGAGGGGCGAAAGAAATTCGAGGCGCACTCTTGAATTTCTTTCGCCCCTCGGGGGCTTCACTCGTGACGTTCTGGTCAGAGCCCACGGCCCGACGCGGTGGGCTAAATTCTTCCGCGCCTACCGGAGCTTATTACTTGCCTTCTACTTCTTCGACTTCCACTCGCCCACGAGTTTTTCCATGTTGGCGATGGCCTGCGGGTTGGCTTTGGCGGCCTTGCCGAGTTGGATCGCCTTCTCGCCGGCGGCGATGGCTTCGGCGGTCTTGCCCTGTTCGGCGAGGACGCGCGCCTTGAGGCCGACGTTACCCATCGTCTCCTTGATCTTGATGGACTGGTCGAGCCAGCCCATCGCCTCTTCGACGTTCATCTTGTTCTGGAAGGCGAAGTTCGCCGCAGTCGCGCGCGTCTGGAAGTCGTCGGGCTTGGCGGCGGCGACCGCCGCGCGCGCCTTAGTAATAGCCAGCGCTTTCACGTCCTTCACTTCGACGGTGAAAGGCACTACCACCTTCTCCCAGCGGAGGGCAATGCGCATCGCGGTTTCCCCGTCGGGTTCGATCCCAAACTTAAGCCACTCCTGATTGTCGGCCACCATCTCGGGCTTGGTCTTGACGCGGAGCGCGTCCTTCTTCTCGTCGTAGGTGAAGCTGCCCCACTGGCCGTCGTCCTTGTTGAAGATGATCGTCCATTCATCCTTGCCGGGGATGGTGTGCAGGCTGTAGCGCCCGGCGGGAAGAGGCTGGCCGTTGACGAGCACGTTGTCGGTCACTTCAAAGAGCGTCGCCTCGTTCGCGCCCGTGCGCCAGACGTGGCCGTAAGGGACGAGGGGGGCATCCGCCGCGGCGCGCGCGCTGTCCAGCGTCGCCGTGCCGGCGGCGGCCCCGGCGGGCGGGTCGCCCCAGATTTTCCGGCCCTTCACGCCGGGGCGGCTGTAGGTGATCGAGACGTCGGTGACGCCGATGGTCTGCATCACGCTCGACTTCTGACTCGGGCGCGGCAGGCGCAAAGTCGTCTGCGCCTGTGCTTCGTGCGACGCGGCGGCGCAGAGCAGGAGCAGCGCGGCGGCCACGGCGAAGGGGTGTCGTTTCAGGGTCTGCATCTTGATTTCTCCTCGCAATGTGACAGGTGTGATTCGGGACTGACGGAATAGTTCGGGAATCCGTTGATTCGTTAGCGCGCGCCCGCATGAGGCCCGCGCTCCCTACAAGTATTGGCGCAGATGGTAGCAGAAAATCGCGCGGGAAGTTCTCACACAGTTGTAAAAACCTCGGTCGCCTCAAACGCCTTCGACGGCCATCAGCTAAGCACGGAATCGCCGATTCCCCGGCCCTGCACGTTGGACGCGCGGGCGCGCGCGCGAATATCATTGACGCCGTTCGACGAAACCGGAAGGGCACGGACTCTTTTTATGACAACTCTCCCGACGCAACCCGCCGCCGACGCCGCTCAAGAGGCCAACCCGCTCCGCGCGTCGAAGCTCTCGTTCGTCGGCTGCGGCGTGATGGCCGAGGACGGCGCGGGGGGCTTCAGCCGACACCAACGCGGCGGCGGACTTGTCAGCGGAAGCGCATGCCTCGGTCGTCGTCCTCGCCGTCAAGCCGCAACGCTTAGGCGGCGTGCTCGAAGAGCTGAAGGGCGCGCTTGCGGAAGAACAGCTTGTGCTCTCGATTGTCGCGGGCGCGCGGACGGAGAGCATCGCCGAGGGGCTCCTTCATCCTTCGGTCGTGCGCGCGATGCCGAACACTCCGGCGCAGATCGGCGAAGGGATGACGGCGTGGACTGCCGCGGCGCAGGTCGGAGAGGGCCGGCGCGAGGTCGTGCGCGCGATGCTCGGCGCGCTGGGCCGCGAGGTCTACGTCGAGACCGAGCACATGATAGACATGGCGACGGCGCTCTCGGCGACGGGGCCGACCTACATCTTCATGATGATGGAGGCGCTGGTGGACGCGGGCGTCCACATGGGCTTCTCGCGCCACGTCGCGCAGGAGCTGGTCACGCAGACGATGCTCGGCTCCGTGCTCTTCGCGCGCGAGTCGCACAAGCACCCGGCTGAGCTGCGCAACATGGTCACCTCGCCCGGCGGCACCTCCGCCGAGGCGATCTACCAGATGGAGAAGGGCTCTTTGCGCACCGTCCTCTCGAAGGCCGTCTACGCCGCCTACCAGCGCGCCGTCGCGCTCGGGAAGAAGTAGCGCAGTTGCGCCCGCCGAAGGCTTGCCCCCCGGTCGGGCGTCGGGGTAACTTATCGCCCGAGATTTCCCGCCCGGAGACGAATATGAAAAGACTACTCTTCAATCTCTCGCTCGCCGCCGTCGTTGTCGTCTGTGTTGCCTCGACCGGCGCCTTCGCGCAGCCGGGCGCGGGCGCGAAACAGAAGTCGCGCGAGGAAGTGAACAAGGTGCGCGCGGAGATGGACGCGGGCGCGCGGCAGTATCGCGAAGGTAATTTCGAGAAAGCGGCGGCGCACTTCCGCAAGGCGCTCGAACTCGACCCGGAGCAAAGGAACGCGCCGCTTTTTCTCGCGCGCGCGATTCAGGAGCAGTTCAAGCCGGGCGACACCGGAGCGGAGAACCTCGCAAAGGGCGAGGAGGCCGTCGAGGCCTACCGGCAGATTCT
>JAIVJM010000165.1 GCA_020199995.1 Acidobacteriota bacterium | reverse complement strand
CCGACGCTGTTTTCGAGCTTCATCCCGAGCAGCCTTTGCGCTTCGACGGCGAACTCCATCGGCAGCTCGCGGAACACGTCCTTACAGAAGCCGTTGATGATCAGGCTCACCGCATCCTCCTGCGAGATGCCGCGCTGCTGGAGGTAGAAGAGCTGCTCCTCGCTGATGCGCGAGGTGGTCGCCTCGTGCTCGACCCTCGCCGTGTTGTTCATGACCTCGATGTAGGGGAACGTGTTCGCCCCGCTCTTCGAGCCAATAAGCATCGAGTCGCACTGCGTGTAGTTGCGCGCGCCCGCCGCGCCCGGCAAAACTTTGACGAGGCCGCGATAGCTGTTGTTCGACTTGCCCGCCGAGATGCCCTTCGAGATGATGGTCGAGCGCGTGTTCTTGCCGATGTGAATCATCTTCGTGCCCGTGTCGGCCTGCTGCGCGTGATTCGTCAGCGCCACCGAGTAAAACTCACCGATGGAGTTCTCACCCTGCAGGATACACGAAGGATACTTCCACGTAATCGCCGAGCCGGTCTCGACCTGCGTCCACGAAATCTTCGAGTTGCGTCCGCGGCACGCGCCGCGCTTGGTGACGAAGTTGTAGATGCCGCCTTTCCCTTCCTCGTCCCCCGCGTACCAGTTCTGCACGGTCGAGTATTTAATCTCGGCGTCGTCAAGAGCGACCAGCTCGACCACAGCCGCGTGCAACTGGTTCTTGTCGAACTTCGGCGCGGTGCACCCCTCCAGATACGAGACGTGCGAGTTCTCTTCGGCGATAACCAGCGTGCGCTCGAACTGGCCTGATTCCTGATTGTTGATGCGGAAGTAGGTCGAAAGCTCCATCGGGCAGCGCACGCCCTTCGGGATGAAGACGAACGAGCCGTCGGTAAAGACCGCGCTGTTGAGCGCCGCGAAGTAGTTGTCGTTTGTCGGCACGACCGACCCGAGGTACTTCCTGATGAGCTCCGGATGTTCCCTCACCGCTTCGGAGAACGAACAGAAAATGACGCCGTGCTTCCGCAGCTTCTCCTTGTAGGTCGTGGCGACGGACACCGAGTCGAAGACCGCGTCCACGGCCACATTGGCGAGCATCTTCTGCTCCTGCAAAGGGATGCCGAGCTTGTCGAACGTGCGCAGCAACTCCGGATCAACCTCGTCGAGGCTCGCCTTCGACGCTTTCTGCTTCGGCGCGCTGTAATAGATGATGTCCTGGTAGTTGATCTCCGGGTATGTCACGTTCGGCCAGTGCTTCGGCTCCTTCATCGTCAGCCAGTGGCGGTAGGCCTTGAGGCGGAATTCGAGCATCCACTCCGGCTCTTCCTTTTTCAGGGAGATGAGACGGATGGTGTCCTCGGTCAGTCCGCGCGGGATCATGTCCGACTCGATGTCCTCGATCTGGTGCAGCGTCGCATCAACCTTTGATTCCGTGCCGATCAACTGCGCGAGGGTGATGGCGGAGAGTGCCTTCCGCACGACCTCGTGAACGCCCACGATGACTGGGCGGATGCCGCAGTCGCCGGTGTGGACGCAGGAATCGAGCACGCCTGTGTAGCTCTTGCAGTGGCCGTCTAAAACGTCCGCGTCAAGCACCTTGATAATCTCGTCCAGATGAATCTCCGAGGCGGGGCGCGCCAGCAGGTAGCCGCCCTTCGTCCCGCGGATCGAGGTCACCAGACCCGCTTTACTCAAAAGCCACAGCAGCTTGCCCGCGTTCGCCTGCGAGATGCCTTCGCGCTCGGACATCTGCCCGAGCGTGAGGAATTCGCCCTCGCCCAATTGCGCCAGTTGCAGCAGGCATCGCAACCCGTATTCTTCCTGTGCGGTGACCTTCATAAACTTCACTCAATTCTCGTCTACGAATCTCATCTGAAGCCATCTTAAAGATACATTACTTTTTAGTCAAGTTTACACGGAGACTTTCCAAAGTGCTCACTATGCACAGCTAAGTATTTAAAGATGAAGGGTTTAAGCCGTGATGGCGGGAGCCGCCAAGGAAGAGCGAGAAGTTATATGGCGAGAAAGGATTTTCCGTCCGGCTGTCAATGAAGGGGGCTGGAATCTTCGAGCAGAACGCCCACTTCGTAGGCGTTGGCGAGCCTTTCGAGCGCGGAGATGTGCTGGCGGATGCGTTCGCCATCTTCTGTGTCGGCCACGCTGCGCGGCGGGTCGTAGGCACGCAGCGTCGTCACCTTCGGCACGATGTCCGCGCCTGTCGTAATCGCGTCGCTGACCGATTCAAAATGATGATGTTCGGCAAGCGACATGGCCTCAGGGCCGAGAATAAGCGTGTAGCCGCGGTCGCCGTAAGCTTCGGAGAAAGCGCCGTCAATGGTCACGGCGTGGCCGCCCTGTTTGACCGGCTCCTCTCCCTTCTCGACCCTTACGGGGACGTGGCCGTTGACGATCATGCCGTCGCCGCCGATGCCGAACTCGTTCGTCACACGGGCACAAAAATCCGCCTCGTGGAGCAGTTTGAAGTAGGGATTCTTATGCTCCTTATGAGTCGCTTTGTCCTCGACGAAGTAGGTCTCGAAGGTCGCCATCCGGTCTTTGCCGAAGAGCGGCGAGCGCGGCCCTGTCCAGAGATACCAGAGCCAGTCGGCGTCATGGCTCGAAGCCTGCGCGCCCTTGCGGAAGAGACCGCGGACGACGCGGTCGAGCGCCACGAACAGCGAATGACCGGAGTGCGTCTGCCCCTCGACTTCGAGCGAGAGGCCCGTCCCTTCTTCGTCAACCGGAACGCAGCCGTGGAAGATGAGCGCCTCGTCGCGGCGCAGCCACATCGCGCCGTGACGCACGACCGCTGACATGTGCTGCCAGAGCCGCGGGCTTGAGACGAACGACTTCCGCAGGCGCTCGATGCATGATTGCTCCTCTGGGCTCAGCGCGTAAGGGTCTCCGGCGTCGAGGGTCGGGAGGTACGTATCGCGGAGCGCGTGCGTGCGGCCCTCAATCTCGACCGTGCCCTCGCGCGGGTTAATGCGGTGCAGGAGGCAGCGTTCTTCCATCTCCCAGTCGGGATGGCGACGGACGATCTGACCTTCGAGTTTGAACTGAATGATCGCGATGGCCTTCTGCATCCTCGCCAAGAGAAGTTCGTCACGCAGCCCGCTCCCGCGCGCTTTGAAGAATTCAGCCGGGTCGTCCGCGTAAACAATCCGCACGAGTTTTTCGAGCGGCGCGAGCGTGATGCCGTAACCCTCCTCGAGTTGCGAGCCGCGCCGGTAGCGCAGCGAGATGCGGAGCACCGTGGCGATCAAAGCCTCGTGCCCGAGGCATGCGCCCATCCACGAAACGTCGTGGTTACCCCACGCGAATGAGACGTGCGGCTGCTGCAAGAGGTAATCAATGACGCGGTCAATGCGCGGGCCACGGTCGCCGAGGTCGCCTGCCACCACGATCTCTGCGACGGAGAGGTTGCGCACCAGCCGCGAAGCGGTGCGGACGGCGGAAAAGTCACGGTCGTGAGCGGTCAGCGTCTCGATCATCACGTCGAGATAAGAAGTCCCGCGGCCCGTGCAAGGCTCGAACAACAATTCCTCGAACAGCTCGCGCCGCGCATCCGGCAACAGCCGCCTCACCTCCGCGAACCTCCGCGTGCTCGCCAGTGAGCGCGCGATGCGGAACTGTCGGCGCAGTGTCCGGCGCACCCATTCGCCCCGCCGCGCAGGGTCTTCGAGCGATGGTCGCAAATATTCGACCGTCTCGTGCGGGTAGTAGATGACCGAGAGCAGTTGCTCGACTTCTTCGTCGCCCATCTCCGCGCCGAAGAGTGATTCGACGAGCGGGCGCAGGCTGCCCGAAGCGTTATTGATGATGTGTCTGAGTTTTTTATATTCGCCGTGCACGTCGCTGATAACGTGCACGACGCCCTTCGGGAGAGTCAGAGAGCCGCGTAGCGCCGAGGCTTCAGCCAGCGCGAGATCGGCGGTCGGGTAGCGTGCGGCGAGAGCTCGCAGCAGCGCCTTCTCCGAAGGGTCGAACGGAACTTCCATCAATCAACTCATCCGCGCAGCCGCATCATTGCAGTGCCGCGAGCGTAACTGTTCATTTACGCCACTCGTCTATCAGCGAGGCGACGAGGCCCGTCCACGGCTGGTACAGCAAGTTTCAAGATGACCCGCACTGGCGCGACCTCGTCCTCTTTTACGAGTATTTTCAGGGCGACACTGGGATGGGGCTCGGCGCTTCGCACCAGACCGGCTGGACG
>JAIVJM010000164.1 GCA_020199995.1 Acidobacteriota bacterium | reverse complement strand
GGAAGGATTGAAAGACGATGCCGATCTTTTTTCCGCGCAGGGCGGCGAGCGCGTCTTCGTCCATCGTGGTGATCGTTTCTCCGTCAATGAGTATCTCACCGGCGGTCGGCGCGTCGAGACCGGCGATGAGTCCGAGCAGCGTGGACTTGCCGCTGCCCGAAGGCCCGACGATGGAGACGAACTGCCCGTCGGGGATCGTGAGATCGAGCGAGTGTAAGATCGTCAACGTCTCCGCGCCGGAAGGCACTTCTTTCCTGAGTCTGTATAATTCAATCATGCGTAAATTTATTTTATTCAGCTTAACACTACTCGCGCTCTTTATCTTCTGTTCTTGCGGCAACGGGCAGCCGCCCGCGCCGATTTCATCAGACGCAGCGTCCGCCGCGACAACGGAGGACACTCCGGCGCCGAAGCAGAATCTCCCGAAGATCGTCGCCCTCGGCGACAGCCTCACGGCAGGTTACGGCTTATCCCTTCACGAAAGTTACCCGTCGCTCTTACAAGAACAACTCAAGCATGATGGTTATGAGTACGAAGTGGTCAACGCGGGAGTTTCCGGCGACACGACCGCCGGGGGCTTGCGCCGCCTCGACTGGGCGCTCGAAGGCGACGTGCGCTTCGTCATCCTCGAACTCGGCGCCAACGACATTCTGCGCGGCCTGCCCACCTCCGAGATGCGCAAAAACCTCGCGCAAATTATCGAACGCTCACGCGCACGCGGCGCGCAGGTGCTACTCGCAGGAATGTATGCGCCGACGAATTCGGGCGCGGAATACAGGCGTGCGAGCATGGAAGTCTTCCCCGCGCTCGCGAAGGAATACGATCTCACGCTCATCCCCTTCCTCCTCGACCGCGTCGCCGGAATTGAAACCCTCAATCAAGCCGACGGCGTCCACCCCAACCCCGAAGGCACGCGCATCGTCGCCTCAACCGTCTATCAATGGTTTAAGGAGTATGGTAATTCAACTCTTGAACTCAATTGTTCCCGTCCACTTTTACGATGGTAAGACTGTTCCTGTGCGCCCGGCGAGGCTCGCCACTACTGCCACTAGTTCGACAGGCTCAATGGGCTTCGGCAGATGCACCTGAAACCCTGCCACAAGCGCACGCACCCGGTCTTCCGTTCTTGCATATGCTGTCAGCGCAATCGCCGGAACTTTACCGCCGCATTCCGTGGGGAGCGCACGTATCTTGCTGATCAGCGCGTAGCCGTCTTCCTCCGGCATTCCGATATCCGAGATCAACACGTCCGGCTTCGATTTTTCGAGCGCCTCCAAAGCCTCCGTCGCTGATCCGGCTGTCACGACTTCTGAGCCGCATTGTTCGAGCACGGCGCGCAGCAGATCGCGTGTATCCTCCTCGTCATCCACAATCAGCACTCGCAAGTGATCCAATTGCGGCGGGCAATCAAGCGACAAACCGCCTCCGGCTGTCGGATGTCTGCGCTCCTGCTTCTCCACTTCCCGCCGCATAACCATCAGGGGAAGCTGCACCACGAAGGTCGCTCCCTGCCCTTCGCCTTCACTCTCGGCATGAACCGACCCGCCGTGTAGTTCAACGATCTGGCGGACGATTGACAGGCCCAGCCCTAACCCGCCGTGCGTGCGTGTGCTCTTTTGATCGGCCTGACGGAAACGGTCAAAGACGTGCGGCAAAAATTCCAAATCAATGCCCTTGCCGGTATCGCTCACCGTGATCTCAAGGTGCGAGTTGATGCGCTCTAGCCGAACCTGCACGCGCCCGCCTTTGGGCGTGAACTTAACGGCGTTAGTGAGTAGATTCCAAAACACCTGTTGTAGACGGGCAGCGTCACCAGAGACTGCCCCGACTTGCGGGTCGAGCAACACCTGGAGGCGGATGCCCTTAGCTTCCGCCGCCGGGCGCACCGCATCGACCGCGGCTTCGATGACCTGCGCCAGCTCTATTGTGCTCACGTCGAGCCGCAGCTTGCCCGTGATGATGCGCGAGACATCGAGCAGATCGTCAATGAGCTGATTCTGTGCGCGGGCGTTGCGATGAATCGTACTGAGGGCGCGAGCGGTGGTCTGCTCGTCAAGCAGCCCCGCGCCGAGCATACTAGTCCAGCCGAGTATCGCCGTTAGCGGCGTGCGCAACTCGTGCGAGAGTGTTGCCAGGAACTCGTCTTTCAGACTATTTGATTCTTCGGCGGTCTTGCGTGCTTCGCGCTCCTGAATCAAATGCGCGCGCTCTTCTTCAGCTTGCCGCTGCGTTGTGATGTCATGCATTACGACCACCGCGCCGAGCTTTTCCCCTGTCGCGCTAAAGAGCGCCTGCCCGCTCGCCAGCAGCCTGCGCCTCGGCCCGCGCTTCGGCGCAATCACCATCTCCGCGTTACGCACCTGCTCACCCTGTAAAGCGCGGAAGAGCGGAATTTCCTCACGTGCCATCCGCGTCTCGCCGTCGGCTAAGAAGAGGTCGTAGTGTTCGGCCCAGCGCTCGGCGGGTAGCAACTCGTCGGGCAGCCCGTGGAACTCGCGCGTCGCGCGGTTAAAGAGCGTGAGTATGCCTTCCGCGTCGCACGCTACGATGCCGTCCTCCATATTCTCCAGCAGCACTTTTAAGAACTCCCGCTCCCTGTGCAGCGTAGCCTTGGCGCGCTCGCGTTCGGCGATCTCAGCTTTGAGTACGCCGACGGCGGCGGACAGTTCTCTGTTCGCCGCCGCCACTTCCTGAGCGCGGAGGTAAACCTCCGCTTCCATCTGATCGGCGTGCGTGCGTAAACCTTCGTTAAAGCGATGCTGCTCGATGCCCTGCTGTTTGAGGCGGACGAACTCCGTCACGTCCTCGACCCGGTGGATGATATAAACGACTCGTCCATCAACGCCGAGGACCGGCGAGTTGACCGGGCTCCAGTATTTTTCCTCGAACCCGCCACCCCCCGCCTCCGTTCTAGGGATGTCGTACTTCTGAAGCGCCATCGCATCGGGCACGCCGCTCTGCAACACCCTTTCGAGCGACGCCCGCAGGTTGGCCACGCCCATTGTGGTCGGATCATCAGGGTTGTCGGGAAAGACGTCGAAAATCCCGCGGCCCAGAATCTCTTCGCGCTTGGTCAGGGTAGCCTGCAGGTAAGCGTCGCTGGCCGCGACGATGGTGAAATCGGGAGTCAAGACGAGGTACAAGCCGGGGGCGGACTCGAACAGCACGCGGAAGTCTGGTATTGAAATAGAAGCCCCCATCATGATCGAGGTTAAGTCCTAATCCAACGCGGATGGTAATTCATGGTTAGACCTGTCTATTATACGGGTTACATCAATCGCTTCTTCCGCGAGTGTTGAACCTTTAAGCAGTGGTAAAAGCATAACCGCGAGTCCGCTTGTTGTCCATACATTTGATTGATTCGAATGTTCGCCGTCCTACAACAACACCTGTCCACCAATTTCCATGTAGGTTAAGAGAACCATCGCCAAGTCCTGACTTACACAATTGAAGACGGCTGCCTTTGGTTTTCATTCCGCGTTCCGCATTCATCATTTACTTTCTATCCTGATCTCCACATCGCGTCCCGCCGTCGCTTCGTTGCCGTTGTAATCAGCCGCGATGATGCGGAGGATGTAGTCGCCCGCCGGGAGTTCGGCGGCGTTCCACGTCGAGCGAGCCCGTCGCGTTCGATCACGGGGGCGACCTTGTCCGTGAAGCCGACGAGCGGAAGCCCGAGCGGGTTCGCTTCGGCGTTTGGCGCGCCGAAATTCATGTGGACGTGATACATGCGATTGATCGTGCCGAGCGCATCGCCAGTGCGAAAGCGCGTGCCGCGTTTGATGCGCAGGCGCGTGAGTTTTCCTTCACGGTCGCGCCCGACGGGCGTGAAGCGCGCCTTATCAATCAACTCGTCCCGCTCGCTGCGCCCGACGCGCAGGTGAACGTAAACCATCACGCCGATGCGCAAGCCCTCGTTGAGACTGCCATAGCCCCAGTTAGTGAGAGGACTCTCAACCTTTTCATCAAGGACAGCGCGCACCGTCTGGCCGTAGGTGCCGAAGATGTCTATACCGCTGTGCAGATGATGGCGGCTGTCGTCGGTGTCGTAACTGCCGCGCACCTCGCCCATCGTAGCCGCTACTTCGTGCCAGCGGTCCTGCGGGTCGAGCGGCCACGGCAGCGACTTGATGCCGAACGCTTCGGCTGAAAGGCGCGGCAACACTTCGGTCTGTTCAACCGGCAACTGAGAATTGTTTACAGAGTTGTCAGGCGAATTTGCGCTTTGTATCGCGTCAACTTTCACCTCCGCATTGTTCATTGCCGCCATGCTCTCTGTCGCCGTCAATTTGCGCACGAGATAATTGGCGCTGTCGGCAACGTACAAAGCGCCGGTTTTATCAACTGCGATGCCAGCCGGTTGATTGAAGCGCGCGTCGTTGTCATCGTGCCCGTTGCCGCCTGTGTCGCCAAAGCCGCCGCCCGCGATCAGGTGTGCGCGTCCGCCAGGCGCGATCTGCCAAACGCGCCCGCGCTCGCGCTCGGTGATGTAGAGAAAATTGTCGTGCGTGAGCGCGAGACCCACGGGAGCGAAGGCTTCGTCAAACGGCACGTTGTCGGCAGACGTGAAATTCAGCGTTGAGACTTGCCCGTCCTTCGACAATTTGCGTAAGCGGCGATTGCCCGTGTCCGCGATGAACAACTCGCCGTCCGGCGTCGCGACGAGTGCGCACGGCGTGTCGAACAACGCGCTCCCACCTGCGCCGTCCATATATCCGGGCGCGTTCCCGCCCGCGAGTGTGACGACCTGCCCGTCTGTCGTAGTGATCAAGCGGATGCGGTCGTTATAAGTATCCGCGACATAGACGCGCTCGCCGCGCGCGTCAACGGCGACGCCGACGGGCGCGTTAAATTGCGCCATATGCGCCGCGCCGTCGCGCGCGCCCGTTGTGCCGTCGCCCGCGAGCGTCGAAACCATTCCTTCCGGCGTCACTTTGCGAATGCGATTGTTGGCCGTGTCGGCGACATAGAGATTGCCGCGCGCGTCAATGGCTATCCCTGAAGGCGTGTTGAAAGAGGCGGACGCGCCCGCCCCGTCGGCAAAGCCCTCCACGCCGCCTGCGAGCGTCGTTACCGAGTTGTCAACGCCGATTTTGCGGAGACGATTGCTCTCTCCCGCATCGGCGACGTAGACGTTGCCGCGCGCGTCAACCGCGATGCCGAACGGATTTTGCAAGCGAGCTTGTGTCGCCGCCGGAGCGTCTTGCAGGCCGGGCGAACCGTCGCCCGCGAGCGTCGTGACTACGGCTCGCCAACCGACGACAGTGGGTGTCGGTTTGTCGCGCAGGCGATAAAAGATGAAGAGGGCGATGCTGGCTGAGACGAGCAGGAGGAGCGTGGGTGCGAGCAAGAGTCGTTTGGTCATTCGTCGTGCGGCGCGGTTTGTCGGCGGTCAAAGTAGAACAGAATTCTTATGTAGTTTTCGCGCGGGCGTTGTCAACCGGAGTGAGCGGCAAATATCAAGGGCAGGAAAATTTTCCTGTGCTTTCTTGAATCTATCATATAGACGCGCAAGCAAGAGTTGGTTTATCTTTTCAGTTCCATTCTGTTTTTAATT
>JAIVJM010000044.1:19315-24136 GCA_020199995.1 Acidobacteriota bacterium | reverse complement strand
GGATCATAGAGGGAGAAAGCGCACTGATTATTGCCAACGCGGATGGCACGGAAGAGCGAAAGATCGCCACACGTCAGGGGGGACCAAATCGTTTCGGGAATTTCTTCTTTGGCGGGGTCGTGTGGTCGCCCGACGGCAAGAGGATCGCAACCGTCGCCCGCGCCACAGATTCCGCCGGCAGATTCCAGAACGTGGTTGAAGTGCCGGTCGAAGGCGGGGCGGAACGTGTCCTGACTTCGCAGAGGTGGTATCACATCCAGCGGCTGGCATGGCTCTCGGACGGCAGCGGGCTGCTGATGACAGCGGCGGAGAACGCGTCGGACAATCGCACCCGGCAGATATGGCACCTCTCTTACCCGGGCGGCGAGGCGCGAAAAATCACGAACGACCTGAATAGTTACGAGGGTATCAGCCTCAACGCGGACTCCAGCGTTCTGGTGACGGTACAGGAAACTCAGGCTTCGGATATCTGGATCGCGCCGGACGGCGACGCCGGGCGCGCCACCCGGTTTACATCCGTCTCCAGCAATCTGGACGGGTTGGACGGCGTGAGGTGGACGCCTGACGGCAAAATCGTTTTCAACTCGATGGCGGGCGGCAAAGACGGCATCCGGATCATGGATGCGGACGGAAAGAATCGAAAACAATTGACCACCCCCGAGACCGTAGATTATGGCCCCTCGATCACGACAGACGGGCGCTACGTCGTTTTCACTTCGGAGCGCACTGGCGCGCCGGCCGGCTGGAGAATGGACATTGACGGGGGCAATCCCAAACAATTGACCGGCGGCGGCGGGACGGCCGGCGACGGGTGGGTGGTCTACTCGGATAGACAATCTCTGTGGAAGGCGCCGATTGACGGCGGCGAGCCCGTGCGACTCAGTGAAGAACCTATGGGCCGGTGCGCCGTCTCACATGACGGAAAGATGGTTGCCTGTTCGCTGGAGACGCCCGGCTCACCCGCCCGGCTGGCCGTTCTGCCAATCGAGGGCGGTTCGCCCGTCAAGGTCTTCGACGTTAAAATTAAACTCCCGGCACGTTTACGTTGGACGCCCGACGGCCGGGCGGTGACTTATGTTGGACACCAGGACGGGCTCCACGACATCTGGAGTCAATCCATTGACGGCGGCGAACCGAAGCGGATAACTAACTTTAAAGCCGATGAAATATTCTCCTTCGATTGGTCGCGCGACAACAAACTTGTGATCTCACACGGTAGCTCGGCAAGTGACGTTGTCTTAATCAGGAACGCCAAATAATAGCCCTTAACCCCGGCACACAGTCCCGGTCGCCACTAAATCCGCACACCGGTCAGCGCGGGCAGAGAGTCCGATGCGGCTGACGCCTCTTCTCTAAAAAGCCGAAGGTGAGCGGGAACTGAGTGTGTCCACGCTCACCTTTACTAAACCCACGTCACACTGCTACCCGCACAACTTCACTAACGCGACGCGGCGCTCTCAGCCGTGAGTTCTCCGACGTTGCGCCCCAGACCTTGCGCCACGCGCCTGCCGTAGTCCTCGTCGCACTGCGTGAGGTGTCCGATCATGCGCTCCTGAATGTCTTCGTTGCACTCTTTGAGCGCGCCGACGAGGTTGTTGACGAGGTCGTCGCGCTCCCAGTCCGGCATCGTCCGGTAACGCTCGCCCGCCTGCCGGTAGTCGTTAGTCCGGCTGATCTTCTGACGGACGATGTGGCCCGAAACGTAAGGCGTGTGATCCTTGCCCTCCTTCGGCGCTTCGCGAAGCCCGCCGCGGCTGCTCGGCTCGTAGTTGACGTGCGGGTTCTCGCCCGCCTCGACGCTGTCCACGTGGTAAGTCATCTGCCCGTCGCGCTGGTTCGTCGCGACGTGCTTCTTCGGGCGGTTGATGGGCAGTTGCAGGTAGTTCGCGCCGACGCGGTGACGCTGCGTGTCGGAGTATGAGAAGGTGCGGCCCTGCAGCATCTTGTCGTCTGAGAAGTCGAGCCCGTCCACGAGCACGCCCGTCCCGAAGGCCGCCTGTTCGACTTCGGCGAAGTAGTTCGTCGGGTTGCGGTCGAGCACCATGCGCCCGGCGGGGAGCATCGGGAACTGCTCTTCGGGCCAGAGTTTCGTGTCGTCGAGCGGATCGAAATCAAGCTCCGCGTGCTCGTCGTCGGACATCACCTGCACGCGCAGCTCCCACTCCGGATAATCGCCGCGCTCGATGGCGTCGAAGAGGTCTTGCGTCGCGTGGTTGAAGTTCGTGATCTGTTCGGCCTCGGCTTGCGTCAGAGACCTCACACCCTGCTTCGGAATCCAGTGATACTTGACGAGCACGCCCACGCCTTCGGTGTTGACCATCTTGTAGGTGTTGACGCCCGCGCCCTCCTGCTCGCGGTAGTTGGCGGGGATGCCGCGCGGGCTGAAGAGCCACGAAATCATGTGCATCGCTTCGGGCGTCAGGCTGATGAAGTCGAAGATGCGGTTCGCGTCCTGCCGGTTCGTCATGGGGTCGGGCTTGAAGGCGTGAACCACGTCGGGGAATTTCACCGGGTCGCGGATAAAGAAGATTTTGAGGTTGTTGCCGACCAAATCCCAGTTGCCGTCTTCGGTGTAGAACTTGGTGGCGAAGCCGCGCGGGTCGCGCAGGTTCTCGGGCGAGTGGCCGCCGTGGATGACGGTCGAGAAGCGGACGAAGACGGGCGTGCGCTTGCCCTTCTCCTGAAACAGTTTGGCGCGCGTGTAGGTGCTCGCCGGCTCGTCGCCAATCGTTCCGTAAGCCTCGAAGTAGCCGTGCGCGCCCGCGCCGCGCGCGTGGACGACGCGTTCGGGAATGCGCTCGCGGTCGAAGTGCGTGATCTTCTCCAAGAACTGGTAGTTCTCTAAGACGGTCGGCCCGCGCTCCCCCACCGTCCGCGTGTTCTGGTTGTCATAGACCGGATGCCCCTGCCTGTTCGTCAGGATGGGCTGCTCGCCGCTTTGCCCGCCGGGCTTCTCTCTCTCGTCCTGGTCGCTCATACGCCCTCTTCTCCTTCAACTTCCAAGTCAAGAACAATACTTATTATCGTCCTGACGGCAAAAAAATTTACCGACGGCACTCGCGGCAGTGGCCCAGGAGTTCCAGCCGGTAGTCCTTGACCTCAAACCCCGCCTGAGGCTTGACGTGTTCCAGAAGTTCGGAAGCCGCGCCGCGGGCGTCCAGATCCCAAATCTTCCCGCACCCGAGACAGCGCGTATGGTAGTGGTGGTCGGTGCGGATGTCGTAACGGGCCGCGGCGTCACCGTAAGCGAGCTTCGACGCCGCGCCGCTTTGACAAATCAGGGTCGGGGCTTTAAATTTTAGTTTCCGTTACTACGATTAAGACTTCGGAGGGAGACTCCGGGCAGGGAGTTCTATGGCAAAGTCTGGACATAAGGGTGTCAGTCGCATCATTGATAGTCCGCTGAAGAAAATGCACGGGTGGTATGTGCGGGTCAGGTTCAACCATCAGGCGCGTTCAAAGTTCATCCCCGACAGGCTGCACGACGGCAACCGCGAGGTGTCGCTCGGCGCGGCGGTCGAGTGCCGCAACGAGATGGAGCGCGAGCTGGGCAGGCCGCGGACGGACTGGGCGGTTGTCGGCAGAAACCCGCGCAACTCGACGGGCGTGGCCGGCGTCCGGCGCGTGGTCAAGAAGTACAAGGGCAAGGACGGGACGATCCACCTCAACGAGGTCTACGAGGTGTCGTGGAACGCGGGGCGCGAGCGGAGGGGCCGCACCTCGGTCTCGATCAAGAAATACGGCGAGTCTTCCGCGTTCCGGCGCGCGTGCGCGATCCGGAGGGCGAAGGAGCGGCAGATGTACGGCGAGCCCGTGATGGGCAAGTGGGCGCAGACGCTGAGCAAGGTCTGCGCGGCCTGACGGACACCGACGCGCCCCTCCGTGTCGGCGTCCGGGCCGCGCTCGATCAACGCACGATGTAATTGAGGGTTTCCATCCGCATTCAACCCTCAGATGGCAGTTCTCCGTAGATCACAGCGTCAGCCGAAACAATAGAGCTTGCCATCCTGCGAGCCGACGACGACTCGGCCCGAGGCGACGGCGGGCGAAGCCGAGATGGGCGCGCCCGCGTTGAACTCCGAGAGCTTCCTTCCGCTCGCAAAATCCAGCACGTAGAACCTGCCATCGTTCGATCCGACGAAGACGCGGCCCCCCGCAATCGCCGGGGAGGATTCGACGCGCGCCTGCGTGGGGAAAGTCCAGTGCGCGCGGCCCGTGTTGGCGTCGAGGCAGTGCACCATCTTGTCGCGCCCGCCGACGACGACGCGCGCGTCGTTGATGGCCGCCGAAGAGTAGAAGGGGAACTGTCGTTCCGGATGCCGGTAGCGCCAGCCGACCTGGCGCGCGACGAGGTTGACGCCGAGCACGTCGTTATTGAACGTCCCGTAAAAGGCGTTGCCTTCCAGGAGCGCGGGCGACGCGCCGGTGTACGCGCCCGAGCTGATCTGAAACATCTGCCGCCCGTCCGCGAGCCTCACGGCGCGCAGGAGTTCGTCGCACCCGGCGACGTAGGCGACGCCGTCGGCTATGCCCGGCGTACTGTGGACGGGGCCGTTGGTCTTCAGCTTCCAGAGGAGCCTGCCCGTCGTCGCCGAGACGCAGTAGAGGTGCTGGTCGTAGGAGCCGATGAGGACGCGTGCGCCGACGACGACGGGCGAAGACTTGATCTCGCCCCCCGTCTTGAAGGTCCAGAGGGGCTGCCCGTCGCGCGCGCGCACGGCGTGGAGCACGCCCGAGAGGTCGCCGACGAAGACCGTCCCGCCGCGGCTCACGGCGGGCGAAGACTCGCCGATTCCGGCCTTCGCCTGATACCTCCAACGC